>JALRJP010000034.1 GCA_023261135.1 Burkholderiaceae bacterium | reverse complement strand
CTTTGACTTCGGTCACCGTAATGCCTTGCACTCCAATGTTTGATAAGGCCTCGCGGACCTCATCAAGCTTGAAGGGCTTGATGATTGCGGTGATGAGTTTCATGTCTGTCCTTTAGAAACGGTCGAAAAGGGCTTGATGCCGATTTAGTTAGAAGGATTTGGAGATGGAGACTACGGCGCCAGACTTTCCAAAGTCACCGTTGAAGGTCTTGTAGTCACCGCCTGTGCTTATGTACGAAACACCTAGTTCGAAACCTTGAGGAAGGCTGTACGAAACTCCGACTGAGTAATCGTAACCATCAGCATCCGCAACCCCCTCGAATTTGGTGAAACCAGCGGAGGCACTGACTGAAACGCCCTCGGCTAACTCAAACGCCCCCGAGAGGTTGTAATAAAGCGTTCCGTCTGAATTTGTTGCGCCGAAGTAATCGCTAGTTGCATATGACGTTTTAAAGGTTATTGGACCAACGGACAAACCAAGATAAATCTCATTGGTATCCGCATTTGTCTCACCTGGATAGTGGTAGTAAAGGTTTCCTACATCGATAGCTACACCGCTGACCTCAGTGCTGTATCCAATATAAAAGTCGGATTCAAGCCCCGACGAATTTCCTCCAAGCCAGTTAATACTCGAATTCCAGTTTCCAATATAAAAACCGTTAGGGGCTGCAAAATCAAAGCCCCCCTGGAGAGCGGGTTTTTTGTCTGTCTGAGTAACGCCGCGAAAACGATAGTCGCTGAAGACGCCAACATTAGCGGAGAAGGGAGAGTCTGCGGCCAGCGCAGGTAGAGCGGGCGTGAGGGTAGCTGCTGCGGCAATCACGAGAAGGGTTTTTTTCATTGAGGTTCTCCTAAAAGATTTGATGAGGTGGTACTTACCCAAGCCTTAGTAGCGATTAACGTGCCAGTCATAAAACCCTTAAAAAGCCGCAAAAGAAGGCCTAAAAGGGGCTAATTGAGTGAAATAACGCTGGACCTTGGTGCGCCATAAGATTTGGCGCACTCTCTTGGTGCAAGGCGCACCAGCTCGGGGGCTGGGGCGCTCTTTTGCTCTGTGCGTTGGTCTGCCTCCCTTTTTGGCTGAAAACCGGCTTGAAATGGGTTACCGTTTAGGCATGCCTGAACTCCCCCCACTCTTTGCCGACCTTCAAAAAAAGTTGTCAGATGTTATGGCCAGTGGCCCAGCAGCCCAGGTTCAGGCTCAGTTGCGTCAGACGCTGGACGCTACCTTGCAAAAGATGGATCTGGTCACCCGCGAGGAGTTTGATCAACAAAGCCTTTTGCTTGAGCAGGCCCTTATGAAGCTTGCAGAGCTTGAGGCACGGGTGAAGTCGCTTGGCTCGCAGCCAGGGCAGGCTGCTCAAGCGCCTTCGTCTTCTCACTCAGACAGCCCTACAAACGATTAGTAGTCCGTGGTTCCCCCCTCGCGTTCTATGGGGGGATGACAACCACACTCTCCATTACCTATTGCGCAGAACTTCTGGGCCTTCAGGCCCACCGGGTTCGCGTTGAGGCCCATCTTTCAGGTGGCTTACCGCAGTTCTCCATTGTGGGATTAACAGGCAGTGCTGCCCGCGAGTCGCGTGAGCGCGTGCGTGCGGCCATTGAAACGGCGGGCTTTCGTTTCCCCCAGGGCCGGCTTACTGTGAACCTTGCGCCTGCGGAATTACCGAAGAGCTCGGGCCATTACGACCTTGCCATTGCCTTAGCCATCCTCTCAGCCTCGGGTGAGATCAATGCGCAAGCACTTGCCAATGTCCTTTGCTTTGGGGAGCTTTCGCTAACAGCTGCCTTGCTTCCCATGCCAAGAGCCATTGCCTTTGCCACCTCGATTATCGATCGAGGCTTTACGGGACTTGAGGCCGAAGCGCTGAAGGGAACTGAGGGGCAGCGGCTTGTTTTCCCTTTGGCGAATCAAAAGGAGCTTCAGACGGTTCAGGACCAAGACAGACTCGTCTGTGCGTCGGGCCTTCTGCAGCTGGTGGACGACCTGTTGGGCAGACGTCCCCTGCCCGCAGTGCCTCCTCTGACCCTGCCGTCTCGGCGTAGCGAAGATGGCTCTTGCAAGCTCAGTGAATACAGGAGGGCAGCTGCAGGAGCTTGGGAGGCCATTCAGGGTCAGTCGAATGCGAAAGAAGCTGCAGTCATTGCCGCAACGGGCCTTCATAACTTATTGCTCATGGGCTCACCGGGCGTAGGCAAGTCAATGATCGCCAATAGCCTGAATGGCCTAATGCCCGAACTTGCAGCCATACAGGCGCGTGAGGTTCAGTCTATTCACGCGTTATCGGGTGTCTCATCCCACTCGTCGACGATGGTCATAGACCATGAGTCAACACACGGCCAAGACTTGTCTTGCCTGCCGCCTTTTCGAGCGCCCCACCATACCGCGTCGGCCTTAGCCGTGGTGGGCGGTGGCTACCCTGTGATTCCAGGTGAAGTCTCGCTTGCTCATCGAGGCGTTCTATTTCTTGATGAGCTTGCCGAGTTTGGGCGTTCGAGTCTTGAAGCCCTCCGTGAACCTCTTGAAACCGGTGAGGTTCACATCGTTCGAATGCGCACACGCCTTAGCCTACCTGCTCGCGTGCTTTTGGTTGCAGCCATGAACCCATGCCCCTGCGGCTACTACGGTGCATCGTTTGGTCCAAAGCAATGCCATTGCAGTTCTGAGCAGGTGCAGCGCTATCGCATGCGTCTGTCGGGTCCTCTGCTCGACCGTTTCGACTTGGCCCTTCTTATGAAACGAGAGCTTCCTTCGCAGCCCATGCAAGATACAGACTCGAAGCCCGCGCCCGAGAGCTACACAGAGACTAGGCAACGTATTAAGCGTTCTCGGCAAAAGGCCAACGATCGCCAGGGCTGCGCCAACGGCCTACTTAAGCCAGAACAACTCCATGAATTGGCAAAGGCTATGTCCGGGCGTGCACGGGAGCTCTTAAGAAAATTCATGGACGTATCGGGCAATAGCCTGCGGGTTCATGATCGGCTCTTACGGGTGGCCCTTACCGTGGCTGACCTTGATGATGCCCCACGGGTTGAACCTGCTCACATGGCCAAGGCCATTGAAATGCGCAGGGGCCTTGACCGACCCGACGCAATTAAAGCCCTGGTTTGAATGAGCTGAAAAACTGTTCAGCGGCCTCCTCTGAAAATGCAGAGGCAGGTCCAAGCACAATGACCTCTAGCACATCGCGTTCACGAGGATGGGTCTGCAGCCACAAAATAGCCTCAATCGGACCTTCTTTTGGATTCAAGACAATCGAGCCAACCGCCTGAAGGGCAGGACGGGAAGGCATTTTCATTGCAACGCCCTCTTTTTTATTTGACCCTGAAGGGGTTGAAATTTTTTGAGGAACGCCCGCTGCGATGTTTTTGAGCCTGCTGGTCTCAAGATACTTTGCAAGGCTCTCTTGGGTCTGCTCGGCTGATCTACCTTCTTGGCTTACCCATTGGGCACGGCCCACGGTGTAACGCACTTCGTTGACATTGACGGCCCAAAGATGCAGTTCAATCTTGGCTGTTTGATCTCCCTCGATTTGAATGGTTCGACTTACCGAGACAGGCTTGCCCGGAAAAGAGGCTGACCAATTGGCGTCGGTATCACGAAAGACACGCCAGTTCATCTCGGGGGTGCAGGCCATGAGTGCAAGGCCAGTAAGTGAAAAAAGAAGTGCCTTCATAATGAGGGTTACTTTAGCAAGTCTCGTTGCCTTGTCTTAAAAGGAGTCTCTGTGATTCGTTTCAGCACGCGTCAAGCCGCCTCGTTTCTTATGATGGATAAGGTGGTTGAATCCATTTTTCAGCAGCTTGACCTGGAGTTTCATGTGCCTGGCATCTGGACGCATGATCGGCTTGAAGGGCTTATTGAAGCAATGGAGGCTCTCCAGACACGGATACGCGCTCATGAGAGGCAGCAAGAGAAAGACATGGAGCTTCAGGGCGCTTCAGAGAATGAGCCCGAGCATAAGACTGCTCGCATCTCAGGCGTGAGTCTTGCGAGTCGGCTTGTTCCTTTAATTGCGATGCTCAGGCTGGC
Source organism: Burkholderiaceae bacterium (assembly GCA_023261135.1). GTDB lineage: Bacteria > Pseudomonadota > Gammaproteobacteria > Burkholderiales > Burkholderiaceae_A > Hahnella. Next base: position 10,630 of record JALRJP010000034.1, on the reverse strand, counting down.
CCATGAAAAAGAAGATCCTGTAATTTGGGAGGCTAACTCGGGCCGCCCATGAATCGCCGTGAGTCTGAGGGCCTAGCCAATAAGACTAGCGAGACGTTGCTGGGCCACGTCTTTTGCAACACCCGCCCGTAGGGCATAGTCAGTTAGCTGATCGTCCGCAATGGGACCAAGGTTAAAGTACTGAGCCTCAGGCCGCCAGAAATAAAAGCCGCAGACTGCCGATGCCGGCAGCATGGCAAGGTTTTCGGTAAGTGTCATTTGAATGTCGTCGGCCCCAAGCGCACTAAAAAGCGCAGGCTTGATGGAATGGTCAGGGCAGGACGGGTAGCCAGGCGCAGGTCGAATGCCTTGGTACTTCTCGGCAATAAGTTCTTGGTTGCTTAGCGTCTCTGACGGCGCATAGCCCCAGAACTCCGTTCGAATGCGACGGTGCAGCTCCTCTGCAAACGACTCGGCAAGCCGGTCGGCCAGGGCCTTCACAAGAATGGCGTTGTAGTCGTCGCCCTTATCTTCGTACCTTTTAGCAAGCGCGTCCGCGCCATGAATGCTGACAGCGAAGGCGCCCAGGTAATCGTCTCCCTTTTCGCTCGCGGGAAGAACGTAGTCGGCAAGTGACTTATTGGATTCGTTACTGGGCTTCTCGGTCTGCTGACGCAGCCCCACCCAGGTAAAGAGCGGTGTTGCAAGGTCGGATCCCGAAAAAAGAGTGATGTCTTCATCGGCGGTGCGCCGCGCAGGCCAAAGGCCGAAGACGCCATTGGCGGTAAGTTGTCTACCCTCGACTAGTCGGCGCAGCATGGCTTTACCGTCGGCATAGAGCTGTCGGGCCTGTTCGCCAACAACGGTGTCCTCAAGAATGGCGGGAAAGGGCCCTGCGAGATCCCAGGTCTGAAAAAACGGTGTCCAGTCGATGGTATCGATGAGCTCATCGAGAGGGAAGGCCTTGAGAAGCCGCCGGCCTGTTATTTTTGGTGCTGGAACCGGCTGAAGAAAGTCAATCTTGGGACGGTTGGCTCGAGCTTCTTCAAGGCCAAGCATTCGTGCCGTGGGTTTGTTGGCGTGACGCTCACGAAGCTTCGCATAATCTTTCAAGAGATCACCCAGGTAGCTGGCCTTCTGATCCTCGGTGCTTGTGAGGGACTGTGCCACTGGCACCGACCGGGATGCATCAGGAACCCAAATGACAGGCCCGGAATAATGGGGAGCGATTTTTACAGCAGTATGCACGCGCGAGGTGGTGGCACCGCCAATAAGCAAGGGAATCTGCCGGCAACGACACCACTCGTCGTGCTCCATCTCGCGGGCGACAGTGGCCATTTCTTCAAGCGAGGGTGTAATGAGGCCAGAGAGGCCAATAATGTCGGCGTTGTGTTCCTTGGCGGAAGCAATAATTTGGGCGGCCGGCACCATGACACCAAGATTGACGACTTCAAAGTTATTGCACTGGAGCACTACGGAGACAATGTTCTTACCAATGTCGTGCACATCGCCTTTGACCGTTGCGAGAATCATTTTGCCTTTGGCCTTGGTCTGACCGCTGGCCGCCTGTTCTTCTTGAATATAAGGCACCAGATGGGCTACGGCGGCTTTCATTACACGCGCAGACTTGACCACCTGAGGAAGAAACATTTTTCCTTGTGCAAAAAGGTCGCCGACCACATTCATGCCGGTCATAAGCGGCCCTTCAATGACTTCAATGGGTCGCCCGGAACGGCTCTGTATGAGTTGGCGGGCCTCTTCGGTGTCTTCAACAATGAACTCGGTAAGGCCGTGAACCAAGGCATGTTCAAGCCTTTTCTCGACATCAAGGCTCCGCCAGGCCAGCTTCTCTTCTTCTTTGCGATCGCCCGACTTTAATTGACCAGCGAGCTCAATCATGCGCTCGGTGGCATCGGGCCGTCGATCGAAAATAATGTCTTCCACATGCTCGCGCAGAACCGGGTCGAGGTCCTCGTAGACACCCAGCTGGCCGGCATTCACAATGCCCATGGTCATGCCTGCCTTGACCGCGTGGTAGAGAAATACGGTGTGAATGGCCTCACGGGCGGCATCGTTGCCCCGGAAGGAGAAGCTTACGTTTGAGACACCGCCGGAAACTTTTGCAGCGGGCAGGTTCTCTCGAATCCATCGCGTTGCCTCGATGAAGTCAATGGCATAGCGATTGTGTTCTTCAATCCCAGTGGCGATGGCAAAAATATTGGGGTCAAAAATAATATCGTTGGCTGGAAAGTTAAGACGGTCTCGAAGCAGGCTGTAGGCGCGTTGGCATATGGCCTTACGACGCTCAAGCGTGTCGGCCTGACCCTGCTCATCAAAGGCCATGATGACCACCGATGCACCGTATTTCATGCACTCGCGTGCCTGGTATAAAAAAGGCGCTTCGCCCTCTTTAAGTGAAATGGAATTAACGATGGCCTTACCCTGCACACACTTAAGCCCCGCCTCGATGATCTCCCATTTTGAGGAGTCAATCATGATGGGCACACGGGAGATGTCGGGCTCGGAGGCAATAAGGTTGAGAAACCTTGTCATGGCCGCCTTGGAGTCCAGCATGGCCTCGTCCATGTTGATATCGATGACCTGAGCCCCGTTTTCGACCTGTTGACGCGCTACATCCACCGCTTTCTCAAACTCGCCATTAAGAATAAGCCGCGCGAACTGTTTGGATCCCGTGACATTGGTGCGCTCGCCAACGTTAACGAAGAAAGAACTTGCGGTAATGTTCAGGGGCTCAAGGCCTGAGAGCCGGGTGGCGTCGGTTTCTTCGAAAACCAAGGGCCGCGGGGCAAAGCTGCTTACGGCCTGAGCAATGGCACGAATGTGATCGGGCGTGGTACCGCAACACCCCCCCACCACATTGACCCAGCCGCTTGAGGCGAAGTCTTTTAAAAAGCCCGAGGTGATGGGAGGAGTCTCATCAAAGCCAGTGGCCGCCATAGGGTTGGGCAGACCCGCATTGGGATAGATGCAAATGGCCGTGTCAGCAAGTTTTGAGATTTCTTCGACATAGGGCCGCATGAGTGCTGCCCCTAAAGCGCAATTAAGCCCAACCGTTATGGGTCTTGCATGCCGGATGCTGTTCCAGAAGGCTTCGACCGTCTGACCTGACAGAATACGACCCGATGCATCGGTGACGGTGCCGGAGATCATGACGGGCCAGCGGCAGCCTTTTGTTTCAAAAAGCTGCTCAAGGGCATAAAGCGCAGCCTTGGCGTTCAGGGTGTCGAAGATGGTTTCAACAAGGAAAAGGTCGACCCCACCATCAAGCAATGCCTGGGACTGTTCGAGGTAGCTCTCGACAAGGGCATCGAAGGTGACGTTACGTGCGCCAGGGTCGTTTACATCGGGTGAGATAGAGGCCGTTCGCGGTGTTGGACCAAGAGCGCCCGCAACATAACGAGGCCTGTCAGGGGTTACATACGCATCGCGTGCCCTACAGGCAAGTTTTGCCGAGGCCAGGTTCATATCGCGAACAAGCCCAGCCAGGTGATAGTCGTCCTGGGCAACCGATGTTGCACCAAAGGTATTGGTTTCAATAAGATCGGCGCCCGCTTCAAGGTATTGACGATGAATAGATTCAATGAGCTCTGGCTGGCAAAGGCTTAAGAGCTCGTTGTTACCTTTGAGGTCGATGCCTTTGGCAATGGCCTGGTCGAGAACGGCTTGCTGCTGAGTATCAAGGGCCACGGCATGCTCACCAGTAAGCCCACGATAGTGCTCTTCGGTGAGCTTGTATTGTTGAATCATGGTTCCCATTGCGCCATCGATAATGAGAATGCGATGGCCGAGCGCCCGCCCTAGGCTCTGAAAGGCAGGGGCCTGGGTGAGACTTTGGGACTGTGTTTGCAAAGCCCTTTGTAGGGCCTGAGAGGAACCGTTCATAAGAGACCCCGATTATAGGGGGCTTAGCCGGGGGATTTCCCCGGAATTACTGGCTTGTCTTTATGCGATCGAGCCAGCAGACAAGCCCATCGGCATTAAGTCGCAGGTCAAGCGCAAGAAGGGTCTCAAGTTCGTCCTGCGAGAGGGGGCTGCCGTGGGCATGAATCTGCTCAAATAAAAGTTCTTGAAGGTCGGCCATGATTGCAGTGGCGCGGTCGTTTTCGCGATGGCTGTGGCGATTTGCAAGTTCTGCGTACGCCTCGATTTGTTCAAGTAGGGCTTCGCCCGCTGCCTGCACCTGCTGCAACTCGGAGTAATGCGTTAAGTAGACGGCTTTGGGATTCGCCTGCATCACGCGTCTGACGGAGGCGCGATGCGTGGTGGGATCGAACTGACTGGGGGAGCTGGTCACAAAGGTGAAGGCCCCTTGGGCGGAGTCAAGCTCGCGATAGGAAATGCCGAAGGTATCGCCGGTGAAGATGGCGTTCGAGCCTTCATCAACGATAAAGACATGATGCAAAGCATGGCCCGGAGCATCCCAAAAATGAATCTTGCGTGCCCCGAGCTTCAGGCTGAGGTCTTCTGTGGCCTCAACAATGGATGCTGGGTTGATCGGAACCATTCCACCGTAGTCGCGTTCCGCAACCTTTTGTGTGTAGACCTTGCAGACGGCCTGCCAGAGCTTGCTTGGGTCGACGAGATGCCGAACTCCGCGAGGATGAACGACTACCTTAGCCTGAGGGCAGTGCTCTGCGAGCAGGCCCGCGCCGCCGGCGTGATCGAGGTGAATATGTGTGAGCAGAATGTAGCGAACGTCTTTCGGGCTTAGTCCAATTTCTTTAATGGACTGAAGAATGCGTGGGACGGAGTATTGTGTTCCTGTGTCAACAATTGCAAGCTCGCCGCCGTCTTCAATCAGATGGACGGCATCAAAAGAGTCTCGAAAATAGCCCGAGTCAAGGCTCCAGACTCCGTCTTCGTAGGAACGCAGTCTCAATGTCTGAGTTACCGAATTACCGATGGGAGGACTGGACTGAGAGGAAATCATAAGCACACGCTTTCAGACATAGTTTGAAAAAACTTTAGTAAAAATCTTAGCGAGAAGAGAGAATATCGCGCGCTGCCCGTTCGGCCATGAGCATGACCGGTGCATTCGTGTTGCCCGAGGTTATGCTGGGCATGGCCGAGGCATCCACCACACGCAAGCCAGCCACACCTCTTAGACGAAAGCTTTTATCAAGCACTGTAAGAGGGTTGTCGGAATGGCCCTGTTCGTCGATGCGTCCCATGCTGCAGGTGCCGACTGGATGAAAAATAGTAGTGCCAAGTTCACGTGCTGCCTGCTGGAGGTCTTTTTCTGAGACCTTAGACGGTCCGGGGAGAATCTCTTCGGGTTCGAAGCTTGAAAGGGCTTGAGCGCTCATGATGGCTCGCGTTGCCTCAATACCCTTGACTGCAATGGCAAGATCTTCAGGGGTCGACAAATAGTTGCATTGGATGGAAGGCGGCTGAAGAGGGTCGGAGTGCTGCAAAAGAACCTGCCCCCTTGAGCTGGGTCGCAGGTTACAAACCGACGGTGTAATGGCATCGAAGTCGTGTAAGGGTTCGCCAAACTTAGGCAGTGAGAGCGGCTGAATATGCCACTCGAGATTAGCCGAGGGCTGTGAGGGGTCGCTTTTTGTAAAGGCACCTAAGGTTGAGGGTGGCATAGTCATTGGCCCGCGCCGTAGCAGCCCATATTGCAGAGCCATACCGACCCGGGTAAGAGGATTGGCATAAAGGCTATTCACCGTACGTGCATTCTTTATTTTGAAGACGGTACGAATTTGAAGATGGTCTTGAAGGTTCTGCCCGACGCCAGAAAGCGCCTGTCGAACGGGAATATAGAACTGCCCGAGATGCTTGGGGTCGCCAATGCCTGAGGCCTGAAGAATGTGAGGCGAGCCGATGGCTCCAGCAGACAGAATGACTTCTTTTCGTGCGCGCGCCTCGATGATTTGACCGTCTTTTAAAAGACGAACACCACGTGCACGAAGCCCCGCATTGGCCCAGGCAAGCGTATCGGAAGGCCGTCGCTCCCTGTTTTCTTCGAAGAGGACTTGAAGGGTTTGGGTATGCGTGAAGACCGAAAGGTTCTCTCGGTGTCGAATGGGATGTAAGAAGGCATCTGCCATTGACCAGCGCCGGCCCCGTCGCTGGTTAACATGAAAGTAGGCACAGCCCTGGTTGTCGCCCCGATTGAACTCTTCAATGGTGGGAATGCCATACTCAGAGGCGGCCTGCTGCCAGGCATCAAGAATCTTCCACTTCACGCGGGGTGTCTCAACACGCATTTCACCGCCACTTCCGTGCCAATTGTTTGCGCCAGCAAAGTAATTCTCAAGGTCTTTGTAAATGGACAGAGTCTGACCATGTTCACCATTCCAGCGCCAACGATCATCGCCAGTTAGGTCTGCCCATTGGTCGTAGTCGTGGGACTGCCCGCGCATGTAAATCATGGCGTTAATGGAAGAGCATCCTCCAAGAACTCTGCCACGTGCGTAATGAATGGACCGATTCGCCAGGCCTGGTTCGGGCTGCGTTTGAAAGCACCAGTCGGTACGTGGATTGGCAATGGTAAATAAGTAACCTACCGGAATCTTTATCCAGAACCAGTCGTCCTCTCCGCCAGCCTCGATCAGCAAGATACGTTGGCCACGCTGAGCAGAAAGTCGGTTGGCTAAGAGGCAGCCCGCGCTGCCAGCGCCAACAATGATGGTGTCAAATTCAAGGGGTCCGGACATAAGAGTAACTGGGCCAATCGCAGGAGGTTTTGATGTTCAAAAGACGCATAAAGAAGCTAATTAGGCAGGACTCGGCGAGTGGGCCCTTCGGGTTGGGGCCTGATCAAGCTCGGGCCGATTGCAAAATCGGAAATTGTCAGGATAGGGAAAAACATCTTCCAAAAAGCCATGCCTGATCTTCTCTTGCTGTGACTTCCAATACGCAGCCTCAAGGAGCTCGGCATGATACTTAACAAACGGTACTCGAAGTCGCAACTGCCCAAGAAGAAACTGTGAGAACTCTTCAGGGAAGACATCGTTGGGAGCAACGGAATACCAAGGTTCACTGGCCATCTCATCTTCAGGGGTACGAGGCTCGGGGATCTTTCTGAAATTGCATTCGGTCAGGTATTGAATCTCGTCGTAGTCGTAAAACACAACGCGACCGTGTCGCGTCATTCCGAAATTCTTGTAGAGCATATCGCCTGGGAAAATATTGGCTGCGACAAGCTGGCGAATGGCATTGCCGTATTCCTTTATAGCTGAATCAACCTGGGCTTCCGTGGCATGCTCAAGGTAAATGTTCAGGGGCACCATGCGTCGTTCAATGTAAAGGTGCCGAATAACAAGTCGGTCGCCACTTTCTTCAAGCATGCTTGGCGCAAACTCACGAATCTCCGCGAGCAGGCTAAGGTCGAACCGGTCCTTAGGAAACTCCACGTTGGAATACTCCCAGGTGTCAGCCATGCGGCCTGCGCGATCGTGGAGTTTCACCAGTTGGTACTTCGAGGCAATGAGTTCGCGGGACACGTCCTTAGACCGCTTGTCTTTAATGATCTTAAAGACGTAAGGAAAAGATGGAAGGGTAAAGACGAGCATGACCAGCCCTTTAATTCCTTCGGCAAGACAAAATTTGTCGCTGGAATGACGAAGATGATGAAGGAAGTCACGGTAGAAAAGAGTTTTGCCTTGCTTCTGAAGGCCAAGCATGGTGTACAGCTCGCTGGCAGGCTTGTGCGGCATGATGCTCTTTAGAAACTGAACGTAGGCCGAGGGCACTTCCATATCGACCATGAAATAGGCCCGGGAGAACGAAAACAAGACAGAAATGTGGTCAGGATCGAAAAGAACTGTGTCGAGGTAAAGCTCTCCCTTGGAGTTACGTAATACAGGAACCGCAAAGGCCGTGGGCGTCCCATCGTTCATGATACGGCCAATGATGTAAGCACCTTTGTTTCTGAAAAAAAGTGACCTAAGAATGTGAATTTGAAAATCGGTTGCTGTTTGGAATGGCCTTGAAAAAGCTAGGGACGCCGCCCGAAATCAATGGCCATTCGTGTGAGGCACTTTTGCAAGCCCTCAGACCTCGGGTAATAGACTCGATAGGATGGTGGGTCCGAGTCAAGGTAGTCGGTTGCGACTGCTGGGCGAACAAAGAGGTTTTCGCCGCCATAGTCTGCCCGACGCAAGATTCGTGTTGTTATGGAATTAAAAAATGACTCCGCAAGCTCGGGCTGTTTATGATCCGTAAGCAACATAATGAAAGCTTTTTTTACTTCAGCCCAGGTGCCCTCATTCATGGCCACTGACTCTGACTTGATCATCAGGGCGTCGGTTGTCTCTTTAATGCGCTCGTCGTAAAAGGCAATGCGCTCTTTCGCAAGCTCGCGAATCGCGGCATAACGTCCCGCTTCGAAGGCAGTCTTTGCCTGTTGGGCGTTGTAGCGAAAAAGGCCATAGTGGCGATGAAAGCCACTTAATATTAGGTTTGCAATCTCGATTGCGTCAGACATCTTGTGCATGGTCTTAGCCCTGAAGGCTGAAGCCTTGGGTTACCTGGGAGCGATCGCGGGCAATACTCATGATGAGCCCTATACCCACGCCCAGGGTAATAAGTGCTGTTCCGCCGTAAGACATAAAGGGAAGCGGTACACCAACCACAGGAAGAAGGCCTGTGACCATGCCTAGGTTGACAAAGGCATAGGTGAAGATAGTTAAGGAAAGACTTGCAGAGAGCAGGCGACCGAAGGGGGTAGGGGCCCCGAGGGATATCCAGAGGCCTCGCAGAATCAGGGCAAGGTAAAGTGCAACCAGAATGGCTGCACCCAGAAAGCCAAACTCTTCGGCAAAGCCTGCAAAAATAAAGTCGGTATCGCGCTCTGGAATGAAATCGAGCTGAGCCTGAGTTCCTTTGAGCCAGCCTTTGCCCCATAACCCCCCAGACCCAACAGCGGTCATAGACTGCAGAATGTGAAAGCCCTTACCGAGTGGATCACGGTGAGGATCCAAGAGCGTACAGACACGTTGCTTTTGATATTCCCTAATACCCGGCCAGTCAACGCCTGCCGTGCAGAGGTTATCGCCAAAGACGACTAGGGTAATGAGAACAAGACTAATACCCCCGCCCACAAGGGCGATGAGTCGCCATGACATTCCAGCAAGGTAGAGGACAAACGTGCCCGATGCTGCGACCAAAATGGCCGTTCCAAGATCCGGCTGATTGAGTATAAACATCACGGGTATGACCAGTAAGCCAGCAACGACTAGCCAGTCGCGCAGAGATCGCAATCCTTCACGTTGTTGAACCACCCAGGCCAGCATGAGAGGCATTGCAATTTTCATGATCTCAGAGGGCTGTATGCGGGCAATACCAAGATCGAGCCAGCGTGTAGCGCCCTTTGAGGTATCACCAAAGAGAGCAACTGCAACAAGAAGAAGAAGTCCGAGACCATAAAGCGGAATGGCCACTTTTTGAAGCCAGGTAGAGGGAATCTGCGCCAGCGTAAACATAATGAAGGCGGCAATAACAAGGTTACGGATATGACTAAAAAAACGCTCGGGCTCTTCGTGGCTAGCGCTGTAGACGGCAAGTAAACTTAGGCCCGCCAGTCCAATAAAAATAAAAAATAGGGGCTGATCCATGGCAAAAAACCTCTGCCTTAACCAGAGTGAAAAGGCTCGCCAGCCTTCGTCGGCTCGACGGTCATTCATGGCAGTTCATAACCTTCTTTTTTCCGAGTGACCAAAAGGTAGTCGAAGACCTTACGAGCAAGGGGTGCTGCGGCAGCGGCTCCGAAGCCTCCATTTTCAACCACTACGGCAACCGCAACTTGCGGTTTATCGGCAGGCGCGTAGGCAATATAAAGAGAGTGATCACGCAGTCGCTCTGGAACCTTGTCTTCTTCGTAGACCTCGTCTTGCTTGACACTAAAGACCTGAGCCGTCCCCGTTTTCCCGGCGACGCTGTAAGGCACACCGGCCATGACTCGCGCACCAGTACCCGACTGATTCACCTCAACCAGGGCATCATGAACGATGCCAAGCCATTCTTGTTCAACTTTAAGCTGACGTTCGACAATGGCGGGTAGCTCAACCAGTTCGCCGGTCTGCGAGTTCTCAATGGATTTCACGAGTCGAGGCCGAAGCAGTTTCCCGCCGTTAGCAAGAGCGGCCGTGGCACGAACGAGCTGCAGCACAGTAAAGGCGTTATAGCCTTGGCCTATACCAATGGAGGGCGTTTCCCCCGTAAGCCACTCCTTTCCAAAGCGCTTTAACTTCCATTCGGACGAAGGCAGGATACCGGCTGTTTCCCCTTCAATGTCAATGCCAGTCGTGCGGCCAAAGCCAAAGGGCGAGATGAACTCATGAATGGTGTCAACGCCCATGTCATGGGCGAGCTTGTAGTAATAGGTGTCGCTTGAGACAACGATGGACTTCTTAAGGTCGACACGTCCATTGCCCTTGGGGTTGTAATCGCGGAAGCGATGATTACCGAGCATGAAATAGCCCGGATCTTGAATGGCCTCCTCGGGCGTGCGTGCGCCCGAGGCAAGTGCAGCAATGGCCATAAAGGGTTTGTAGGTTGAGCCTGGGGGATAGATTCCCCTAAGAGCTCGATTAAGCAAGGGAACGTCGGGGGACTGATTAAGCTGGTTCCAAAGGTCGGGGTCAATGCCGTCAACGAAGGCGTTGGGATTGAAATTGGG
>JALRJP010000033.1 GCA_023261135.1 Burkholderiaceae bacterium | reverse complement strand
GTCCCATCGGTATGCACCCCTGTGATCGTCCAAGGCTTGTATTGGTCGCTGCGGTAGCGAGCAATGGCTGCATTGGTTACGACAACGACCTACCCTGGCACCTGCCCGAAGATCTTAAGCATTTCAAGTCCATGACGCAGGCCGGTACGGTCCTGCTTGGCCGCAAGACCTACGAGTCCATCGTGCAAAGGCTTGGCCGTCCGCTTCCTGGTCGTCATCACCTTGTTCTGAGTCGCAACAAGCTTTGGCAGCCTCATCCCGATCACGCTCAACAAGTGCAATGCGTTCAAAGCCTCGACGAGGCAATCGACATTGCGAACACCCGTCTCGCCGATACATTATTTGTGATTGGGGGCGCGCAGCTTTATGAGGCCGCCTTGTCATTGGCGGACATCGCAGAGCTGACCGAGGTGCAACTGACACCCCGTGGCGATGCCTTCTTCCCTGGCTGGGGCCCGGAGGGCTGGAAGAGTAGTCGGTTAACGAGCTGCCAAAGGGGGGAGTGGCAGCTTAGCCAAGCCTCCGGCCTTCGCTACAGGTTTTTGCGTTATTGGAAACCGAAGGTCAATCTGCGACTGGGTGCCACGGTATTACTTGCGGGCTTTGCGACCCGATTTGGCGGCAAGCCCAAGGCTTTGCTCGAGAACCAACAAGGCTCTATTTTGAAAAACACGGTAAGGGCCCTTCTCTCCGTGGGCGTTGATCATGTCTGCTTGGTGCATGGCACGCATTCCGGCGCCCTGGTCCCCGCGGTGGATGGGCTTGAGGTGCAGCACATTCAGAATCCCAACCCCTCGGCGGGACAGTCAGAAAGTCAGCGGCTTGGGCTAACGCAGCTTGGCCATGGGCTTGATGGCTATATGGTCTGTCTTGGCGATCAGCCCTTACTGAATCAAGAAGACCTTCGGCGAGTCATCTGCGCGTACCGAAAACGCGCCACCGAAGTCAACATGGTCTACCCAGAAAGCCCAACAGGTAATCCAGGGAACCCTGTGATGATATCGCCCGAGCTGAGGAATTGGTTCGTCTCCCAAGATCAAGCAGTGCTTGGCAAAGACTGGCGCACTGGCCATCCCGATGGCGCTTTGGCGTTTCCAACCTGTCGCCCTGGCTTCTTTGTTGACATTGACTCTGAAGAAGACCTTAAGGCGTTTAACGCCAATCAAGATCCCCGCGATAGGCTGGCAAAGCCCTTCACCTAAGTCTTCCAGCGATCGGCCGCCAAGTAGTCTGAAGCACGATCACTCACCCAATGCAGCTGACCATCTGTCTTTCTCTCTTTTTTCCAAAAGGGCGCATTGGTTTTTAAGAAGTCCATCACGAAAGCACATGCCTGCAACGCAGCTTCACGATGTGCGCTGGCTGCACCTACCCAGACAATGAGGTCGGTCGGTACAAGTGGGCCAACGCGATGTGTAACATGAATGGCATTCAGTGGCCAGCGATTCGCGGCTTGGTCGAGAATGTCTTGAATGGTTTTCTCGGTCATACCTGGGTAATGCTCGAGCTCAAGCGCCTGGACATCGTCACCCTCGTTGAACTCGCGCACCAGACCAATAAAGCTTGCGACTGCGCCAACAGAGGGGTCAAGCTCACCCCGTTCGTTACAACGTAAAGCATTCAAGGCCAATGCGGGGTCGAAGGGCTCCGCTTGGATGCAAACGCTTGATCGACACACTGGGGCAGGTCTTTCCCCTGAAGGAACGGTGGACATAGTAGAGTCCCTTCTAGCCCCCGGTCACCGGCGGGAAAAAGGCAAGCTCATCCCCCGGTTGCACCAGAGCCTGTTCATCGACGACCTCTTGATTTAACGCCGCAAGCACGCGCTGATGACTGCCTAAAGCCCGCTCCCAAGGCCCTCCCCTGGCGGCAAGTTCGTTGCGAATAAGGCCCACTGACCGGGGCTCCACGAGCTCCAGAGACTGAGACGTCATATTGAGTTGTTCTCGGATCGAAGCGAAAAACCGAAGGTTTATGGAGTGCGTCATGGCGGTTCGACTTTAGTCCTTGTGTGGAAAAGTAATGTCCAAGGCTAAAAACGATAGGGGAAAAAATCAAGCCGATCGCCCTGCACCACCGTCGTATTGCCAGGAATACGAATGAGACCTGTTGACTCCACAAGCGAAGAGAGAATGTGAGAGTCTTGGCGAGCATGAATATGCAAAAACCCCTGGTCATCGAGTCGTCCGCGAAGGAACTCCTCGCGTGGGTCAGGCCTTGGCCAGTCAAAGCCAGCGGGCGCGGTAAACTTTAATAAGTTGGGCGCTGTCTCACCTTCAAGCCGCCTCAGAAGCAACTGACCGAGTAAAAAGAACGTCACCCAGGCCGACACAGGGTTACCGGGAAGCCCCACAAAATAACAACGGTTAATCTGCCCAAAGGCAAAGGGCTTACCAGGCTTCATGGCAAGCTTCCAGAGGCGCAGGCTTCCAAGTGCAGTTACAGCGGCCTTGACATGGTCTTCTTCGCCCACCGATACGCCGCCGCAAGTAAGCACCATGTCATGGCTATGACTAGCCCGTTGAAGAGCCTCACGGGTTGCATCAGCCTTATCGGGAAGCCGGCCCAGGTCGCTCACAGATAACCCGTACTGACCAAAAACGGTGCGCATCATCGGACGGTTGCTGTCAAAAATCTGGCCCGGCCCAAGTGCTCCTCCGGGTTGAACGAGTTCATCACCGGTCGAAAAAATCGCAACGCGTGGCTGCCGAAAAACATCGACCTTTTGCACACCTACCGACGCCAAGAAACCAATATCGGCAGAGCCAAGACGCCTCCCCGGGCCCAAAAGTATCTGACCAGGCTGAATATCAGCACCAGACTGGCGAACAAACCGTCCCTTGCAATCTGGCAGGCGGCTTGGCCTGGCAAAGAGTTGGCCGTCTTGCTCTTGCGTGGTCATGTCCTCTTGCATGATCACTGTGTCTGCACCCTCCGGAATAGGCGCACCCGTAAAGATGCGCGCAAGCGAACCGAAAGGCAGTTCAGGTGGGCTAGAGCCCGCTGGAACTCGAAGGCGAACAGGCAAGAAGGTCTCGGCCCGAAGTTCATCGAACCGCCCGGCATAGCCATCCATTTGACTGTTCGCAAAAGGCGGAACCGCAATTGGCGAGACAAGAGCTTTTGAAAGCACTCGCCCTTGGGCTTGATCAAGCGAAACCTGTTCAACCTCCGTTAGGGAGGTAATATCAGCAAGAACCTGCTGAACAGCCTGGGCTAGTGGGGTCAATGGCTGTTTATCCATTAAGTTGCCACTAGGGCGTGTTGACGAATAAAGTCTTTTAACCCCTCGACATCCTGACCAATCGAGAGGGTACGCTGCTGCATTTTTTCCATGGCCTGAAGCTCGGGCGACTTAGGAACAGGCTCATTAAGTGCCTCAAGCATGGTCTCCTCAAACTTCACGGGCAACGCCGTTTCAAGACAGACCATGGGAATGGGGGGGCGCAAAAACTGCTGGGCTACGAAGAGGCCATCGGCGGTATGTGGATCCACCCTGCGCTTGAAACGATCGTAGACCTTACGTATGGTCTCAAGTCGCGCCGCATGATGACTTGCTCCAGAGACAAGGCCAGTTCTTTCGACGGCATGCCAAGCCGGGTCGCCCGCCAAATTAAATTCACCCCTCTCTGCCAATTCACGCCATAGTCCTGCGAGTCGCTGCGGATCACGCCCGACCAAATCGTAGACATAGCGCTCGAAATTCGATGCCTTGGAGATGTCCATCGACGGACTCGAGGTGACGTAGGTCTCTGCGCTCTTGCGGGGCCTGTAGCAACCCGTTCGGAAAAACTCATCGAGCACATTGTTCTCGTTAGTAGCAACAACCAGTTGGCCCACGGGCAGGCCCATGGACTTGGCCACATGGCCCGACAAGACATTTCCAAAATTACCTGAGGGCACGCAGAAATCGACCAGTTCACCAAAGCGCAGACCAAACGCACTAACGGCCTGAAAGTAGCCCGCAAAGTAGTAGACCACCTGCGCGGTAATGCGGGCCCAGTTAATAGAGTTCACCGTACCGATGCGCATGCTTGACTTAAACGCAAGGTCCGCCGAGACGGCCTTTACCATGTCTTGGCAGTCGTCGAAAGAACCCGTCACCGTTAAATTGTGAATATGAGGCTCTTGAAGGGAATACATCTGAGCCTTCTGAAACTGACTCATACGCCCCTCGGGCGAGAGCATAAAAACAGAGATGCCTTGCTTGTCACGCATGGCGTACTCGGCAGAACTGCCAGTGTCACCCGAGGTTGCGCCAAGAATATTCAGGGTCTGCCCCTTCTGCTTAAGCTGGTACTCAAAGAGCTGACCAAGCATCTGCATGGCCATGTCCTTAAAGGCCATGGTTGGCCCATTCGAGAGTTCGAGCACAGCAAGCCGACTGTGCGGTGCCTCCTGCAAAACTGTAAGTGGTGCAATCGACGGGTGGCGAAACTTTTCGACGGTGTACGCCTTTGATGCCAAGACCTCGAGGATTTCTAGGCTGAGGTCATCGGCAAAGGCATGAACGACGCGCGCCGCAAGCTGCGGATAGGCAAGCCCAGATAAGGACGAAATGGCCTCGGGGGACCAGATGGGAATGGCTTGCGGCACAGCAAGCCCACCATCCTGGGCCAGGCCCTCGAGAAGAATATCGGTAAAGGACCCCATGGCTGTTGCGCTACGGGTCGAAACATACCGCATGGTCATGGGGCTATATCCTAAGCAAGGTCTTCAACGCGCAAGGTGATCGGCTCATTGAGAACCGATGGCAGCTGCACCATACGCGAAACGGCAAGTCGGAGGTCGCGCTCGATACAACGGTGTGTTAAGAGCACAACTTCGGCCTCTGCCGTTCCATGTTGGGGTGCCTTCTGTACGAAGGCATCGATGGATATTCCTCCGTCGGCCAGCGCGCGCGTAATGTCTGCGAGAACGCCCGGCTGATCAAGGACACGCAGCCGAATGTAGAATCCCGTCTCACACTCGGCGATGGCAAGTACCGGAAGGTCCCTAAGATGCTCGGGCTGAAAGGAGAGCATGGGAACCGATGCCCTCTGACCCTCACTTGCATTGAGCCTTGCAAGATCAACAAGGTCGGCAATAACAGCACTTGCTGTAGGCTCGGAGCCCGCGCCTTTTCCGTAGTAAAGGGTCTGGCCAACCGCATCCCCCTTGACCAGTACGGCGTTCATGGCACCCTCGACATTGGCGAGCAACTGACGGCTGGGTATAAGGGTGGGGTGCACGCGCAGCTCAATGCCCGATGACCGGCGCCGCGTCAGCCCTATAAGCTTGATTCGATAGCCAAGCTGCTCGGCGTAGGCAATGTCCTGCGAACTGAGTTTGGATATTCCCTCAACGTGGGCAGCCTGAAAATTAACAGGCATGCCAAAGGCAAGCGAGGCCATAAGGGTGATTTTGTGGGCAGCATCCACACCCTCGATGTCAAAGGTGGGGTCGGCCTCGGCATAACCTAGAGCCTGCGCCTGCGACAGCGCCTCTTCGAAAGAAAGCCCCTTGTCACGCATTTCCGAAAGAATGAAGTTGGTCGTGCCATTGATAATGCCCGCCACCCATTCGATTTCATTGGCGGTAAGGCCCTCTCGCAGAGCCTTAATAATGGGAATGCCCCCGGCCACAGCAGCCTCGTAGCCGATGGTAACCCCCGCCTTCTGGGCGCGATCAAAAAGTTCACGACCATGGACAGCGAGCAGCGCCTTATTGGCAGTAACCACCGAGCAGCCTTGATCAATCGCGGCTAATACAAACTCGCGGGCAAACCCATAACCACCAATGAGCTCTACGACAACGTCGGGCTTGGTTTCACGCAGCATGGCAAGTGCGTCGGCAAAAACCAGGCACTGGCCATGACTGAGCGCCTGGGCTTTGTTCAGGTCAAGATCAGCAAGACCTACCAGTTCGACGGCTCGGCCCGAGCGCTGACGAATAATGTCAGCATTGCGACTTAGTACCGTGTGAACACCGGTGCCGACGGTACCAAGCCCTGCCAGGGCAACCCGTAAGGACTGCGGCATCATGCCCCCCCTTCTTCTGAACTGTCTTTAGGGACCTCCAAGAGTCCGTCTTTTCGAAACATTTCTTTGATCCCTCGCACGGCCTGACGAATACGGTGCTCATTCTCAATGAGAGCGAAGCGGACATGAGTGTCTCCGTAATCGCCAAAGCCTATGCCCGGCGAGACAGCGACCTTGGCTTCAATGAGCAATTTCTTGGCGAACTCCAAAGACCCCATTGCCTGGTAGTCGCTAGGAATACGCGCCCAGATGTACATGGATGCCTTTGGAATATCGATGGGCCAGCCCGCCTCGATAAGGCCCTTTGCCAGGACGTCACGTCGACGCTGGTACTTGAGCCGAACCTCCTCGACACAATCTTGTGGGCCTTCAAGCGCAATCACAGAGGCCACCTGGATGGGCGTAAACGTGCCGTAGTCGTGGTAGCTCTTGATTCGCGCAAGAGCGTTCACAAGCTCGGCATTGCCCACCATAAAGCCAATTCGCCAGCCCGCCATATTGTAGGACTTGCTGAGCGTGAAAAACTCAACAGCGACGTCACGTGCACCGGGTACCTGCATGATAGAGGGCGCTTTGTAGCCATCGAAGCCTATGTCGGCATAGGCCAGATCATGAACAACGAGGATGTCATGCTCTTTGGCCAAGGCGACCACACGCTCAAAGAAATGAAGGTCAACGCACTGGGCGGTGGGATTACTGGGAAAGCCCAAGATCATCATTTTGGGCCGGGGCAAGGACTCACGAATAGCCCGTTCGAGCTCTTCAAAAAAATCAACATCGGCGGTCATACGGACCGAACGAATATCCGCCCCCGCGATAATAGCGCCGTAAATGTGGATGGGATAAGACGGGTTCGGCACCAAGACCGTGTCACCACGGTCGAGGGTGGCAAGCATGAGATGCGCCAGGCCCTCTTTGGACCCAATGGTGACGATGGCCTCTTTGTCGGGGTCTAGCTCGACGCCATAACGCTTGTGATACCAACCGGTAATGGCTTTACGCAGCCTGGGAATACCCTTTGATACGGAGTAGCCGTGGGTATGGTCTTTCCGAGCAACCTCGACAAGCTTTTCGACAATATGGTCGGGCGTGGGACCGTCAGGGTTGCCCATGCTCATGTCAATAATGTCTTCCCCGCGACGACGGGCCGCCATTTTGAGCTCGCCCGTGATGTTGAACACGTAGGGTGGCAGGCGCTGGATGCGAGAGAAGGTTTTCATGAAGGTCTTTGTTTTTGTGAGGAATTAGGGAAAACAGTAACTGTAGCCTAGTCTGGCGCTGCCAAAAAGTTCACAAAAACCTGCTAGATTCACCCTTCATGGGCGCAAAACTCCAGCCTGACCTGTTGAATGCGGGTTTTCAAGTCACCGGCCTTGAGTCAGGAGCCATTGTCATCAACGGCCGGCAATGGCATGAACCCCTTGTGCTGAGTAGCTCTTTAGGTCCCCGGGCTTGGCTTGTGGACGTCAAACATCCGCTTGAAGATTCCCACTTTCGAGCGCTTATTGACCCTGAAATAGACATTTTGATTATTGGTACCGGTGCGCGGCAGGTTTTTATTCATCCCAGTGTCTGGTCCGATACCTGCAGGCAGGCTGCGGTGGGAGTTGAATTTATGACCAGTGCGGCAGCTTGTCGTACGTTTAATTTGCTGGCCTCTGAAAATCGTCGCGTGGTCATGGCCACGCTTCTTCCCGGGGATGCACCCCCACTTTGGCAACCTGGCACTTTGTAAAAAAGGAGTAATGCAGCCATGCCGCAAGACAACTTTCCGAACGTTGGCGACCTTCTGCCCGACCTGGCTATTCAGACCAACCTGGGCGAAGCGCGTCTTAGCCACTACCTTGGCCACCGACTGGTTCTCTATTTCTACCCCAAAGACGACACGCCAGGCTGCACAGTGGAGGGAAATGACTTTAGCCGCCTGCACGCAAGTTTTCTAAAAGCAGACACGCAAATTCTTGGCGTCTCGCGTGACAGCATTAAGAGTCACGAGCGGTTCATTGCCAAGCATTCGCTAAGCTTCGCGCTCGCGTCCGACCCCGATGAAAGTCTCTGCCAGGCCTTTCATGTGATGAAGGAAAAATCGATGTACGGTAAAACTGTACGGGGAATTGAACGCAGTACTTTTCTCATCGATACACAGGGAGTGGTGCGCGCCGTATGGCGAGGCGTCAAAGTCCCAGGGCATGCTGAAGAGGTCTTGGCCGCTGCGCAAAAGCTCTCGCAATGATCTTCAGCACCGCCCAATTGGCGCTTCTAGCCCCCTGACCTTTTAATCCCTCTCGCACCCTATCGCCTAGAACCTGAGTTAATCGCAGCCCATGCCACTTCCCAAAGCCCCAACAAAACCCGCCAGCCTGCTCGAGGCCGATGACACTCTGCTTGCAAAGTCGCCCTTACGCGCGCCTGCTCAGCCCAAGCCAGTTCAAGCCCAGGCCTCTGTTAAACATAGTGCTCGTCCGGTTGAGCAAGCTAAGCCCTTGAAGGAATCTGGACAGCCTGCCCCCGCAAAGCCAAGACCATCCATCCAGCCTGCTTTGGCAAGCCCACGGGCCAGCGTCTCATCAAAATCAAAGCTCTTCGTCCTTGACACGAATGTTTTAATGCATGACCCGTCAAGCCTATTTCGCTTCCAAGAACACGACGTCTACCTACCCATGATGACGCTTGAGGAGCTTGATGGCCACAAAAAAGGGCTCTCTGAAGTTTCACGCCATGTTCGTCAGGTCTCACGCAGCCTTGACTCACTTATTGAGGCCTTGCCCGAGGCTTCTCGGCACTGCCTATCGGACGGGATCCCTCTTGCGAGCATTGGGCACTCCGATGCCACTGGCCGGCTCTTTTTTCAAACGGAGCCCCTGGCGGCGGAACCGGTTGCTGGACTGGCAACAGGCAAGGCCGACAACCAGATTCTTGGAGTTGTTCGCGCCCTGGCCCAGCGATATGCCGATCGTGATGTTGTGCTCGTCTCCAAGGACATCAACATTCGTATTAAGGCCCATGCCCTGGGCCTATTTGCAGAAGATTATTTCAACGACCAGGTCATTGACGATGCGGACCTTCTTTACACAGGCAGCATGGCGCTCCCCCAGGACTTTTGGGAGACGCACGGTAAAAACATGGAGTCATGGCAGCAGGCAGGCACGACCTTTTACCGGGTTGCCGGCCCCTTGTGCTCTGGGCTACATCTGAACCAGTTTGTTTACGAGGATGACGACCGACCTTTGCATGCGGTCGTGCAAGAGATTCGTGGCCAGACCGCCACGCTTCGTGTCTTACGTGACTACGCCCATACAAAAAATGCGGTCTGGGGCATCGTGGCAAGAAACCGTGAACAAAACTTTGCGCTGAGCCTTCTAATGAACCCGGACATTGATTTTGTAACGCTACTGGGCCAGGCTGGAACAGGAAAGACGCTGCTTGCACTTGCTGCTGGCCTTGCGCAAACGCTTGAAACCAAGCTCTACAGCGAGATCATCGTCACGCGTGCCACGGTACCTATTGGCGATGACATTGGCTTTTTACCAGGAACCGAAGAAGAGAAGATGCAGCCCTGGATGGGCGCCTTCGAGGACAACCTGGAAGTCCTTAACCGAGGCATGGAGTCTGGCGGCGACTGGGGTCGGTCGGCAGCCTCCGACCTTATTCGCAGTCGTATCAAAATCAAATCCATGAACTTCATGCGTGGACGCACGTTCATTAATAAGTTTCTGATTATCGACGAGGCTCAAAACCTTACGCCTAAACAAATGAAGGCCTTGATTACCCGCGCGGGCCCTGGCACCAAGGTGGTCTGCATGGGCAACATCGCTCAGATTGATTCGCCCTACCTCACTGAAGGGTCGTCAGGACTGACCTACACGGTTGACCGCTTTAAGGGCTGGGAACATGGTGGCCACGTCACGCTACAGCGTGGTGAGCGCTCTCGACTGGCTGACTATGCCACTGAAGCTCTTTAAGCAAAAAGAGTAGATGGCGTCCCCTAGGGGATTCGAACCCCTGTACTCACCGTGAAAGGGTGATGTCCTAGGCCTCTAGACGAAGGGGACTAGAGTGGAACCTGATAATAAACAGATTCGTAAACTGCTGCACTGACCATGTTTTTGGTGGAGCTAAGCGGGATCGAACCGCTGACCTCTTGCATGCCATGCAAGCGCTCTCCCAGCTGAGCTATAGCCCCACGATCAACAACACGGCAAACCGCGAACTATAAAGAAACTCTAAGGGATTGTCTAGCTGGCCCAGGCGAGTGACATGCTAGCATCGTACTCATGCCAGCCCAGTTACTCGATGGAAAAAGCCTCGCAGAGCGCCTACGCCAAACGCTTGCAGAACGCGCAAAGCAATTTAACGCCCGAACTGGCCGACCCGCTGGTCTTGCTGTGATTCTTGTTGGCAACAACCCGGCCTCAGAAGTCTACGTCCGCCATAAAGTTGCCGCCTGTGAGAAGGCGACAATTGCCTCACAACTCGTACGCCTAGAAGCATCCTGTACGACAGAGGCGCTTCTCTCGCAAATTGAAAGCCTAAATAACGACAGCCAGGTGGATGGCATTCTGGTGCAACTTCCTCTGCCTGAGCACATACCCGAGAAGAGGGTCATTGAAGCCATTGCCCCTAATAAAGATGTCGATGGCTTTCACCCTGCCAACGCGGGGGCGCTTTTCACGGGTCAGCCCTGCCTGAAGCCCTGCACGCCTTTTGGTGTGATGGTTATGCTTGAGCAAATAAAAGCACCCCTACGTGGTGCCCATGCAGTTGTTGTTGGCGCGAGCAATATTGTTGGCAAACCTTTGGCTATGATGCTGCTGCAGGCAGGTGCCACCGTCACCATCTGCAACAGCAAGACACTAAACCTCGAAGAAAAGACGCGGCGGGCCGATATTCTTATTGCCGCGGTGGGTCGCCCAAGTTTAATTACCGCCGAAATGGTTAAGCCAGGCGCAGTGGTCATTGACGTTGGCATTAACCGACTTGATTCCGGAAAGCTTGTGGGCGATGTCGACTTCGAGAGGGTTGCCCAGGTCGCGCAGGCCATAACCCCTGTGCCAGGCGGGGTTGGTCCCATGACAATTGCGATGCTTTTGCAAAATACGCTCGATGCGGCTGAGGCTGCGTCTTTATCTTAATCAGAACCATTACTCCTTATTTCATTTATGGCGAACACTGTCGAAACCTTTCTAGAGAGCGAAATACCCTGCTACGGTCTGCTCAAGCCCGAAGATGTCCAGCAGCCTCTTGATGCCCTTCTTGCACACGCCGAAGGGCGGCTTCTTCAGATTACACAGAGCAACGAGCCCGCACGATGGGAAAGCGTTATTGAGCCTCTTACCGACGCCACGGAGCGTCTGGGACGACTCTGGTCTGCGATTCATCACATGGGTGCAGTCATGGACAGTCCGGAGTGGCGCGAACTAACAAACAACAATCTCGAAAGGATCTCCAGGTTCTGGTCGGGGCTCTCACAGAACAAAGTGCTTTTTGAAAAAACACGCGTGATTCACGACCAGACGGCATCGCCATTACTGTCGGAGTCGAAATTACGCGCGCTGAAGAACAGTCTTCGCGACTTTCGCCTAGGTGGTGTCGACCTTGCCCCGGAGGCACAGTCGGTCTTTGCAGAGCGTTCGGCCAGGCTAGCCACACTCTCGCAGCAGTTTTCTGAAAACCTGCTCGACAGCACCAATGCAACGAAGGTTCTCGTAAGCGAGGAACAACAGCTTGCTGGACTGCCCCAGGCAATTTCCCAGGCCGCCATTGAAAAAGCGAAGACCGAGAAGCTTGAAGCCTTTGCTGTCTTTGGACTTCAACAACCTAGCCTTATTCCGGTTTTACAATTTGCCGACGATCGTAAGCTTCGGGAAGAGATTTACTCAAAAAATGCACGCCGAGCATCGGAGCTTGCTGAAGAAGGCCCCGACCATGACAACAGCCTGCTCATGGCAGAGATTCTCTACCTAAGACAAGAGCAGGCCAAGTCCCTCGGTTTCGCATCGGCGGCTGAACTTTCTCTCGCTTCAAAAATGGCAGATTCGCCTCAGCAGGTCATGGACTTTCTGCTCGACCTTGCTCATAAGGCACGGCCCTTTGCACTGCAGGATGTCGCAGAGTTAAGGGCCTTCGCAAAGACCAACCTCGGGCTCGAATCGATGGAGTCATGGGATGTCAGCTACGTGAGCGAAAAACTTCGTCAAAATAAGTTCAGCTTCTCTGAGGATGAAGTTCGCCAGTATTTTCAAGTCCAGAATGTCCTAGCGGGCTTATTCCAACTGGTGGAAGAACTGTTTGGGGTGGTCCTTCGTAAAACCTCTGTGACTGAGCCTCAGTATGATCTTTCGCAATGCCTCTGGCACCCCGATGTTCAGCTCTATAGCGTTCTACGCGGCGGCACAACCGTTGGCTACTTATTCCTTGACCCCTATTCACGCGCGACTAAGCGTGGCGGAGCCTGGATGGACGACAGCCGTGGGCGACGTCAACGGGTCTCGGTGCTGCAAAAACCTGTGGCCATGCTGACCTGTAACTTCATGCCCCCAAACGGAGACCAGCCAAGCACCATCTCTCATGACGACGTCACCACGCTATTCCACGAATTCGGTCATGGCCTTCACCACCTACTCACTGAGGTCGACGAACTCGAAGTCTCGGGTATCAATGGCGTGGAGTGGGATGCTGTGGAGCTTCCAAGTCAGTTTATGGAGAACTTCTGCTGGGAGTGGGAGAAGCTTCAGGCCATGACTAGCCATGTTGAGACTGGAAAGCCCCTTCCCCGGGACCTTTACGAAAAAATGATTCGGGCGAAAAACTTCCAGAGTGGTCTTTTTATGTTGCGTCAGATTGAGTTTGCACTTTTTGATCTGCGTATCCATCACGATATTTTCGAGCAGGACCTCAAAAAAGGTGCAGAACGCATTATGGACACGCTCGCGCATGTGCGATCGCAGGTGGCTGTCCTGCACCCACCAAGCTTTCAGCGCTTTCCACAGAGCTTCAGCCATATTTTTGCAGGCGGCTATGCAGCGGGTTACTACAGCTACAAATGGGCAGAGGTTCTGTCTGCCGATGCCTATGCCGCCTTTGAAGAGGAACCCCAGAATTATGGCGCCGTTGGCCAGCGTTTCTGGAAGGAGATTCTCGCGAAAGGAGGGTCACGTCCTGCCATTGAGTCCTTTCGAGCCTTTCGAGGGCGTGAGCCAAGTCCTGAAGCCTTGTTGCGTCATTCAGGCTTGCTCGAGGCGGCCTAAACGTCGTCGAGGTGAATGGCTTGGTTACGCTTGCCAGTTGGAATGTCAATTCACTAAGGGTGCGACTTGAGCACCTTGGGCAATGGCTGGCACTTGAAAAACCTGACGTGGTTGGGCTTCAAGAAACCAAGCTTACCGATGACAAATTCCCGGTCGCTGAAATTCAGGCGCTTGGTTATCACTGTGTTTACGCGGGTCAGCCCACCTACAACGGAGTGGCCATACTCGCCAGGGCATCCACATTCCATTCCATTAACGACTGGACTGCAGAGGAGCCCAGGCTTCCTGGTGAGCAAAAGCGCTTCATCGCTGCAACATTAAAGCCATTAAACAGCGAGAGCGAACTTCGGTTCATCAATTTATATGTGCCTAATGGATCGGAGGTTGGTAGCGAAAAATACGGCTACAAACTTCAATGGCTTGAGGCCGTGAGCGCGAGGCTTGAAGAAGAGCATGCCAGGCATGCACGGTGCTGCGTAGTAGGTGACTTCAATATTGCACCTCAGGATATTGACGTTCATGACCCCCTGGCATGGAAGGACAAAATTCTATGCTCAGAACCGGAACGTCAGGCTTTCCAAAAGCTTTTAGATATGGGGTTCTGCGACAGTTTTCGAGTAAAGATGGGGGTAGATCATGTCGCCTTTTCTTGGTGGGACTATCGCCAAGGCGGCTTTCGTCGTAACCAAGGCCTTCGCATCGATCATCTGTTGGTCAGTCAAGCCCTGATGCAGCACTGCGAGGACGCGCGCGTTGATCGAACGCCAAGGGGCTGGGAGAAGCCCTCCGATCACGCACCGGCTCTGGCGAGCTTTCATCTTTAAGGCCTGACACCAAAGGGCTCGCGCTCTGGATATCAGCCTTCCCTTACCGGCCTTGTTGTTGGGCCTCTGGTCCTCCGGCCACTGCCTGATGATGTGCGGCGGCTTGGCGGCAGCGGCAGGGCATCGCAGTCGCTCAGCACCCGGTCTTATCAGCCCGCTTGCGCGAGGAACGGAGCTTCTTGCCTGGCAACTTGGACGGGTAGCTAGCTATACCCTCATGGGTGCAATTGCAGGTGCTGTAGGTGGTGCCTTTCTGGCAATAACCGCCATTGATGCCCTGCGCCATGGGGCCATGGTGCTTGCCAACCTCATGCTTCTTGCCCTCGGACTTCATCTTCTTCGTATCAGTCCGCTTATCACCCAGCTTGAAACGCAGCTGGGGCGCCTGTGGCGATTTATTCAACCCTTCGCTGTGGCGAGCCTCACGCCTTCCGGTCCTGGGCAATCGGAGAGCCAAGGCTCACTGGCGCTCAGCCTAACCCGTATCGCCCGAGCAGCACGCGTTGGGGCGCTCTGGGGCTGGCTCCCCTGCGGTCTGGTCTACAGCATGGTGCTTACCGCCGCAGTAACGGGCAGCGCTTTTTCGGGCTTCGCATGGATGCTTGCCTTTGGGCTGGGTACCCTTCCCTCTTTGTTCCTT
>JALRJP010000032.1:10939-14968 GCA_023261135.1 Burkholderiaceae bacterium | reverse complement strand
CCCAGTTTCATCACGGTACCCGAAAATATGGCTCGAGCTGTCCTGTCCCCTGCTTTTTGGCCAGAAATTTTATCCGCACTGGTCATAATCACCGGGCTTGTAATTTTATTTCAGAGCTCTTTGTCGTCAGCTTCAAATCCCTCCCCGGAGGATGATGTGCCCTCAACTGCGTCAGAAGATATATCTACCAGTTGGACCCGGCTCGTTGCCTTCTGCTTTGCGATGGTCGTCTACGTTAGCAGTATTAACTATTTGGGTATGCCGATTTCGTCGGTGATCATGCTGATCATTTCATTTCAGTTGCTCGGTGAAAAACGTTACGGCATCTCGTTAGTGATTTCGGCTGGGTTGCCGATCCTACTATTCATGTTTTTCTTTCATGTCGCGGGCGTTTCTATCCCGCAGGGAGAGTGGATTAGCCTGCCCTAGGACCCTAGATGCTCAGGTTTGATAACCCCCATTTTTACTAATGCAGAAGTAAGATCTACTTGGGGTCTGTAATTTAGATCGAGCCTCGCACGATTCAGGTTGACCATCCCCAGGCTTACAGCCTGGCCTCCGAAGGCAGGGTAGCCCGCGGATGGTACGTGGTCGCGAATGAGCTTGTAGAAGCCACTGAGCGATACGTAGTTTTCAGCCGGCCCGCTAACGTTATAGACGAGGTGATTCAGCCTCGGTGCGAAGAGCGCCTGCATGGTGGCGATAACAGCATCCTCTACGTAGGTGAGTTGGCATGTCTCGTTGCCACTTACAAAATTTAACTCGACGTTGTTGCCGTATGCTGTCTGCATGATCAGGTATCGTGCGAGTGCCATCCCCTTTCCGGAAGGCTCCGCAGGATGAAGGATGCCCGAGTAACGCAGTGCCGCAAATGAAAAGTCTCCGCGCTCCGAGTATCGCTTACCCAGTCTCTCTCCTAGGTGCTTTTGTAAGCCGTAGAGGGTTGTCGACTCCGTCGGTGTATCTTCTTCGGACATAAGGTCCTTACGATCGCCATAAACGGCAACGCTGCTACCGTAAACAAATCGTTTTACAGACGTCTGAGCGGCAGCCTCCAATACATTCGTAGCCCCTGTGACGTTTATGTGAATGCCAGTAGTTGGATTCTCCTCAGTCTCGTGTTGGAGTGAGGCTGCAAGTTGAAGCACATAATACGGGCGCCACGCTGTTAGGGCCGCTAGAACACTAGGATAGTCGGATATATCCCCGGTAAAGAGTCGAGATCCAATAAGCTTATTTTCTATTTGACGGGAGAATACGGCGACATCGAAGCCATTTTGAAGTAGCCATTGGCAGCAGCCCCTTCCGAGACCTCCCGTTCCGCCAAAGACGATGACTCGCTTAGGGTTTAGAGTTTTATTGAGCACAACTGACGGGTCTAATGCTATCGATCTTGTTCGTTGGGCTGATGACCCAAGACTCCATGAGGCCGGTGCGACATACGAGCAGTGTGAAACCGATCAACGATCAAAGTACATTCTGACCCTCGATTGTGGTTCTGTGCATCAGACGATGGTCGTCAGGGCCGTAGTCATCAAGTGCACAATGCATACTTGCCCAGTTATCCCAGAATACGAGGTCACCTTTTTGCCAGCGATGTCGATAAACAAATTCTGGTTGCGTAGTGTGACTGACAAGAAAATTAATGATCGCTTGACTTTCCAGTGCGTTTAATCCGACAACCTGAGTCATCATCCCAGGACTAACGTAGAGCGACTTTCGCCCTGTTTTTGGGTGGACGCGAACCAACGGTTGCTCGACTGGGGGGGTCTTTGCCAACTGCTCCGCCGAGGCGGGCTTAGTTAGGCCAGCCGGCTCAATGTAGGTTCGTTGGGTATGCGCAAAGTCGTGGACTACCTTTAGGCCCTCAAAGAAATCTCTCATGGGCTCAGATAAGGCATCGTAGGCTCTATACATATTCGCGAACAGAGTGTCGCCTTTGTTAGGAGGAACCTCTATTGCATAAAGCAGGGACCCGAAGGACGGGTTTTTTACGTATGACAAGTCTGTATGCCAGTACTGGCCGGCGCCTGCTCGACCCACGGGCTCCCCGTTGTTTTCTTTCTTATTCGACAGAACATAAATTTCTGGTAGATCTTTTAAGTTGTAGTCGTTTAAGACATGTTTCTCTAGCTTCCCAAAACGCTGACTGAATGAAACCTGCTCGTTTGGCGTTAGCTCTTGACCACGGAAAAACAAAAAACAGTGCTCCGCTAAGGCCTCTTTAAGCGTGTCGATCAAGGAACTTTCGTGTTCCCCCCTTATATCAAAGCCACATACTTCGATTCCTATGGCAGGCGATACTGGACGAAGTGTTAGTTCACTACAGGTTTGATTGAACTCAGGGGCATTTACCGAGAAGGATTCTGAAGCCATGTGAGAACTCCCACAATCATAGAAGATTTTTTAGAATCATGATCGTACCCCGATTTTACCCATAATTCTTTTGTAGGAAGTCGCCTAGTAAAGACTCCACTGAGGGAATGATTTCGTCAATAGGTTTGGCAATACGCGTGATGTTCATGTACTGCGAGACATTCATATTCTCTGAGAAATTATTCCCGCCCCAGGTCCCGCAGCCCATGGAAAGGCTAAAGGGAAGTCCATTGCTAAAGCTGCCTCCCGTGGCAAAGCAATGAGCCTGGTTCACAATGACTCGACAGACGGGAAGATAAAGGCCCATTGACAAAATACGTTCGTCATTGGTGGAGTGCATGCTGACAGAATGCCCTGCGCCTTGGTAGCCATAAATAGCGCTTACCAAACGACAGGCATGCTCGAAGTCGTTTGCCTTAAAAACCGCCAAGACAGGGGCAAGCTTCTCGCCTGAAAAAGGGTATTGCGGACCGGTGCCTTCTTCTTCGATCATGAGAAACCGTGCGCTTAAAACTTCGGGCCTTGAGAGTCCGGCCATGGCGGCGATCTTCCCCGCAGACTGAGCGGTTGCTTTGCCCGAGAGCTTGCCCTGGGAAAACATAACGGCCTCGAGCTTGGCCTTCTCCTCGCTTGAGAGCAAGACGCCGCCGCATTTAGAAAGTTCAGCAAGGCCTTGTTCGTAGACAGTATTGAAAAGAACAAGGCTGTTTTCCGATGAGCAGCTTGTTGCGTTATCGAATGTTTTTGAGGCAGCAATTTTTTCGGCGGCCTCGGCGAGCTTGGCGGTCTCATCAACCACAGACACCACATTGCCCGCTCCCACACCAAAGGCGGGTGTGCCGCAAGTGTAGGCAGCACGAATGTTGGCCTGAGAACCTGTTGCAACAACCAGGTCCGCCTGCTGCATGAGTGCTTGTGTGGCCTCTTTGGTAATGGGCGCAGGAAGAAACTGAACGAGGTCTGTAGGGGCTTTAATAAGCCGGAGC
Organism: Burkholderiaceae bacterium; assembly: GCA_023261135.1. Classification (GTDB taxonomy): domain Bacteria; phylum Pseudomonadota; class Gammaproteobacteria; order Burkholderiales; family Burkholderiaceae_A; genus Hahnella. The sequence continues at coordinate 11,606 of JALRJP010000032.1, read as the reverse complement.
TGCTCGTGTACGAACTCAACAAAGCGCGCGCAGGTGCTGACACCCTTAGGGGAGGGCGCCAAAATAACTGCATTACCCGCCTTAAGGGCGTTGATGACCTTGTTGGCAGGTGTGGCTACTGGGTTGGTCGATGGCGTTATGGCTGCAACCACACCCACGGGGCGCGCAATTTCAGTAATGCCCTTATCAAGATCTTGGTGGACAACCCCGACTGTTTTTCGGCCCTTTAGATCGCGAAGAAGACCCAAGGTTTTGTTGTGATTCTTCCTAATCTTGTCCTCGACGACCCCAAGCCCTGTGTCCTTCACCGCAAGCTCGGCGAGTTCTTTATTACGACTGGGCTCTAAGATGGCCCAACCCACGGCAGAGACAATGTCATCGATTTGCTCTTGGCTGAACTGGCCAATGACCCGCTGAGCTGCCCGCGCTCGCGAGACCATCTCGGCGACCGCTTGCTGGGCTTCTGTCATTTGAGGGGCTTGAAGGTTTTCTGCTTTCACAACGGGACTCCTTGTGTTGAAACGAGAGAGTTAAAAACGATGACAAAAGGATCCCACATTTCCGTTGCTTCCGTTATTTATTTGCCAAATAAATGCTATTAACAACTTTCATTGGACGGATATTGATTTAGACGCGATACTTGTCGAATCTCCGTTTTATCCTCGTA
>JALRJP010000032.1:0-10929 GCA_023261135.1 Burkholderiaceae bacterium | reverse complement strand
AAAACATCAAACACAATGCTGTGGAGAATAAATGTCTGAATTGAATGCTCAAATACAAAGTGTTGGAGTTGTAGGCGCAGGAACAATGGGTCGCGGGATTGCCCAAGTCTGTGCTCAAGCCGGTTTTCAGGTTAGCCTTTTCGATGCGCTCCCACAGGTTCCAGAGCAGTCAAAGGCAGCCATTCAAAAGGCATTGCTTAAGCTTATTGAGAAGGGCAAGCTTAGCGAAACCGACTGTAAGGCTACTCTTGACCGAATTAACCCACGCCAAAGCTTAGAGGATCTATTTCATTGCGACCTTGTGATTGAGGCCGCCATTGAAGACCTTGAGGTCAAGCGCGAGCTTTTCAAACGTCTTGATGAGGCTTGCGCAATTAGTACTATTCTGGCCAGTAATACCTCGGCCATTCCCATTTCTTCTATCGCTGCCCGCACCGAACACCGCCATCGCATTGCTGGTCTGCATTTCATGAATCCAGTGCCTCTCATGAAATTAGTTGAAGTTATTCAAACGCCTGTGACGTCGGACGGTGTTATCGAAAGACTGCTTGGTTTTTCCAAGGCCATTGGTAAGACCCCTATTCTCGTGAAAGATGGCCCCGGTTTTTTAGTGGGTAACTGCGCCCGGGCGTTTTACACCGAAGCGTTGCGATTGCTGAAAGAATGCATTGCAAGCCCTGCTGTCATCGATCGTATTATTCGTGAGGCGGGGGGGTATCGTATGGGGCCTTTTGAGGTCATTGACTTGGTGGGGCTCGACGTTAATTATCCTTCCTCGAAAGCCCTGTTTGAAGACAGTTTCTTCGAGCCACGCTATCAACTGACATCAGGCTACAAACTCTTGGTCGAGGCAGGTTTCTTGGGGCGTAAGACAGGCATGGGGTTTTATCGCTATCAAGAGGGGCAGACAGTTGGGCAGGCTGTTGAAACCCACGAACAGGCAGCATCATCGGCAAGTCTTCCAAAATCGGCCTGGCTCTGGGCTGAGAAATCGGCGGGCCTTGAAATGCTTACAAGCCTCGCCAAAAAGGCCGGAGTCGTCGTTCTTAAAGAGCCAAGCCCAGGAGCGCTATGCCTTGTTGCACCCATAGGGCGTGATACGGTCTCTGTTGTGAAGCAGCTGGGTATCGACCCAGGCAACACGGTGGCTGTTGACACCTTGTACGGCTGGTCAAGTCATCGCACTTACATGGCCTGCCCAGGGGTTCGACCCGAGCCGCTTGCTTGCGCCAAGTCCCTACTTCAGAGCGACGGCGTTGCAGCAAGCCAAATTAACGACAGTCCTGGGTTTATCATGCAGCGATTCCAGGCGGTGATTACCAACTTAGCCTGCGACCTTATGCAGCAAGGTCTCGCCTCGGCCGATGCCTTGAACCAGGGCATGAAACTTGGATTTAATTTTCCTCAAGGCCCTCTTGAGGCAGGCGACGCGCTAGGCAGCGAGACGGTGCTTACGATTATTCAAGCACTTTATAGTTTTTACGAAGAAGACCGTTATCGTCCGTCACCTTGGCTCAAGCGTCGGGGTCGCCTCGGTCTCTCGCTAACAACACCCGATTAAAAAAGGTAGGCCCACGATCATGACTACCACGACCGATGCACCGTCACTTATTCTTAAAACCCAGCCCCTACCGGGTGTTTGTTTACTAGCCTTAAATCGGCCCGAGGCACGCAATGCGCTTAACGATGCCTTGCGTGGGGCCCTAAGTCAGGCTGTTGCGCTTGCCTCCGAGGACCCTGAGCTTCGAGTCATTGTTATTACGGGTGAAGGCGAATCGTTTGCAGCAGGTGCCGATTTAAAAGAAATTGCTGACGATAGCCCCGTGGGTATCCGCCGCCGCCGTGTGCTGAGCCTTTGGAAGCAAATAAGCAACTGTCCTTTACCCATTATCGCGGCTGTTCGTGGTCATGCTCTTGGTGGGGGCTGCGAGCTTGCCTTGCATGCAGACATCATCGTGGCGGCTGACGATGCGATTTTTGGTCAGCCCGAGGTGCGCGTGGGCGTTATGCCCGGGGGTGGCGCAACCCAGCGGCTTATTCGTGCTCTGGGGAAGTATCGAGCCATGAAGCTAATTCTTACAGGTGAGCCTATTAGCGGTCGCCAGGCCGCCGACTGGGGATTGGCCAGTGAAGCCCTTGCCTCTGATAAGGTTCTTGATCGTGCGCTTGAACTTGCCGAGCGTATTGCAAACTTACCGCCCATTGCGATTCAGTCGGCTAAGGAAGCTATGCTTGCTGGCGATGATGCCGCCTTGGCAACCGGCCTTTTGCTTGAGCGCCGTATCTTTGAAAGTCTTTTTGCGACTCAAGATCAGAAAGAGGGCATGAAAGCCTTTGCCGAAAAGCGTACGCCCAATTTCAAGGGTGAATGACCAAACGGACTGCAAAGGGCTCCGAGTTATTTTCTCTGCTTGCCTTGGCCGCAAAAGGGGCAAGCGCAACTCCATTCCAAAGCCAAAAGTAAGGCATTCTTAAGCCGCGCCTAAAGCCGCCTGCATAGCTGTGAGAGTGACTGGCGAAGCCAGGCGTGGCCAGGGTCAGCGCCCACCGCATCACCCCAGACCATGTAAATAGGAATTTTTGGAAACCGGATGGGAGACTTAAGAACCTTGAGTTGGAAATGGTCTTGAAACACCATGGCCATGCGCCGAGGCAGGGTGCAGATGAAGTCGGTACTTTTTACAATCAAGGGCATGGAAATAAAATGAGGCACTTCAAGAGCCCTATGTCGTTTGAGGCCTCGCTTACTAAGAAGCCTATCCACCATAGGCGACTTCTGGCCTAACACGACATGAGGCAGTGTGGTGTACTGCCTCACGCTCAGGCTGTCGCCCACAAGCGGATGATCGCTGCGCACCATTGAGACAAGGTCGTCGGTCATAAGCAAGGCGCTTTGTAGTCCGCGGCCTTCAAGCTTGAAATAGTCCACCGCCAAGTCCACCGTGCCGTTACGTAATTCGTCTTGTATGGTTTGCGATCGGCCGGGCCAGATGCGTGCTTGAATACGTGGCGCGGTTTTTAAAAGCCAGTCCATAAAGGGTGGCGTAATAACAGCTTCGCCGTAGTCTTCGACAGCAATGCTGAAATCGCGTTGAGACGCTGAGAAATCAAAGTCCTGCGGCTGCAGACCATTTCGAATGAGAACCAGGGCCTGTCGAAAGTCGGCCGCCATACGCTGCGCCCGGGGCGTGGGCACCATACCCTTGGCCGTTCTTAAAAAAAGTGGGTCACGGGCCTGCCTGCGCAGCCGGGCTAAGGCATTGCTCATGGCGGGTTGGCTCATGGCCATGCGCTCGGCGGCCCGGGTGAGATTCCCCTCGGTGAAAATAGCGTCAAAGATGGGAATTAGATTAAGGTCCACAGATCGAAGATTCATAAAACGAATGATACAGATAACCAAGTTCGATTAGACAAATAGCGTAGCGCCCACTAAGCTTACAAAATCAAGTCATCTAAATCATGTGATTCACTAACCCTGAGTCCAAGTAAATCCTCTTTTTGGGAGTCTCATAATGCTTAATGCGTATTTGTTTGATGGCGTTCGAACAGCCTTCGGGCGTCACGCCGGAGGCCTTTCCTCCGTAAGGCCTGATGAGCTTTTGGCAGCAAGCTTAAAAGCTTTGGTGGACAGGCATGGTATGGACCCCCTGGCTTTCGATGATGTCGTGGTGGGCTGCGCAAATCAGGCTGGGGAGGACAGCCGCTGTGTGGCGCGTCATGCCAGTTTATTGGCTGGGTTTCCGGTCGAGCTTGGTGGTACGGTTCTGCAGCGTAATTGTGGAAGTGGGCTGGGAGCTGCGGTGGCGGCCGCTCACACCATTACTGCGGGTGAGGCGCAGGCCATACTATCGGGGGGTGTTGAAAGCATGAGCCGCGCACCCTTTGTTATGGGAAAGGCAGAGTCGGCCTACAGCCGAGATCTTCGAATATTTGATTCGGCAGTGGGTTCCCGATTTCCGAACCCCAAAATTGAGGCGCAGTTCGGAGACGACTCCATGCCTCAGACGGCAGATAACCTAGCAGTTGAGCACAGCATTACGCGTGAGGATGCCGATCAGTTCGCCCTTCAGTCCCAGCAGCGTTATGCGTCCGCCCTTGCTCGAGGCTTTTTTGCTTCCGAGCTAACCGGCGTTGAGGTTCGTGTCTCAAGGACTGAGGTTAAGTGTATTGACGCGGACGAGCAGCCGCGTGCGACAACAAGCCTGGAGTCTCTTGCAAAACTTAAAGCCTTGAATGCAGGTGGTGTGACAACTGCAGGCAATGCCTCAAGTATTAACGACGGTGCAGTGGCACTTATTTTAGGAACCATGAATTTTGGCGAGGCCAAGGGTATTGCACCCATGGCAAGAATTCTGGCGTCGGCCACCGCGGGTGTGGCACCCCGCGTCATGGGCTATGGCCCCGTGCCAGCCGCAGAGAAGGCGCTTGCGCGCGCAGGGCTTGCAATGAAGGATATGGATGTCATTGAAATCAACGAAGCCTTTGCTGCGCAGGTTATTGCCTGTGCGAAGGGCATGAACCTAAACTGGAATGATGAGCGCTTGAACCCCAACGGGGGTGCCATTGCATTGGGCCATCCCTTGGGTGCTTCCGGTCCTCGACTTCTACTTACAGCTGCCCGCGCATTGAAAGAGCGCTCGGGTCGTTACGCCTTGGTCAGTATGTGCATTGGTGTGGGTCAGGGTATTGCCATGGTGATTGAGCGCACGGGTGATTAAGCATGCTCCAAAAGACATCGTCTCGTACTCAAGATCACGAAGAGAACCTTAGCGAGCAAATTGCACTTGCAAAAGACTTTCGCTGGGACGACCCCCTTTTAATTGACGCGCAGCTTACTGATGACGAGCGCATGATTCGTGACGCTGCACGCGATTACGCGCAGTCCGCCTTGATGCCACGTATCTTGCAGGCGCATCGCAACGAAAGCTTTGATGTCTGCGTCATGAAAGAACTTGGGGAGATGGGCTTTCTTGGGGCGCCGATTCCAGGCTACGGTTGTGCAGGCGTGAGTTACGTGGCCTACGGCCTAGTATGTCGTGAGCTTGAGCGTGTGGACACAGCCTTCCGATCCGCTTGTGGAGTGCAAACAACTCTCTCGATGCTTCCTATTTTTGCCTACGGTTCCGAGGCTCAACGACAAAAATACTTACCTGCTATGGCCAAGGGGGAACTTCTTGGTTGCTTTGGTCTTACCGAGCCCGACCACGGCTCCGACCCGGGTGCTATGAAAAGCCGAGCCACGAGAGTTGATGGAGGCTGGCGACTGAACGGAAATAAAATATGGATTACCCATGCACCGATTGCTGACCTAATGGTGGTCTGGGCTAAAGATAATGACGATCAGATTCGCGGCTTCATCCTTGAGCGTGGCATGCAGGGTTTAACAACAAGCAAGATTGAGGGAAAGTTTTCTGTTCGCGCCTCACCCACCGGCGAGATTGCCATGCAGGACGTCTTTGTTCCTGAGAAGCAGCAGCTTCCCTATGCAAAAGGTCTTGCAGCACCTTTTGGCTGTCTGAACAACGCTCGGTTTGGAATTTGTTGGGGTGCCATGGGCTCGGCCGAATTTTGCTGGCATGCGGCGCGACAGTACGTGCTTGACCGCAAACAGTTTGGCAGGCCCCTGGCCGCGAACCAGTTGGTGCAGAAAAAACTTGCAGACATGCAGACGGACATTAGTCTTAGCCTTCTAGCCTGCTTGCACGTTAGTCGCCTCAAAGACCAGGGCAAAGCAACCCCAGAGATGATCTCGATGCTGAAGCGTAATGCGGCAGGCAAGGCCTTGGAGGTTGCACGTACCGCTCGAGACATGCATGGCGGCAACGGTATTAGCGACGAGTACCACGTGATTCGTCACCTTATGAATATGGAGACTGTGAATACCCTTGAAGGTACTCATGACATTCATGCCCTTGTTCTGGGTCGGGCCCAAACAGGCATTCAAGCGTTTAATTAGCCCCTTCTGCAAGACAACCATTCCATGGAGATTGATGTGAACCAAAGCACGCAGGATTCGCAGGCAAGTGATAAGAAATCGTCAGGAAACGCCTTACAACGTATGCTGCAGCCAAGCTCGATTGCCATTGTGGGAGCGTCGTCCGACTTAAACAAGGTGAGCGGCCGGCCTCTGAAGTACCTTCTGGACAAAGGCTACAAGGGCGCTATTTACCCCATTAATCCCAGGACACAAGACATTGCGGGCGTTGCTGCGGTCCCCGACATTGCCTCCCTTCCTATGGGCGTCGATCTGGCTGTGGTTGTTCTTCCAGCCGAGCAAATTGAAGCCACCGTGATTGAACTTGGAAAGAAGAAGGTTCCCGTTGCGGTCGTCTTTGCCTCAGGCTTTGGTGAAATGGGCCCTGAAGGCAAGGCCATGGAGGCCTCGCTTCAGCAGGCGGCGGAAAAAGCGGGCATTCGTATTCTTGGCCCAAACTGTTTGGGTCTTTTCAATGCTTTTAATCGGGCCATTGCCACCTTTAGTCAGTATGCCGATGGCGAGATGAGTGCGGGGCCTGTGGGCTTTATCTCTCAGTCAGGCGCCTTTGGTACGGCCATATGTGCCTTGTCGCGTGCGCGCCAAATGGGCTTTGGTTTTTTTGTGAATACGGGTAATGAGGTTGATATTTCAGTGATGGAGCTCATGCAGGAGATGCTTGCACTGCCCGAGCTCAAAGTCTGTTCGGGTTACCTTGAGGGACTGCACAACGGGCACGCTCTTGCTGGGGTAGCCGAGCAGGCCATGCAACTTGATAAGCCCATTGTGCTAACTAAGGTGGGGCGCTTCGGTGCGGGTGCTCGCGCGGCCGCCTCGCATACCGGCTCTTTGGCAGGTGAAGACCGCGTCTTTGATGGCTTGGTTCAACAAAAAGGCATTGTTCGTGCGCGTAACGAAGAGCACATGCTCGACATTGTGGAAGTTCTGCTTCATTGCGAGCGACCGGGTGGTAAGAACCTTGCCATCATTACGCAGTCGGGTGGCGCCGGTGTCTTGTTGGCGGACCGGGCCGAAGAGGTTGGCCTGAATGTTCCCGCGCTGAGCGAGACCACCCGCAAGGCCATTGCTCAAGTCATTCCAGGTTTTGGTGCGACGGGTAACCCTGTGGATGTCACAGCTCAGTTTGTTGCCCAGCCTTCCATTCTTACCGAGAGCACCATCATCGCCTTAAACGACCCTGATATCCACGTGGGAGTGATCTGGCTTCAGCTTATGCACGGCTTTACCGATAAGCTGCTTGAGGTCTTTGCAGAGATTAAATCGCGGGTTCAGAAACCCTTCGTGGTGGTCTGGGTGAGCGCCTCTGAGAAGGCCATTACGGGTCTTCGAGAGCGCGGTATTGTTGTTTTTCGTAACGGTGATGCGGCTGTGGATGCCCTTGCTGCAGTGGCTCAGTACGCGCAGGCACGACGTCGTTGGACATTGGATTCTGCGCAAAAGCAGCCTGGTATAACCAAGCAGCCGCGACCCAGCCGGGTGGGGGAAGGCAAGCCCGTGCCAACGCTGCAGGCCCTGGCCTTACTGAAAGCCTTCAATATCCCTTCGGCCGATGCCGAGCTCGCAACCTCTGCGAGGGCTGCAGTAGAGATTGCAAAACGTGTCGCCCCCTCGGGCGCTGTGGCTCTGAAAATTGAATCGATGGATGTTCTGCACAAGACCGACGTAGGCGGTGTCGTACTGAATCTTTCGACCGAGGACACCATTGGGCAGGCGTTTTCGGACATTACCGAGCGGGTGAAGAAAGCCAAACCAGAGGCTCGTCAAGACGGCGTTTTGGTTCAAGCCATGTCCTCGGGCCGAGTGGAATTTATTCTTGGCCTAAAGCGTGATCCTGTCTTCGGTATGGTCATCATGATGGGACTTGGTGGCGTATGGATTGAAGTGCTTAAGGACGTTGTCTTCTGCCAGTGCCCTGTAACGCCCGCCGAGGCTGCCGAGGCCTTAGAAAGACTGAAGGGTGCTGCGCTTCTTGAAGCTTTTCGTGGGCAGCCTGCGGTAAACAAAGACGCCCTAATAAAAGCCATTGTTAATCTCTCGCAGCTTGGTAAGGCCTGTGAAGACTGGCTTTCGGAGCTTGATTTGAATCCTATTCTTTTATCTGAGCATGGCCTCGTAGCCGTGGATGTTGCTATGGTGGCTTAAGCTAAGAAGGCGCCGTATCATGCGTCGATGTTGCGCTTTCTAGCAAAGGGCTGGCTTGCAGCCCGATAACCTCTGGCAGGCTTTCACGGCGCTTAGCCTAACCGTCTCGGTTATTGGGCTTTTCGCTGGCGGGCTTTGTAAAGGCGCAGTGGGCATTGGCTTGCCATTTATATCAGTGCCCGTGCTTGCTTTTTTTATATCGGTGCCCAAAGCGCTTGCTGTTTTGGCTATTCCTATTTTTTTAACCAATGCCTTACAGTTCTTTCAAGGAGGCCTGGTTAGGCCCGTTCTGAAGCGTTATGGATTGACAACTGCCATGCTCGTGATAGGTATTGGCTTGGGTACGCAACTGCTTGTTGCCATGCCCGTTCGCCTTAGCTACCTGCTAATGGGCCTTGTCATTCTTACCTACCCTGCGCTGCGGCTTACGGGTCGATCTCAACCTTTTTCTTTAACGCGAGAAAAGTGGCTCGCGCCGTCAGCAGGCTTTTTGTCAGGGCTGCTTGGAGGTGTTACCGGGTTTTTTGCGCCGGTGATTGTTGCTTTCCTTGCAATTCAACGGCTTGATAAGAATTTATTCTCGGCGTCGGTGGGGCTTATTTTGTTTTCGGGAACCATTGCACTGTCATCCTTCTTGGCAAGTTTTGGGGTGCTTGGGCGCGAGGAGCTTATTGCCTCGGCCCTTGCACTTATTCCCATTTTCATCGGCCTGCGAGCCGGCCAGAAAATTCGTCAGTACATCAGTCAGAAATCGTTTGAGCGAATTCTGACCGTTGTCATGACGCTTATTGGACTCACCATGATTTTGAGAGCGCTCTAAGCGTTGTGCGCGTCTTGTCAATGATTTCGTCGATATGCGATTTCTCGGCAATAAACGGGGGGCCCATAATTAAGTTGTCGCCGGTAGCCTTCAGGTTTAGGTTGGCATCAAACAAGGCTTTCTGCGCCTCGTGACCACGTGCTCCCGGTGTTGCACCTGCTGCAATTTCAACCGCTGCCATCATGCCCACACCACGAATATCGACAACACCTGGAATATCTTTCAGTGAAAAGACGCCATCAAGGAAGTAGTCGGACATTTCAGCCGCTCGCTCGACGAGAAATTTGACGCTCCTTAGAGTCAAGACACTTGTTCAAAAACAAGTTTTTTAACCATCTAAGGAGATTGCTATGTTGGAAAGACTATGTAGTGTTTGCGGTTGTGAAGACAACAATATGAGTTACTGCTTTGACGCAGAAATTGACAGGGTGCGAGTAGGCGTTGTGATTGCTGCTGAAATGGTGCTGAATAAAGATATTACAAAGGCACTGAGCGGGGAGTGTGTGCTACACGGCGAAGGTGAGTATGTGTGTGGTTACACATACATTACGTACGACGAGGACGAACTGGAACTGGTTGACCACATAAGGGGATACTTGGAGGGGCAGATACGTTGCTTTGAACTAAAGTAATAACAGTCAATACAAAAATATCGCGACCAAGTCCTCTATCGCTCTTCAAGCCACTTTTCTTGGGGTCTGACTAAGCTGATCTTTGATCAGTGCTTTGTTTGATTCCACAAAGTGATCGGCCAGCATCGCGAGGGATTGTCGGAGGGTGCTTTCCCAGCCATCCTTGAGGTAGTCCCAAACATCGATCTCCAAATCAGGGTCGTAGTCGAGCTCTTCCGTTACCAAGTTGAACTGCTGAAGAAACGCTTCATTGCAGTCCACGAGACTTTCATAGGCGCGAAGTACTCTTTGGCCGTCTTTGATCGTCTCGGCAATTTGATAGGTCGCTTCGCTGTCGTCTTCGTCTTTGATGTAAATGATGTCAAGGACGGATTCACCAAGTCCTATGAGAAGGCTCGAGGAGAGCTTGCCTTCTACGATGATATGGACCTCAGCTAGGGGATTTCTATAGCTGCTTCGCTGTTGACGGATCGTTGCCACTTCCTCGGCATCCTCAGGGGCGTATTGATCATCGTTAGGGCCGATAACGGCGAGAAGAGATCCGGGCTTGGCCCATTGAGTGAGATGCCCTTTGAGCAGAGCAGGGCACTTGGCGTCCACAAAAAGATGGATTCTGGGGTGGTCCATGATCAATCTCCCTTCTTGTTCTCTGTATCGGGTTTGGCCTCATTGGCAGCAATGCGTTTTTCGCCATTTCGGATACGGTGGTTGGCACTCATGGTCACGTCTGTAAAGATGCTGCGGGCCGAGCCTCGACCCGCAATCACCGTCTGATCCAGGACCGTATCGGGTGGGGGCGTGAGCCCCGCACCCGTAAACACCCTCTTTAATATCGGTCGCCATTGCTTGGGTGGCGGCACATTCATATCGATCGGGATCGATCGGTTCTGGATGCCCATGTCGATCTTATTCAGGTTGTTGGTGGTGCTAAGAAAATGCTTATTACCTTATATTTTTCGTGGCTCTTTTGCCACGATTTTGAGCCCTCGCACTCAAACCGTGCATCTGCCATAGGTAAAAGCTAAAATCCCGCTGCTATGCCACCCGCGATCAGGGGGACTACATTTAGTGTCGGGTAAAACGACATCAAACGGGCGGGCCCTGGGCAGAGGAGATTTCTCAGTTCCTAAGCAAAGGAGCAAGAGCTTTTTGCATTGCACGAAGAACCGACATTCCACGGGATGTCGTTTAAAACGACATCCTACGACAGGGGCAATTTTCGTATGGTGACATTTGCATACACTTCAATGAGTTAGACGTGTTGGCTAATTGGGGTAAACCCATTACATAGCTTGTAAGTGTGCTTTTTAGATTAAGAATCCTCTCGGTCTTATGGCTCT
>JALRJP010000031.1 GCA_023261135.1 Burkholderiaceae bacterium | reverse complement strand
GCACGTTGGTTGGTTAATTCCATTGCAACAGAAGGTTAATCTATGAAGGTTGAACGCCTCGCTGGTTTTATTGGTCTGCTTCTTCTAATCGCTTTTTTCGTACCTTATGTTGTTAAGGTTCAGCAGGTCGATATTCTGATTATTCTGCTTGGCGGCATTGTGCTCGCTGTCGTTGATTTTCTAACCACCAAGCACTAGGGCTCAGGCCTTTAAATTCCGAAAGGCTAAGAGGCTCTGGGCTCAGTCTTTCTTGTTACCGCCCCATTTTTTGGGCTGGTCTTTCTAGGGTACTTCGCCGCAAGGATAGGTAGGTTGCCCCTTGACGCGATTGGTGGTCTCAACACTTTTGTGTTGTATTTTGCTTTGCCGTGCATGATTTTCGACTTTGCGGCAAGGGCACCCTTTAACCAACTGCTTGATCCCGCGCTCTTTGTAGTCTACGGACTTTGTGCCTCCGTCATTGTTCTTCTTGCACTTTTTTCGGCCCGGCTAAGGGGCCTGACAATCAAGGACGGTGCATTCGGCGCAATGACTGCCGCATTTCCCAACTCTGGTTTTATTGGCGTGCCTCTTCTTGTAAGCCTACTGGGTCAACCTGCAGCAAGCCCAGTCATCCTCACCATTGCCATTGACGTAATTTTCACCAGTTCGCTCTGTCTGGCTATTTCCGAGTCAGGACGGCCCGGTGGTTTTTTTGTCACTCTGGCTAATTCCATGAAGGCGGTCGTTCGTAACCCCATGTTTCTCTCTATTGTTCTTGGTGGCGTCTTTTCCGCATTTGGCTGGAGTCTCTATGACCCCATTGAGTCGGTCGTGAAGCTTTTAGGCTCGGCGGCATCCCCAGTGGCCTTGTTTACCATCGGTGCTGTCTTATGGAGGGCCGAATTGCTCACACGTAATCAGGATCATCCTAGCCCGAGTCCCTATATGGACGTGGTGGCTTTGAAGTTATTTGTACACCCTTTACTCGCACTCGGTGTAGCAACCGGGGTTGTCAAGTTCTTGGGCCTTGAGATGGGTCCTTTTACCCTGGCTGTCGTTATTCTCACCGCGGCCTTACCCTCGGCAAGCAATGTCTCCTTGCTGGCCGAACGGTTCGGTGCTGACAATGGCCGCATCGCCAAGATTATTCTCATAACAACCTCAGTATCCTTCTTAACCTTTTCAGGCTTGGCGGCCTGGCTAGGTGTCATGAGTTAGAAGGTCTCTGGCTTGTTGCAGCAAAGCTAATTGCAGTTGTCCGGACTAGGCACCGCAATCTTTTTGAGTTCGTCTGGTTTTTTAATGAGAAGGTTTTTCTGATGCACTTCAATAAGACCCTCGTCGGCAAACTTTGAGAAGGTTCGACTTACGGTCTACGCCTATGCCCATCTCCCAAGTCGTTTTAAGCCTCAGAGGCGCATTGTGTCTTCAGACCTTCCATCAGGCTCAGAGAAGCTCGGCATGCTTTCTACAGCCATAACTTACCTTGACGAAGTCGGTTACGACTACATTGGAATGGACCACTTCGCGCTGCCGGTTGATGCGCTGTCGGTGGCTAAACGTCAAGGCAGGCTGCATCGAAATTTTCAGGGTTACAGCACGCAACCGGACTGCGATCTTCTAGCCTTGGGCGTCTCGGCCATTGGACGAATGGGGAACACCTACAGTCAGAACGCGAAGACTATCGATGACTATAGCGATACGCTTGACCAAGAAAGGCTCCCTTTCGTTCGGGGCCTTATTTTAACCCTTGACGACATTGCAAGGCGCGCGCTGATTATGGCTATTATGTGCCGCGGTTGTGTTGATTTTCAGTCGTTTGAGTCCGGCTATCTTCTTGACTTTAAGAAGTACTTTTCTCGGGAGCTCGCTGAGTTAAATGAGTTGGCCGATCAAGGCCTAGTCGTAATCGATGCTGAAGGTTTTCGTATAACAGATCAAGGCTGGTTTTTGTAAGAGCTATCGCCATGATCTTTGACCGGTATCTGCGCGACGACGTCGATAGGGCGAGGTTCTCAAAAATTATTTAGCGCAGAGGGGGCTCTGCAGATGCGTCGTCTGAGCGGCCTTCCTTAACCTTTTGAAGGGCTAGGGCACGTTGACGTCGTCGTCGACTCCTTTGGCTCGCTACGAAAATTCGCCAGCTTAAATTTGTAATCATAAAGGCAGATGCCGAGCCCACAACTGCAAAAATGGCAAGACCCAAGAAGACCGGTTTACCAATGCTAAGAATTTCATCCCAGGCCGAGGTGTCGGTAACGCTCATCTCTCCGACGGTATCTTCAAACAAAGACAAATGATCGGGAGAAGTTGTCTCTCCAAGCACCGCAGAGCCCAGTTGATAGGCGAGGATACCGATCGGGGCGTAGGTGAAGGGGTTGGACACCAGGGTACTGACAATGGCTACGGGCAAGTTAGCTCGGAAAACCAGGGCGAAAACTGCTGAAAAAAGTGACTGAAGAACGGGTATTAAGAACCCAAAGAAAACGCCAATAGCCACGCCTAAGCTCACGGATCGTCTATTAAGCTGCCAGAGCCACGGCCGGTTCAGTAAAGGACCAAGCCAGCGTAGGCTCTTGTTTGAGCGTACAGCCTCGGCAGAGGGTGTCCAGCGTTTTATAAGCTGCTTCATGAGTGGACCGATTGTCTCAGGAAAAGGCGATTCCAGGGTTTTCCCTATATTTAGGATTGCGTTCGTAAGGCTCGCGCATGCGCGCATGCTTATGTATCTTCGGTACGCAAAAGTTGGGCTCTAGGTGGATCCGACTGGCCTCACTCCAAAATCTCGGACATTTGAAAACTAGAGATTTCCGGCGACACTACCCTCAGAAAGGGGTTCGCCATGAAGCGCTCAAAAGTTCACGGAGTAGCAGAAAGTCTCTGCATTGCGCCAGGCTGAAACCGGCACAACGGTGGAAGAGGTTTGTCCCAAGATCGGGATATCGCAAACCATTGCCGCGCTGGACTAAGGGCGTTAAGACGTTCTTCGCGATGATAATCGCTTATCGCATCGGCGTTGACGAAGCTTCGCACATTACCGTCCACCGGCAGTTGAACATTCAGAAGATGTAACTCGGAGGAAGACTCCAAGGGGTTCTCAGCAAGCCAGCGCTTGAGAGCATTGAATGCATTTTCAGAGCCATCGGTGGCAAATAGAATTTTGCGGGCCATCGTGCAAACTCCTGATCCGGAATCAATGTTTAGGGTCGGTAGCGGGGTGGTCGTCTGCTAGATCGGCTAGTGGCTTGTTCGACTCAGGTGTGTGACGTTTGGCCAGAAGTGTACCTAGGCCCACAACTACTAACGCCCCGATGGTGGCCGTGATGAAGTGGAGCCAGCTAGGATAGTTGGCTACATAAGGTTGCACCCATACGTCTGTCACGATCATACTGCCGCCAATCCAACCCAATAAACCCGCGCCCATTGTGATGACAATTGGGAAGCGGTCCATGAGCTTCAATACGAACTTACTGCCCCAGACGATAATGGGGATACTAACAAGAATGCCAAAGACGACTAAGGCCATGTCGCCTTTGGCCGCTCCCGCAACCGCGATAACGTTATCTAAGCTCATGACGGCATCGGCGATAACAATCGTTTTGATTGCCCCTGTCAAGGTGGTTGCGCCCTCGATAGTACCGTGTTCAGTATCTTCCGGTTGCATTAGCTTGATACCGATCCAAAGCAGCATCAGCCCGCCTATGAGTTTGAGGAATGGAAGTTCCAGCAATTGGAGGGCAAAGAATATGAGTACAACACGCAATGCAATGGCACCGAAAACACCCCAAAAAATACCTTTGCTACGCTGCGCAGCAGGTAGCTTGCGGCACGCCAGAGCGATTACGACGGCGTTATCGCCACCGAGTAGGATATCTATCGCAATAATTTGAAGCACTGCAATAAGAAACGGTAGGCTGAAGTAGTCCATGAGAGTTGAGTCAATTTTCGTTTATGCGGCTTTCAGATCTAGATCACCATGAGGTTTACGATTCAGCGCAGTTTGGTTGAATAGATCGTATACAACTTACTGACTGCTTCGCCCGCTTACGCACCTCGTGTGTCGTATCGTCATTCGCATGACGGTCGACAGCTACTAACCTCAACACCAAGGCGCTGAAAGGCAATGATCACCTCTTTACCAAGCTCGCCTGCGCCAAGCAACATAACCCGCGTGGCACTTGTCGAGAGTGGGGTGCCTATACGCTCAAAACCTTGATCTGCCATGCAGGCGGCTACCTAAAAAGAACTTGCTAACGTAGGACAGACCAAGCGGAATCTCCACTGTATTTTTTTACGGCCCCTTCATCAAAGTCAAAGCCAAGACCCGGCGACTGCCTCAGCTTCACGTAGCCATCTTCAAAAGCAAGCTGGTTCGTAATAAGACGTCGAAAGTTTAAAACCTGGTCGTCTAGGAAAAACTCAACAAAGCGGGCGTTGGGTGTTGCCGCGACAAGCGGCGCATGAAGGTCGTGAAACCAGTGTGGGCTGACTGTTATGCCGCGGCTATCGGCATGGGCAGCAATTTTTCGCCATTCAGAAATACCACCGCAGACGGCTGCGTCAGCCTGCAGAATCTCGGCGCCGCCCGCATCAATAAGTTCGCGAAAACGCCAACGCCCAACCTCTACCTCACCTGTGGCCACAGTAATGGTTGTTCGTTCAGCAAGGCGTGCGTGAAGATCGATGGCATCTGGTGAGAAGGGCTCCTCAATCCAGTAGGGGTTGTAGGGCTCGAATCGCCGCATATACTCAAGTGCTGTGGGCAAATCGGACCATGCATTATTTGCATCAAGCATCAGGTGAACATCGGGCCCAATGGCGTTGCGTGCAGCAGCAAGACGAGCTTCTTCTTCCCCTGGGCTAAGTCGCCCAGTCTTCATTTTGACTGCTTTGAAGCCTTGGCTGACATAGCCTGCAAGTTCTCCGCCAAGGTGCTTGGGAGTTTTGCCGTCAAGGTAGTAGCCGCCGCTTGCGTAGGCAATAACTCGGTCGCGATGCATGCTTCCAAGATAGTCGTGTAAGGGTAAGCCAACCGAGCGCGCGTTTAGGTCCCATAAGGCGGTATCAAGTATGGAGATCCCCCTCATCACAACACCAGAGCGGCCTTGCAAGAGCGCTTCTTGATACATGGACTGCCAAAGTGCCTCTGTTTGGTGGCTTTCCTCTCCAATAAGAGCTGGGCCTAAGAGAGTCTCAATTGCAGCTTTAAGCAGCCCGCCGGCTTGACTGCCCACATAACAGAAACCAACACCCTCCACACCATCGACACTGCGCACTTTAACAAGACCGTAGTGGCGTGCATGCACTGTACGCGTTGCAAACGACGTGACCTTATCAAGCGGCACTTCAACAGCCGCAACCGATATGGATTCAATTTGAGACATACAACCCCTTATGTATTGACTGAATGTTATGAGGCCCGAATGGGCTCATCAGGAGGTTGCTTGCGCCGCAGCCACTGCAATAAAACGGCTAAAATAAAACCGGCTAGTCCAGCAATGTCGGTCTCCTGGCCTGGGTAGGTGAGGGCAAGCCCGGATAGAATCATGATCCAGCGTTCCAGGAACGTAGTCTTGCGGATGAACCAGCCTTGCAATCCGCCAGCAAGGCAAACAATACCAAGTGCTGCTGTGGCAGCAACGAAGGCGATGTCTCCATAGCTCGCTTTCGTGAGCGCTTCGATGGAACCCATTAGCAGAAGGCTAAGTCCGCTGGGATCAAGCACAAACATAAACGGAACAAGAATGGCTGGTGCAACGTACTTCCAGCTCTGTAGTGTCGTGCGGTAGGGGTTACCCTTACAAATAGCTGCGGCAGCAAACGGTGAAAGGGCCGTTGGCGGAGAGACCTCAGAAAGTACTGCGTAGTAGAAAATGAACATATGCGCGGCGTAGTCGGGCACGCCAAGCTTGATAAGCGCAGGCGCCGCAATCACCGCACAAATAATATAGGAGGCCGTCACGGGCACTGCTAGGCCAACAATCCAAACAATAAGTGCCGTGTAGAGCGCTGTTAAGAAAAGGCTTCCACCGGCCAGATCGAGAACGATCGAGGAGAACTTCAGGCCAAGTCCAGTAAGAGTAACCACCCCCACAATGAGCCCCGCGCCCGCGCAAACCGCCGCGATTCCAAGAACCTCCCGCGTGCCTCCGGCAAGTGACTGAACGAGTTTCGATTCATAAAGGCCTTTAACAAGTGGTACGTGACCCTTGAAGATGCCCCAAGGTATAACCGCGCTTTCGGGTCTTAGCATGCTGGTGGTGGCCGAGAGAACCGTTGCCCAGAAGACGCTCGTAATGGGCGAGAAGCCCATGAGCATGAAGACAACGATTGAGATGAGCGAAAAGAAGTGATACCAATATCGCAGAGCCAGTTTTAAGGCGGACTCGGTCTGTGTTTTAGCAGCGGTTACCATGCCGAATTTACGGCTATCGATTTCCACCATGACGAACAGCCCAAGGTAATACAAGATTGTGGGTATGGTGGCCATCACCAAGACATCCAGGTAGGAGCGTCCAAGAAAGTCTGCGATAAGAAACGCCGCTGCCCCAAGAACGGGTGGCGAGATAATCGCACCAAGGCCTCCAGCAGCTAAAAGTCCGCCTGCGGAATTTTTCTCATAGCCCATATCTTTGAGCATTTTTCCTGCAACCGAGCCGACCGTGACAGTGGTTGCCACGCCTGAACCTGAAGGACCTCCGAGAAGGAAGGACGACAGCACAATGGTACGACCCACATTAGAGGGGCGCCCTCCGAGAACGGAAAATGACCAGTCAATAAAGAATTTGCCTGCACCAGTGAATTGAAGGAAAGCGCCAAAAATCGTGAAAAGAATAATTAGCGACGAGGAGACATCAACGGCAGACCCGTAGATCCCCTCAAGGGTCATATACATATGCCCGACCAAGCGCTCAAGCGAATAGCCCCTGTGTGTCCAAGGTTCTGGAAGAAGGTTTCCGAAGAGTGCATAGGCCAAGAACAAAACGGTGATCGAGAGAAGAATTGGACCGTTAGTTCGACGAAGCGCTTCAAGAATGGTGAGCACTACTCCGACTCCAACGAGCAGGTCCATTGTGTTGGGTGCGGTATTTCTTTCAAGCAGGTCTTCCCCGCCTGACCACAGGTAGTAGATCGCGAATAAAGAAAAGGCGGCAGCCAAGACGTCCCACCACATAATTCGGTTCCTAAACCGTTGGCCAATGGGAAAAATCAGAAATACCAGGCCAGTCACCATGGCCACATGCAGAGGCCGAAGGGTTGAGGCCGGAATAATTCCATAGGCCGCGTAAAGGTGCACAAAGGACATTCCCAACAACGCCAACGTAATCAAAACACCAACCCAGCCCGAAAATTTACTCTGTGTGCCTTCTTCTTCCTCGATCAGTTTGTCGAGTTTCTTTTGGAGTTCGTCATCAACCTGGCCCTCAAGGCCAATATTGGAATTTTGGGTAGAGGAGGGCTCTGTCATTGGTCTGCTCGATCTTTTAAGTACAAAACGAAGACCCGCTTTCGCGGGTCTTCGTGTAAGGCGGCCTTAAGCTCGCTATGCATTAAGGCAAGAAGTTAAGCAGTGATTAATCAACCGAAATACCTTTTTCTTTGAAGTACTTCAGTGCACCAGGATGGAAAGGCACAGGTGTCGAAGCGTTCTTCTGGTTCTTTGCCTGGATCTCACCGGCGGCTTTGTGAACTAACTTGAGCTCGTCCTGCTTTTCAAGAATGGTTTTCACGATATTGTAGGCCGTTTCATCAGACATCTCCGATGAGGCTACAAGAATATTGGCTATCGACGCATTCTTATTATCAGCAGCCATTCCCTTGTAAGTGCTCATTGGAATGACGTCTGGGTAATACAGATTGCCATACTTCTTCACCATACCCGGAATGGCCTCGGTGTGGTCAATCATCTGAATGGTAATCCCAGGCGTGCTGGCGAGATCGGTTACACCGGCAGTCGGAAGACCGCCTACCCAAGAGAACGCGTCGATCTTGCCATCTTTGAGTGCGTTAACGGATTCTGCAACGCTAAGGCGCTCACGCTGGACTTCAACTCCAGCCGACTCAAGCAACCTCGTTGTCATAACTTCCGTGGCGGATCCAATGGAACCGACGGACATACGCTTACCTTGAAGATCCTTAAGCGTCTTAATTCCTGTGGCCGTGGTCGTGACAACGTGCATCCGGTTGGGATAGAGAACCAACAGGGTCCGCACATTTACCTTCCCTTTATCTTTAAATTTACCTTCACCATTCATCGCGTCCTTAGCGGCGTCCACCATTGATAAGCCAATGTACGGTTTGCCAGTTGCGATGAGCTGGAGGTTTGATACAGAGCCGCCTGTTACCTCAGCAGTAGCCTGCATCCCAGGAACGTGCTTAGAGAGTGCCGCAGCAAATCCGCCCCCGAGAGGGTAATAGACGCCACCAGTACCACCAGTACCAATCGAAATATTTTGCCCTTGGGCAACAGTAGCAAGGCTCAACGCACCAGTAGCGGCGAGGCCAACGAATGCTTTACGAAAATTCATGCTGACTCCTTTGAATTAAACTTTTGAAGTTTTTCATTTGTTGTTCGAAGACTAAATAGGTAATTTCACGTAGGTGCCACGTTTTCACGACGCTAATACAGGCAAGGCTATACTCGGCTATAGCTTGGTGCGGCACTAACCACAAACTTTCAGGTCAATCTGGAGAATTTTGCATATGTTAGAACTGCAGGCCCATGAGCATGCAAGGCACGTGGTGGTGGTGGGTGCCGGAACGATGGGCGTTGATATTGCTGCAGCCTTTATGGCAGGCGGCTGGACGGCTAGCCTTGTAGAGCCGAGGCTTGAAAGTCAGGCATCAGCAAGACTGCGGCTTGAGCGCAGCCTTCAGATGCTTGGCAAAGCTGGTTTGGAGGCCTCATTTTTTAATGCCATTGACGAGGTCCCGTTTCAAACAATGACGTACGGACTTGTCATCGAGGCAGCTCCCGAGTCACTCCCCGTTAAGCAGAGGGTTTTTGCGGAGCTTGCCGAACGAGCTCCTATTCATTTCCCTCTGTGCAGTAACTCTTCAGCCATCCCAATAAGCACAATTGGTCAGGGCCTCGCGGCCCTCTCACGAATGGTTGGCACGCATTTTTTCATGCCGGCGCACCTTGTTCCTGGTGTTGAAGTAATTAGCTCGAACCAGACTGATCCAGAGGTTGTCAGTCGGGTTGCCGACGACCTGCGTTCTGCTGGGCGTGTACCCATTATGGTCAAGCGCGATATCCCGGGGTTCTTAGTCAACCGACTTCAGCATGCATTGTCCCGTGAGGCCTTTCATTTAATCGATCAGGGCATTGCCACGCCAGCCGATATTGATGCAGCCGTTCGATTTGGTTTTGGCTTTCGCTATTTGGCGGCGGGCCCCTGTCTTCAGCGTGATCACGCCGGGCTGGATATTCACTACGCTGCAGGCTGCTCCATTTATCCCGATCTTTGTAATGATCAACAGCCGGCTAAGGCTCTAAAGGAAAAGGTAGACGCAGGTCGGTACGGGATGAAGGTGGGCCACGGGTTTTGGAGCTGGGATGAAGAGACTATGGATCTTGAGAGGCGCCGCTACGAAGGTGTTCTACTTGCTGCGTCGAAGTTGCTTGAAAACGAAATTTCGCGGGCAGTCAAACCATCCAGTAAGCCGAGTCATAATTAAGTCATGGCTTGGGCTTTCATCTCTGGAGGGTGAGATCATAGTTAAGCCATGTCTTAAGCCGTTGGCTTGAATACGCGCTTTTTTAAAACATCTCCGGAGTAGACTTATATTCTTATGTTGCCCAATGAACTTCTTGCCCCCGACGAGCCAATGACCTTTGAGCATTACGAGGTTTACATTCGTCCCATACGTGAGCGCCACGAGCGCACCCAGCGCATTTTCGGGGCGCTCTTTTTTGTCATGCTTATCGCTGCCTGTGCATCTTTTTATTTTGAGGACCTGTCGCATGGGCTTATTTTCGGACTCGTAGCTGTTTATTTTTTGGTTCGTGCTACTGAGTCGTCGTTAGCGCTCGATATGCTTGATACCCAGCGATTAGCCTTATTGGTCCGTCACAACGACCCGGTCTAAAAAAGTTTTCACTACATCTTCGAAAGACGTGCCAAGGCGTCTGCATTGCGCCTCTGACCGGGCGTGCCTGATATACGGCTTCCGAGAGGTATGTCCACTGAGGCCATGCGAGTGCCCAGTCGGCGACGCACCATGTTGTTGTTACCCTTGAGCCGGAAGGCTGCTTCTTCGGCAGATAGGATCTTGACCTGAAACGGGTCGTTGACTACGATGCCTGCCTCGCCTATGCCTGCTGGAAAGGAAGGGTGGCTCAGATATTGAACAGGCTGAATCATTTCGCTCACCGTGACCCATTTCCCTATCCAACTGTCATTGGGAAGTAAGCGACGTTCGCCGGTAAAGCTTTCAAGAATTTCTGGAAGCAGCTTAATACGAACAACATTACCGCTGGACATGGCGGTGAAGTCAACGTAGATGTAGGGTCGAAGAAGCCGGTTGTTATCGAAATAGGCTTTGCCTGAACGCACATCGACAACCTTACCTACAGCCTCAATTCGCTTACCTGCATAACGACTGATTTTTGCAAACTGCCCAGCTGCGACAACTTCATAAGATCCCACATAAACTCTGTCAACCTGAGGCTCCTTCTTGGCAACCTCACCCTCCGGCTTGGGCCGAGGCTTGAAGACCAGCGTGCCCGGTGGAATTCGATTTTCAAAGAACTCGAAGGGGTCCGGTAGCTTTTCAACTGGACCGAGGCACATGAGGGCAAACTGCTTCGTTGCCAGACTTAGACTCGGCACCTGGGCTGCAAGCCCAAAGGTCTGAGAGGCAAGGGGGGCCGCGTAGTCGGTTGCCCGGAAAATCACACCTTCTTCATCGCTGTAGGTTCGGTCCCAGAGGTCGGCGTTGTGCTCAAGAAGGCCAAGCGATAGGTCGAGACTCATAAAGGCAAAACGGTCAAGCTCAGGGCCGAAGAGGTTTTCTTTGCGCCCAGGGTGCTGAAAGTTGACCTGTCCAAGCTCTGACGCGAGGCGCCCTTGAAGGGCAGGGACGTACATGCCGTCGTAGTCGATAAGCTTAATTTGAGCCCCATCTTTTGACACCAAAACATTCCCAAGCTGAATATCGCCGTGGGCAATTGACATCTTCTGTAAAAAAGCGCAAAGCTCGCGAAGCTGCTCTCTAAGCTTCCCAATCTTCTTGGAGTCTTTGTGGTTTTTGTACAAGTACTCTCCAAGTGTCTCCCCGTAATTCCAATCCATTTTTATTACAGGCACGGTTTGTTCGTTTACGACCATGCCGTGGGCTTGGTAGTCGAAGTCTAAGAAGAAAGACGAGCCCTCCGACTCGCGAATGGTTTTCAGAGCATCGGCGATGGCTTGGTAACGATCTTCAACATCCTTGGATACGCGAGTGAAAACACGAACGGCATAGGAACGTTTGGCCGTTGCATCGTTCATACGAAAGACAAGTGCAAAATTTCCAGACCTCACCCTTGGCATACCGAGGGTACTGCGTTCGACAACGCATTTCTGTAAATTGGAATCGCGGAAAGTTTGGCTGCTTGGTTTTTGGAGAGCCCGGAGATAATTTTCTAGATTAGGTAAAGACATTTAAGGTAAAGGGTAGTTGAACAGAAACCGGATTACTAGTCGAAGGATAGTAGAGCGAAGGTTGTGTCGTCCTTGCGCAAGGTTCCGGCTTGGCGTTGAGACAGAACCCAGTTTTGAAAATCAGATTGGTTCATCTTAGACAATGCATCCAATGGCAGGGGCTTGTTTTTCTCGTGCTGGCTAAGAAGATGATGACCAAGAGCGTCGGTCATAAGAAAGAGCTTTCGTGGCTTCATGTCTGCCTTGGCAAGTCTAATACATCCCCAACGGTTCTTTTCGTCACCGAATAGTAAAGAGTCTGTTGATGGAATCGAACCTAGCAAAATAGGGTTCTTTAAAAATTCTGGCGACTTACGAACAATAAATGTTTTGAGTTGCATGCGTGTGTCTATCCACGCAGCTATGCTATCGCCCACAGCTAAAAGCCAGATATAGTCTCTTTCCTCAATAACACCCAAAAGGCTTGCAAAATTCCCGCGATTTGCCGCGAGTTGCTTTGACCACGACTGGGTTTTTTCCTTTGCTTGCTTTTCAAAGAATGGTCTGGCTACGTTTAAAACAAGTTGAATGCTCTCCTGCTTGAGAGTGACACTTGGAACTTGGTTATAAATTTGAGTGAAAGATTGACAAAGAATGCGAGCCCATGTCTGAGAGTCAAAAGAGTCGCTTGCCCCATCGCTCATGGCACAAGCCTTGCCTTTGTCCTCCCAAAAGAAAAAGTCTTCGTTCGCTTCAGGGTGCTGAGGCTCTTTTGACGCTGTTAGGCTTTTAAGAATCTTCACAGGTCCGTCCTGCTTTCAAAAGTACCTTCGAGTGCCTACCTCAATCACACGTTGGCATCTTTGAGAGGTTAACGAAGCAACATGGCCTGGGAAGATGCCCGGGTACCAATCTCAAAGAATTCAACAACTTCAATGGGTTCAACATTGAAGAAAAACCCGCGAGCCTCATCATCAACTTGGTATCCCCGCTCTCTCGCTGCCCCTGCAACAGCGGGAGGAAGAATACTTGACATCCGATACAGGATTTTGCCAAACCCATCGGTCACCTGTTTTTCCATATTTGGAAATTTAATTGGACCGCTCTTACTTTGCCCAGTGTGCAAATTTAGGATTAGCACCTCACCGTCCTCGGTTCCTAGGGATTTGAGCTGTTCAACAATGGGTTCTGGGTCTCCGTCCGAAGGCTCTCCGTCGGTAACATGAAGCAGCGTCGGGGGAAAAGATTCGGGGTACTCATCGCACCACTCAGCGAGCGCTTGGGCTGCTGTTCGCATAGCCTTTCGCATCGGCGTACCTCCCCCAGCATAGGGCTCGAACCAGACGGGGAAGGGCATGCCATCCCTTTGTTCGACACGCAAGGGGTGCTGCTCAAACGCTGAGATTGGGTTGAAAATCTTATTCCCTAAGGAGCCAGAGAGCGCATTGGCAACGGTTGAGCCGCCATAGCCAATTGCACCAATGTGGAAGTAATCCCGAACCCCTTCAGACTTTGAGCTGCGCGTAATAAGATTAACGACTATACGGTTTAGCGCATCGCAAACGAACTCAGCTCGAGAGAGATCAGTGTCCCCAACTGGATCAGCCATAGAGCCAGATTGATCGATCACGAACATGAAAGCAGTGGGGTTTGTACGGCTAATCTCTGCGCTGTAGCTCATAGATTCTTACAGTTACTTTTTAAATGAATTATCGAAGGACTCCTTCATTGCCTTTGCACGTTCCTCGGGGTCATAGCAGCGGGCAATAAGCGTCACTTCAGGCGCCACCTTCACAGCAACATCTTCGTAACTTATAAATGGGTAACGCTCATTAGAAATAAGTTTAATCTTATCATTTCGCCTAGCATTGATTACCGCCTTACCCCCGTAAAACTCCGCCCGGGGGCCATTAGGCATAACCTTAACCATAAAGGCGTTCTCGGCGTAAGTGCACTCATTCTTCAAGGTTACTTGTACCGTAAGTGGACCATCATCCGGCACTAAAGCATCGTTGATTGGCTTTGCCATGCTTTGAAGCGGGGGTACTTTTACACTCGTTAAAACGGTGTAGACAATCCAGATGGCAATGAAGGTCCCGATAAGCGTAGCGACGCCTAGCACAACATATTGAAAATTGGAGGACTCCGGCGGAAGGGGGGGGCTGTCGGGACTCAAACCAGTATTTGCCCTAGTCTCGTCATCGCCATCTTGAGTTTCGCTTGAACCCCAATCCCTACTTGAGGAGTCCTGTGAATCATTAAACCCTACGCTACTTGAAGGCCGCGTTGACTCGTTTGAATTGGTCAAGGAGGAAGAACCGTTCGATCTAAGCGATCGCTCTTTCGCCATTTCTTCGAGAGAACGAGGTTTAATTATCATGGCATCATAGTCGTGCTTTTAAAAAGGAAAGACACCAGTCAATATTTCCGAAGGAGAATTCCTTGGTTACAGTAGCAAATTTAGTTGTTACAGGGAGTACTTGGGAAAAAAAGGTTGATCCGCTAGCGGAGGCTCTGGAAGCACAAGCAAGTCGCTTCTGGATAAGGGTCTACAGCTCCCCAATGCATATTATGCGCTATGCCACCGAGACTCAGCAAAAAGCGATGTTGCGGGAATTGGATGAATGGCATAAGCCTCACGATGTGAGGCCTTGTTATCTTGTTTGTTCAAGCCCTACCGCTGCTGAGGGACTTGGTGGGCTTGGTTCCCTCAAGCAGGCGCTTGCGGTGCGTGAATCTCAACTCCGATTCGCCGCAATTGGGGATGAGACCGCTGCGGAATTTGCCGCAACCCTCAAACTTGAGGGGATCGCTCGGGTACGCCGGGACGATGTGATTACGCCATCGGTCTCAGGACATGTCGACAAACTCGTGCAGAAGCTTGTCGACACAGCACCTCCAGGGTCGTTAGCACTTATTCTAGAAATGTCTGGAGACAAGGGTGATTTGGCAAGGGCGCTTGTGTCTGGGGGGTTCCGAGTCGTTCGTCTGCCTGTATTTTCTATCTCTGTCCAAAATCTCATCGATCTCCCTAAAAGTGACTTACCGTGGTGGTTTCTTGTGTCAAACTCTTCGGTTCTTAAGATGCTGGTCCAAGACCTTCGCTTCCAGAAGAAGCGTCCTGAAAATGTGCTTTGGATGGGGGCTTTCCGATCTATTGAGGCCAACCTAAAAAAGCTTGTGCCCAATGCGCATTGGGTACAAGTCCCGGATCTAGTGCCCGTCGACATTCTCGAGACAATCTCCAAGAGTGAGTACTGTTAAAGGCACAAGCAATGCGTCTTGTGCTGAGTATATTTAGCATTGAAAAGTGGGTAGGGTTTTAGAACATGGTCATTCTTGCAAATCTTTTGGTGACACGGGCCGTCTGGCGTGGAGGAATTGATTCCTTATCGGAAGAGTTAAAAAAAGAGGGGGAGAGATACTGGATTAAGGTCTTTCACTCTCCTGCTGAGGAGTTTCGCTTAACTGACGAGACCACACTGCGAGCAGCCGTGCGGGAGCTAAAAGACTGGGATGACGTC
>JALRJP010000030.1 GCA_023261135.1 Burkholderiaceae bacterium | reverse complement strand
GCAAAGGCCCACATGGGTGGAAACCAGGTGATGGGCTTGAAGAGCTCGAGCACGGCCGAAAGGCTCGGCTGTCCAAGCTCTGCCGTGCTCGTCGAATGAATAATTCCCATAAACTGCATTTTGGACTTGACAAATACAACCGTCAATTGCAATTTACAGTTTCTGGACTTAAGGAAAACGCGTATGCACGCCGTAGTGATTGGAACGGGCTTTGGAGGCCTGGCGGCTGCCCTTCGGCTTTGCCGCAAGGGCTACCGTGTAACCGTGCTTGAGCGACTTGAGGGCCCCGGGGGCAGGGCGTTTGTTTACGAGCAAGACGGCTTCACCTTTGATGCCGGCCCCACTATTATCACGGCCCCCTTTCTGCTTGAAGAGCTCTGGGCCATGTGCGGACGACGTTTTTCTGACGATGTGGATCTTCGACCCATGTGGCCGTTTTATCGCATTCGTTTTGATGACGGCAGTTACTTTGATTACTTTGGCGAGACCGAGGCCATGCGCCGCGAAATTACAAGGCTTGCGGGAGCCTCGGAGGTTGCGGGCTATGACGCCTTTATGCGTGAGGCCATGGTCTGCCTAAAGCTCGGCTACGAAGAGTTAGGAACAACATCCTTTGTAAGCCTTATGGACCTCATTGCCGCCATGCCCTCGATGGTGCGCATGCAGGCCTGGAAGACCATCTACAGCATGGCCCGGCGTCATTTCAAAAACGAAAAGCTTCGCCAGGTCTTTAGCTTTCATCCACTCTTAATTGGCGGCAATCCGTTTTCGGTCACACAGGTGTACAGCCTGATTACTGCGCTTGAGCGCGAGTACGGCGTGCATTCGGCCATGGGTGGCACAGGAGCAATTGTGAAGGCCCTTGCCCGTCTGGTTGAAGACCAGGGCGCAGTCGTTCGCTACAACGCCGAGGTGGGTCGTATTCTTCTAAAAGACCGACGCGCCGTGGGCGTTGAACTGGCCAATGGCGAGCGAATTCAGGCCGACATCGTGGTCTCAAACGCGGATGCGGCCAATACCTATCGCAAGCTGCTGCCCAATGAGGTGCGTCGGGTTTGGACCGACGCCAAGGTAGACCGGGCCGCCTATTCCATGGGCCTGTTTGTTTGGTATTTCGGGACGCGTCGTCGCTACGAAGACATTCCGCATCACATGATTCTTTTAGGCCCCCGTTACAAGGGACTGTTGCAAGATATTTTTAAGCGCAAGGTGTTGAGCAAAGACTTCAGTCTTTATCTGCATCGGCCTACGGCTACTGACCCCGCGCTTGCCCCTGCGGGCTGCGATACGTTTTATGTTCTTTCGCCTGTGCCCCATTTGGATGCCGATGTGGACTGGGCCCAGACCGCCGAGCCATATCGACAGACTATTGCCGCCTACCTTGAGCAGTCGGTCTTGCCGGGGCTTTCAGCCGAGGTCTGCACGTCCAAGGTGGTGACGCCCCTTGATTTTGAATCAAGGCTCTGGGCCTACAAGGGCGCAGCCTTTGGCATGGAGCCACGGCTCACGCAGAGTGCCTGGTTTCGGCCACACAATCAGAATGAGGATATTGAGGCGCTTTACATGGTGGGCGCTGGTACACACCCAGGCGCGGGCGTGCCTGGTGTTCTTAGCTCGGCGAAAGCCTTTGACAGCCTGATTAAGCCGGTGGGCAGACCCATTGACGGTGCGTCCTATGCCGAGTCCCAGGCCGCCCCCTGGGTCTTGGCCTCGGTTGGCCCCGCGGGACGGCCCGAGCCTGAAGCTCATGTTGCAAAGGTCTCAGAAGAAGAACTCATGCGTGGTGGATCGAAGTCTTTCTTTGCGGCTTCAAGGCTTCTGCCCAAAACGGTGCGTAATGCGGCAGTAGATCTTTATGCCTACTGCCGTGTGGCGGACGATCGTGTTGATGAGTCCTTAGCGAGCCCTCAGGTCATGCAGGAACTTCACAGTCGTTTGAACACCATTTACACGGCAAGTTCACCTGCCGACCTGCCCATGGTGGATAAAGCCTTTTGGCGTGTGGTGAGTCGTTACAAAATTCCTAAGGCGGTGCCCCTAGCCTTGCTTGAGGGTTTTGAATGGGATGCTCAGGGCCGTGCCTACGAAACCCTTGACGATGTCTTCGATTACAGCGCGCGGGTGGCAGGTACAGTGGGCGCCATGATGGCCCTTGTTATGGGCGTACGCGAGGCACGGCCCATGGCCCGAGCCTGCGAGCTAGGTGTGGCCATGCAGCTCACCAACATTGCCCGCGACGTGGGTGAAGATGCGCGTATGGGAAGGCTCTACCTGCCACGCCAGTGGATGCGGGAAGAGGGTATTGACCCGCAGGCCTGGCTGGAAAGGCCTTCCTTTACCCCCGCTCTTGGCCGGGTGGTGGACAGGCTCTTGAGAGAGGCTGATGGTCTGTATAAGCGCGCCGAAGAAGGCGTAGGCTTTTTACCGCGTGCATGTCGGCCGGCCATCATGGCGGCACGTCATATCTATTCCGATATTGGTCGCGAAATTGGTAAGGCCGATTTCAATTCCATTGATCAACGCGCGGTTGTGGCCTCTTCCAAAAAAATTCAACGCCTTTTTCATTGCCTGCCTGCCGCCCTTTTAGCGCCGCGTATGCCTCGTGGGCATAGGCCTTTACCTGCTATTGCGTTTCTGGTTGAAGCATCGGGTATTTCGATGCGCAGTCGTCCCCCACGCACGGTGGGCGAAAAGGCGGGCTGGATGGTGGATCTATTCTTAACGCTTGCCGAGCGTGAACGTCAGGGGCGCCAAGACCGTAATCAACCAATTACAGGAGAACGAGGATGAAGATATTTTCATCGGAATTGCTTCGCAGGCGACCTGGAGAGTTTTGGCGTTTAACGTTTTCAGCGCTCGCACTTATGGGGTTTGTCATGATAGGTAATGGTGCAGTCGCGGGACCGAAAGCAGCCCACTGCAACGCCATCGACGACGATGATCAGCGGGCTCTGTGCAAGGCGTTGTCGACAAAAAGCGGTTTTTTTGTTCGGCCATTGAGAACGAGAACTTAAGGGCTAACTGCTGGTCGCAGGCAAGTCGCGGCGCGGCTCACTGCAAGCTGGCGGTCTACGACACCGATTACCCTGTGATTGACAACGTTCTTATGACTCAGTGCAAGGAACTCTCGCGCAAGTATTAAGCCTAGGTGCGTCTTGGCATTCGCCAGGGCAGCATAAGCCGGACAAGCCTGGATCGAACGCGCGGCAAGAAGAGAGTCTCGTGCATGGCATGCACCTCTTCGCCTAAAAGCGTCTGACGAACAACCGAGCGCATGTAAAAGGGTGTGTCCTCGAGGGTTTGCATAAGGTGTGCCGAGGGTGCCTTGGGGTCGGACCGTATTGACCGACCAACGCCCCAGATGCCCTTGGGAAGCGCCTGCCGCGGACCCAGTTCAAAAGGTTCCACCTGTCCATTGGGTCTGAAGCGGGCGGTTATGAGTCGTGAACTCCGGTCGTTCGGGTAGTGTACTGTGCGGTCCTGCGACTGGTTGAACTCGGCCGCGCGTGCCGAGGGCGTGGCCTCTCGGTCGCGAACATCGTAGATTACGGCCGTGCTCCCATCGCGCAAAAGCGCACGCGACCAGTCCCATTCATGAAAGGGTGCCTCAATAGGCTCGTCGCCCTCGTTGGAATCAAGGTAGGCATGCCCCGACCATTTGACCCCAGGCAAGGGAAAGTCCACTTCAATACGAGCCGACGGAGCAAGAGGCCCCCAGCGGTGTCTGCCCTGGGCATCAATGGGCTGTTGGTAGTTAAAAAACTGATCCGCATGAATGCGCATCTGGCCCTTCACCTTCATGGGGATAGGCACCGACCATTCGTTAATGTCGATGATGAGTTCACCGCCTGTCCAGCGTAGCTGGCTTGGTCCCACCGTAAATTCTGTACTTGAGCGGTGCAAGAAGCGCCGGCCGCGTTCCGTCATGGTCCAGCGCTTCTTTCCTTTGGAATAAAGCGCCACGTTAATGCAGACATGGTTCTCGGGGTCGCTGGTTTGTGGCTTGGCTCTTGCCCAGTGGTAGTAACTTGAGAAGACACTGCCCACAAAGGCAATCATGGTGATGCCATGTTCGCCGTCATCGCTTAGTCCATCGACATACCACCAGAGATAACCACCCGCTGGGACTTTCTGGTCGAATCGAGGTGTGCCATCAGGGCTGCGGCCGCCAGTCGGCCCGACAGGCTGGCCATGGGAACTCCCGCCCCCGGGTGCACGCTGCCCCCCGCCAGGAAAAGACCCGGAACCGGGGTTCGGTTCGTGGGCCTCTGAAAGGAGGACATCCATCCGTGAGGGGCCATGCCATACAGAGCCCCTGCTGAGGCTGGGAACATCTGGTGAAAATCTTGGGGCCGACCGATCTCTACGGCCTGTGGTTCCACGGTGAGACCCACTTGCTGCAACTGAGACAAGATGCGTTTCTGACATACGCTGATTTCCTCTTCAAGAAGAGCCTGATGGTCGGCGCGCGCGGGGGCATTCACCAGCATAAAGAGCCGCTCCGAATGTGCTTGGCTCGAATGCCCAGGAACCGTTATGGGTTGGCTTGTGTGGCCTGCGGGCTCGGTCTTCCCGCTCTTGCCTCTAAGTTCAAGGGCTGTTACTGCTAGGGTGTGTCCAAAGGGCCCGCGGTCGTGCGCGCATATGTAGACCGTCGGGTGCGTAGGAATTCTGCCTTGTGCGAAGACCGCGTTGAACTCGCCTTCGTAGGGCGTTTTTTGAAAGACAACATTGTGAAACTCCAGGGGCTTGTCTTGCGTACGCGCGACCATGGAGAAGGTTAGTGCGGACAAAGACCGTGGGTAGAGCCCTTCGGTGTTTGGCACGGCCGCACGCGCCGACGCGCCAAGCAGGCCCTGATGCAGCGCTGCGGCCTCGCCATTAAAAATAATGGCATCGGCAAAAAGCTTTTGGCCGTCTGCAAGCTGCACGCCCTTGGCATGACCATGCTCAATCAGAATTGCATCCACATGCGCATTGCATTGCAGCTCTACCCCCAAGGTTTCTGCAGCCTTAGCAAGCCCGTCGGCTAATGCTTTTATTCCCCCGCGCGCTGCCCAGACGCCACGCTGCTCCACATAGGCAATAAGCATTAGTGTTGCGGGAGCCTGCCAGGGGGAGCCTCCGCAATAGGTGGCATAGCGTGCAAAAAGTTGTCTCAGGCGGGGGTCATGGAAATAACGACCTAGGCTCTTCCAGAGGCTCGCAAAAGGCCCAAGGCCTGCCAACAAACCTAGACCACGCAGGCCTAAGTCTTGGCCCATCGAGGCCATGGTCGGACGTTCGGCGCGGATGTAGGCGGCCTCAAGGGCATGGTAAACACGTCGCGCCTCTTGGCTAAAGGCCTGGAATCGACGGGCCTCGTCAGGCCCCGAAAAGCGTGCAATGGCATCGACCGACGCTGCTTCGTCCGCAAAGAGATCAAGCCATTCGTGTTCAGACCACGCGTGCCGCGCAATGATGGGCAGCGCTTTCAGCTCCACAAAATCTTCAAGCCTTAGTCCTGCCGCTGCCATGAGATCTTCAAAGACCCAGCGCATGGTAATGACGGTAGGACCCGAGTCCATGGGCTGACCCGCTACAACTTTCTGATGGTTCTTTCCGCCCACTTGCGCATCTTTTTCAAGCAAGGTGACGCGCACCCCTTGGCCTGCAAGGTCAATGGCTGCCGCAAGGCCCGCCATGCCTGCGCCCACAATGACAACCTGGCGTTCAGCCACTGGGCGCCTGACTGAACGGTGGTTGACCCGATTCGGCCCTTACAGCTCGGCTATGGGTCTGTGTATCTCCAAACATTTCGCCACGCCACTGGCCTTCAAGTCTTAGGGGACGAAAGCGAACAAACATGGACTCGGAGAAAAATTTCTGACCATAGGCGGCTTGTATGGCACGTTGGTGGGCACCGCTTCGGGCGTAGGCATCCATGGCGGCTTGGTCTTTCCAGAGGCTGAAGGTGGCCTGTCGTAAGAGCGGTGCCTCGCCCAGCCCCACGGCAAGCAGGCAGCCCTTAGCCTGCTCAAGATCATGTTCGGCATCAGGTGACTGGGCCCAGAATTGGCGGGCTTTGAAGGGCCGAATGCTTGCCCGTGTAAGTGAGGCCACAAGAGGCCCGTCGTCCATGGTTGCAGTATGAGGCGCTTCTTTACGAGGTATTCCTGCATGATCTGATTCGGCCTGCAACTCAAAGCCCGACCATCGACCTCGCGAGGAGATGGGGTTTAAAACAGCAACAAAAAACTCCTCAGCATGGTCTTGGTAGGCCTTGACCTGCGGTGCATGTTCAACAAAGTCGTCTGCCGATTGAGGGTCGTTGAAAGTGCTGAAGAGACCCTGAAAATTTAAGCCGGGTTTTAGCCCAAAGCCACCTTGTTCGCCGCTTCCTAAAACTTTTTGAAAGACCAGTCCCGGCCATCGAGGCGCACCAAAGGCAGACAGGACGAGACGAGAGATAGCCCAGCCTACGGCCGAGGGCCTTAGGCGTGCCAGAACAACGACAACGGTGTGCACCCGGGACTACTCCTCGTCGGAGTCGGGCCCCTCGATACCGTATCGACGCAGCTTGACGTAGAGACTCTGCCGTGAGAGGCCCAGCATATCGGCCGCTGAGGCGCGATTGTTCTTAGTAATTTTGAGGGCGGCCTCGATGCAGAGTTTTTCAATAAGGTCCACTGTTTCGCCCACAATCTCGCGCAGGGGCATGCGGCCAACCAGGCCCGTGAGGTCTTGGTTAGAGCGAGGTCGTGAGGCCTGGTCGAGCCGGCCTTCAAGCCGCCGACCCACGTCCCGAATAACAAAGGCCAGAAAGGGCTGATCGTCGCTTTGAACCGAGACGCCTGAGATTTCAACCGGTACGACAAGTCCGGCATGGCCGACCAACTGGGTCGAAAAAAGCCGAACGGAGCCTCCCTGAGAGAGGCTGTTAATCATGACAAGAAGGTCAGTGTTGGCGCGACCAAGCCAGTGATTCAGGGGCTCGCCAATGACCTGGCCCGCATGCACCATTTGGATCATTTCGACAAAGGCGGGGTTCGCGCTGCGAATAATGCCCTTGGTGTCGGTAAGAACCAGGCCGTCACTGAACTGACGCATTGCTTCAAGCAGCGCAGTGTCCTCGCCGGGGTGAGGCTTTTCGGAGTCGATACGAATCATGAAGACCGTGTCGGACTCTTGCCGAAGGTAGCTGATAAGCACTCGAGCAGAGGCCTGATGCTTAACAAAGCGCAGGCTTACCTCGGCAGGCCTGCCCGAGCTTGCAACTTGCTGGAAGGTGTTGTGCAATGCTGAGCTGGCTCGATCGGATAAAAAAGCCTCAATGGTCTCGCCAATAATGGACTGACGGTCTTTCTGAAGGTACTGCCCACCCGCGCGGTTGGCTTCAATAATTTGATGTGACCGGGCGCTCACCAAGAGCACGGGGTCGTGCACAAGGTCGAAGAGCATGCGGAACTGGCTCTCAACGCCACGAAGCCGAAGATAGTCGCGTTCCATAAGCTGCTGAGCTTCCACCAGGCGGGCCTGCAAAGAGGCCACCGGACGCAGGTCGCGGCCAACTGCCACCATCTGCCCATCTTTACCAACACGAAGAAGCGAAAAGAGAATGGGGATTTCTTCGTCGGGCTGGCTTAACTGGTTAATGTGCCGCAAACGTCCTTCGGCCTTACCCTCTTGAGCCTCTTGGACCATCTCTTCAATTTTGGGCCGGCTCTCGGAGGTGACAACTTCAGCCCACTTCTTTCCCACCCAGTCTTGTGCTCGACTGGGCTGCCAGTCCGCACTTCCAGTAATGACCTGACGAATAATGCCTTGCGCGTCAATCACCAAGGTGATGTCTGCAGCCGCCGTAACAAGGGCTGCGCTCTCTTCGGCATCAAGGCCTGAAAGGCCCTTTCCTTTGGATTGCTCGTTGTGTCCCACGGCTTTTCTTCTATTTTTAGCGACTAGGTTGCGGGGTCTTTTGCGAACTGAGCCGGTTCTTCAGAAGTTCGAAAGCAAGTTCGACCGCAAGGTCGGCATCGCCCACGAGAAGATCGGCATCGGTGCGTTGCGCAAGCTCAGGAAAGACGCTAAGGGCTGGACCGCCAAGCATGATGAGAGGAGGCTGTGTTGTTTTTGTTTTGGAATCGCGTAGTCGAAGTATAAGACTCGCTGCCTGTAGTACGTCCTTTTCGCTGGCCACAGAAATTCCAAGCATATCGGGTCCAAGACGTCGAATTTCGCTGAGTAATTCCAGGTCGGACTTCGATTCCAGCATGAAGCAGGTCCAACCCGCTCGTGAGAAAAAGCTGTTGACCATTTGCAGGCCAAGCCGATGCTGGGAGCCGGGCAAGTTGGCAAGGGCAATACTAGGGGGGTTAGCAAAGAATGCCCTGTTGGTAATACTGCCATGTCCTTGGGGTATTGGTGATCTCTGCACCTCGAGGCCGAGGTCATTAAGAATTTGTTGAAGCCGCCAAAGCCCAATGGTGACGCCCGCGAAGTCACAGGTGTCGGCAACCCAGCCTTCGCCCATGCATCGGGCGGCGGGCTGAATCAGGCCGAGCATTACCTCTTCAGCGGACAGGTCTTCTTGGTGCCGCAGGTTATTAATAAGCTGCCAGCAACCGCCCGCATTGTTGTTCATGGCCATTTCGGCCAGGGCCTTGGCCGCGGCTTGCAGTTGAGGGAACCTTAAGGCAGAGGCTTGCTGAGGCGAATTTAAAGGGCAGGCCTGGGAATTCGCGGCAGGTGTTGATGCAAAGACCGAGTTATTTTCGGACAGTACCAACCGTGGAATGACCTGCTGGGTAAGGACCTCGAGCACGGTATTGGCTTCGAGTTCAACCGAAGCATTGCCATGGTCGCGCGGGCGAGTCCGGCGCATCTGTGGCTCGTTCATGGTGGTTCTCCCTGCAGCCTGTGCCTGGTAAGTAGCCTTACCCGAATTGGGCGGCTTTCTTCCATGCTTATTAAGAGCTGCTGTTGTGTCCGAATCCATGATCCTCCTGACCACCGCCTTTGTCGAGAAGTTTTATCGAGGTTTTGTCTAGGACTATCCGCGACAATGATTTAAATGTCAATTAAATTTGATGTCTCGTTTGGTTGACATTCCTTGGGGCCAAGCCTAGAGTAAGAAGACGGAAAAGTCTAATAGGAGTGACAGTTCGACATGTCACAGGTTGCGGTCAGTCGGCCTTTGTATACCCCCGAGCAAAAGCAGCGTCGGGATGCCACAGCATGGACGCTTGTTCAGGGCATTCTGGCGCCTCTGCAGTTTCTGGTCTTTCTTATAAGTCTTGGGCTCATTGGTTATGCCTATGTCAGCGGTGAGCTCTGGGATCTGGCCCTTGCCTCGGTTGTTCTGAAAACGCTCGTGCTCTACCTCATTATGGTGACGGGCGCGATCTGGGAGAAGGTGGTTTTTGGTCAATACCTTTTTGCGCCTGCTTTCTTCTGGGAAGACGTGGTGAGCATGGGCGTCATTGCTCTACACACCGCCTACCTCATCGCCTGGCTTCAGGCAGATACGGTGAGCCTGCAAACCCAAATTGGCATTGCCCTGGCTGCCTATGCCAGTTATGTGGTGAATGCCACGCAGTTTCTTTACAAGCTTCGCATGGCACGACTGCAGTCGCCCGTGCTTGGTGCAAACGTTACAGGTCAGGTGGCGGCATGAACGGCGTTTCTGCCAGCAACCTTCGTCAGTCGGGCTGCCCCGATACGGCGGTGTTACAGCCTTCAAACGTTCTGCGTGAAAAGGGTCAGCGGGAAGTCTTTTGCGGTCTAACCGGAATTGTCTGGCTGCACCGAAAAATACAAGACGCGTTCTTTCTCGTTGTGGGCTCGCGCACCTGCGCCCACCTTCTTCAGTCCGCAGCGGGGGTCATGATCTTTGCCGAGCCTCGCTTTGCTACGGCCATTATTGATGACCGTGACCTTGCCGGCCTTGCCGATGCTAACGAGGAGCTTGACCGTGTGGTGGGCCAGTTGCTTGCCCGTCGGCCAGACATTCGCATGCTTTTTCTGGTGGGTTCCTGTCCTTCCGAAGTCATTAAACTTGATCTCTCCCGCGCGGCGGAGCGGCTTTCGCAGGCGCACGCGCAACGCTGCAAGGTTTTAAATTATTCGGGCAGTGGCATTGAAACCACCTTTACGCAAGGTGAAGATGCCTGCCTGGCTGCTCTTGTTCCACAAATGCCCAGCGCGCCTTCAAATCAAGCGCCAGAGCTTCTTATTGTTGGCAGTCTTGCCGATGTGGTTGAAGATCAGATGCTTGATCTTTTAGGCGTCATGGGTATTGAGCGAATCGGTGTTCTTCCTGCCCGCCGCTCCAATCAACTTCCCGCAGTTGGGCCCAATACGCGTTTTCTGCTGGCGCAGCCGTTTCTTGCTGACACCGCACGTGCGCTTGAGGCCCGAGGTGCACAGCACATTCCCGCGGTATTTCCCCTTGGGGCCGAAGGCACCCGAAGCTGGCTGTGGTCAGCGGCTCAGGCCTTCGGCGTTCGCATGGAAAACTTTGAGCGCGTCATTGCCGCACCCCTTGCGCGCGCAACAAAAAGCCTTGCGCGTCTGCGTCGAGAACTTGAAGGCAAGTCGGTCTTCTTCTTTCCAGACTCGCAGCTTGAAATTCCCTTGGCGCGGTTTCTGTCGCGCGAGCTTGGCATGAGGCTTACCGAGGTGGGTACGCCGTTCTTGCATCGCTTACATATGTCGGCTGAGCTTAGCCTGCTTACCGATACAGGCCTGCAAGGCAACGGCTCTGCCTTCACCCTAAGCGAGGGTCAAGACGTGGACCGCCAACTCGATCGCTGCCTGCAGGCCAAGCCCGATCTTGTTGTCTGCGGCCTTGGTCTTGCCAACCCACTCGAGGCCAAGGGCCTAACAACCAAGTGGTCCATTGAGCTTGTCTTCAGTCCCATTCATGGCTTTGACCAGGCGGCTGATCTTGCTGAGTTATTTGCTCGACCCTTTCGCCGGCGAGACCGCATTGCAGGACTTTACCCTGTGTTCCCCGTGCGTTCCCAGGCGCAGGCATCGTCAACCATGGCGTCGGTTACAAGACCTCAGGTTGCGGGGCACCGCGCCAGCGTTGCAGTGGAGCAGCTGCAGTGAAGCTCTCGGTCTGGACCTATGAAGGCCCACCCCACGTGGGCGCCATGCGCATTGCCACAGCCATGCAGGGGCTTCATTATGTTCTGCATGCCCCGCAGGGAGACACCTATGCCGACCTGCTTTTCACCATGATCGAGCGACGCGAGAAGCGTCCGCCCGTGACCTACACCACCTTTCAGGCTCGAGATCTCGGCAAAGACACCGCGGAGCTTTTTCAGTCGGCTGCGCGCGAGGCAGTGGCCCGATTTGCACCTGAGGCCTTAATTGTTGGGGCTTCCTGCACCGCCGAGCTTATTCAAGATGACCCGGGTGGTCTTGCAGAGTCCTTGCAGCTTGATATTCCTGTGGTGCCCCTTGAGCTGCCTTCGTATCAGAAGAAAGAAAACTGGGGTGCTGCAGAGACTTTTTATCAATTGGTTCGCAGGCTCACCCACGGCTTGAGTTCCAATGGCCCTGCGCCGCAGGCCACCTCCACGTCGCTTGCGCGACGGGCGGTCAGCTGCAATATTCTTGGCGCAACTGCCTTGGGTTTTCGCCATCGCGATGACCTGCAAGAGGTTCGGCGCATTCTTGATGCCCTTGGCATTGGGGTGAATGTGGAGGCCCCTTGGCAGGCACGTCCCTCCGATATTCGTCGCCTTCCACAGGCTGACTTCAATGTGGTGCTCTACCCTGAAATTGCGGGTCCTGTGGCCAGTTTTTTAAAGCGCAGTTTTCAGCAGCCGTTCACGCAGGTGGTCCCCATTGGTGTGAAGGCTACAGAAGCCTTCGTGCGCGAGCTTGCGCATCTTGCCGGCCTTGATCCCGACGAGGCGCTTGCCAAGGTTTATGAGGCCTGCGCAAGTCGTATGGCCTGGTATTCGAGCTCGGTTGATGCCACTTATCTCACGGGTAAGCGGGTTTTTGTTTTTGGTGATGGCACCCATGCCCTTGCTGCCGCGCGCGTGGCGACGGAAGAGTTTGGCTTCGAGCTCGTAGGTCTTGGCAGCTACAGCCGGGAGTCGGCCCGCGAACTGCGGGAGGCCGCTCAGGCCTATGGCCTGCAGGCCCTTATTACCGAGGACTACCTTGAAGTGGAAGAGGCCATTGCGCAAGCGCAGCCTGACCTAGTGCTGGGCACGCAAATGGAGCGACATATTGCCAAGCGTCTTGGCATGCCCTGCGCAGTCATTTCCGCACCCGTGCATGTGCAAGATTTTCCTGCCCGCTACTCACCGCAAATGGGGTTCGAAGGCGCCAATGTTCTTTTTGACACCTGGGTGCATCCCCTGATGATGGGTCTTGAAGAGCATCTGCTTGGCATGTTCCGCGAAGACTTTGAGTTTCATGAAGGGGCAGGGGCCTCGCATTTGGGCGGGCACGGCTCGGGCATTACTGACTCGTCCTTGTCTCCGGGGGCTGGAGAAGCAACTTCCTCACCCGAAGAATCCCTACCGGAAGCTTGTAACATCGCTCGCCCGAATGACATTGAACACATTCGTTGGACCCCTGACGCTGAAAAAGAACTGGGCAAGATCCCCTTCTTTGTTCGCAAAAAGGCGCGCAAGAACACCGAAGCCTTTGCTGCTATGCAGGGCATTGCGGCCATTACCAAAGACACCCTCTACGAGGCCAAGGCCCACTATGGACGCTAAGCGTAAGACCTCGCTTCGTTTTGTTGTGGTCACTATGGACACCCATCTGGCCAGCGCGACTGCTGTGGCGGCGGCCAAGCTTTCTAAAGTAATGCCAGGTCTCACGCTTGAAATGCACGCCGCTTCCGAATACGCAAGCGATGCCCGCGCCCTTGCCGCATGCCGCGAGGCCATTGAAAACGCCGACATTCTTTTTGTCAGCATGTTGTTTCTTGAAGACCACTTCCTTCCGGTTATTGACCTTCTTGAGAAGCGTCGCGAGGATGTGGATGCCATGGTCTGTGCCATGTCGGCAGCCGAGGTGGTGAGGCTAACCAAACTGGGCCGGTTTGATATGTCCAAGCCCGCCTCCGGTGCGCTTGCCTTTCTGAAGCGACTGCGTGGGGGCGCGCGATCGGGCGACTACAAAGAAGGCTCAGGGGCAAGTGCCTCGGCAAGTGGCGCACGACAGATGCGCATGCTGCGTCGTCTACCAAAAATTCTTCGCTTCATTCCGGGCACGGCCCAAGACGTCCGTGCCTATTTTCTTTGCCTGCAGTACTGGCTCGGCGGTTCGGAAGACAACATGGTGAACATGGCGGCCTTCTTGGTGAATCGTTATGCGAAGGGCGTGCGCGAGGTCTTTCGTAATCGACTCAAGTCGGTCGATCCCATTGAGTACCCGGAACTGGGCTTGTATCACCCGCGCCTTGACGGACGCATTACCGATCGGCTTGCAGCCCTGCCTACTGTTGCCGCTCGCCAGGCCATGCCCGGTCGTCCCCGCGTTGGGCTTCTGATGCTTCGCTCTTACCTTCTTGCGGGCAACACCGGTCATTACGACGGTGTTATTCAGGCCATTGAGGCACGTGGCCTTTCGGTGGTGCCGGCCTTCGCTATGGGCCTTGATTCACGGCCTGCCATTGAGGCTTTCTTTGCAAAAAATGGAAAGCCCACCGTGGACGCCGTGGTCTCGCTCACGGGTTTTTCTTTGGTGGGCGGGCCCTGCCTACAACGACTCGCAGGCGGCTGAAGAGGTCTTGGCTAGTCTTAATCTTCCTTACATTGCAGCCCACCCGCTTGAGTTTCAGACCCTTGCCGACTGGGGTGGTTCTACTCGCGGTTTACTGCCTGTGGAGTCCACCATCATGGTGGCCATTCCCGAGCTTGACGGCGCCACCGCGCCCATGGTTTTTGGTGGTCGACCGGGTGCGAAGGGCGTGGCCTGCCAGGGCTGCAGCCGACACTGCACCTTTGACAATATCGTTACCAACCAAGACATGGTGAGCTGTCCCGACCGTGCAGAACGGCTTGCGGATCGTCTGGTGGGGCTTATTAACCTGCGTCGTCGACGCGCAGACGAGCGTCGTGTCGCCCTGGTTATTTTCAACTTTCCGCCTAATGGGGGCAGCGTGGGCACAGCAGCCCATTTAAGCGTGTTTGAGTCCGTCTTTAATACGCTTAAAGCCATGCAGGTCGAAGGCTACAGCCTAACCCTGCCCGCCACGGCCAATGAACTGCGCGAGGCACTGCTGAATGGAAATGCAGCCCAGCAGGGCACGGATGCGAACTGCGTAGCGCGTATTCCTGTGGCCGATTACATTGCGCGTGAGACCTACCTTGCGGATATTGAAAAGGTCTGGGGGGCTGCACCAGGACGTCAATTAACGAATGGTCGTGAGTTCTTTGTTCTTGGTCTGAACCTTGGAGAAGTTACCCTGGTTGTTCAGCCTGGTTTTGGCTACGAGGGCGACCCCATGCGGCTCTTGTTTGAAGAGGGCATGGCCCCCACGCATGCCTTTGCAGCGTTCTATCGCTATCTGCGCGAAGACTTTAAGGCCGATGCCATTCTGCATTTTGGAACGCACGGTGCTCTTGAGTTCATGCCCGGCAAACAGGCAGGCAGCTCAGGTGCCTGCTGGCCCGAACGCATGATTGGCCCAGTTCCTAATTTTTATCTTTATGCCTCCAACAATCCCTCGGAAGGCACCATTGCCAAGCGTCGGGCTGCTGCGACGCTTATTAGTCATATGACGCCGCCCGTGGGGCAGGCCGGTCTTTATGCGGGCCTGCGAGAGCTTAAGGCCACTGTGGATCGCTGGCGCTCTATGCCACGCGACACCGCGATTGCATCTTGGCTTGAAGCCAATGGCGAGGCCGCAGGCCTTGTTCAGGTGATGGTGGAGCAGGCCAAGGCGGTGGAACTCAGCTCGGTTATCCCCTCGCTCCTTGCCTTTGCACAGGCAACGAGCCTTGGGCAGGCGTCAGCCAAGCTTCCTGTCAAGCCCTTTGGAGCGAACGAGGAATCGCTGACGAAGACCCTTGAGACTCTAGATCACGACGTCTATGCCCTTCATAAGGCTTTAATGGAATGCGATCAGGCCCTTATTCCTCAGGGCCTTCATGTGGTGGGTGAGCCAATGTCGGTGTCGGCTCGACGTGAACTTTTGCTTGCCATGGCGCA
Organism: Burkholderiaceae bacterium; assembly: GCA_023261135.1. Lineage (GTDB taxonomy): Bacteria > Pseudomonadota > Gammaproteobacteria > Burkholderiales > Burkholderiaceae_A > Hahnella. The sequence goes on along the minus strand of JALRJP010000030.1, from coordinate 552 downwards.
GGCCTATGCCCCCTTAAAAACGGCCCCAAGCCTGGGTCAGGCCATTGATGCCCTTATGACTGATGCGTCCACGGTCTCGCAGGGTGCATCCAAACAAGGCGCAAGGGGCAGCAGCCTGAATGGCCTGCAGACGGCTCGTCGTCTTCTCGAACCCGAGCTCGGTGCTGAAGGTCTGGACACCCTGCTTGGCATTCTCGATCGCGTGAATCGTGAGACCCAGACCGATGCCGAGGTGGCCGCCATACTGAAGGCACTGAACGGTGAATTTATTCGCCCGGCACCAGGTGGTGATCTTCTCCACACCCCCGAGATTCTTCCAACGGGTCGTAACCTGCATGGGTTTGACCCCTTCCGAATGCCGAGTCGTTTTGCCGTGTCCGATGGCATGCGTCAGGCCGAGCGACTTCTAGAGCGTTACAAGGCCGATGGCCATGGCCTGCCCGAGTCGGTGGCCATGGTGCTCTGGGGTACCGACAACTTGAAGACCGGCGGTGGCCCCATGGCCCAGGCTCTAGCGCTTATGGGTGCGGCACCACGGTTCGACAGCTTTGG
>JALRJP010000002.1 GCA_023261135.1 Burkholderiaceae bacterium | reverse complement strand
CACGCGATGAGTTAAACGCGTGGTCTCTGAAAGATGCTCGTCGTCCAGCTGGAAGGGCGGTGTGACCGAGGGGTTCAACAGTTCAAGCTCAAGGCAGAGAATTTCCACCTCACCACTGGCGATATTGGTGTTTGCCGTTCCCTCAGGGCGGCGCCGAACCCGGCCCGTGACCCTTAGACAAAACTCGTTGCGAATGGTCTCTGCCAGCTTAAACATGGACTCGCGGTCGGGGTCGCAGACAATTTGCGCGAGACCCTCGCGATCGCGCAAATCGATAAAGATCACACCGCCGTGGTCTCGTCGCCGATGCACCCAGCCACAGAGCGTTACTGTCTGATCAAGCTGGCGTGCGGAGAGCTCTCCGCAGTAATGACTTCGCATAAAAAATATCCTTCAGATCAAGAAACGGTTTGCTTAATGGCATTGGACTTGGGCTGGGCGGCTGGCGGGACGGTGCCCATGGAGACCACGTACTTCAGAGCTGCGTCAACGCCAATCGACAAGGGGATGACTTCGGAGCGCGGCAACATGAGGAAAAAGCCCGAGGTCGGATTGGGCGTCGTAGGCACGTAAATACTGACGCAGTCAGCAGGCAAATTGTCTTCGATCTCATGACTTGGCTTACCCGTTACGAAGGCGACGGTCCAGATTCCTTGTCGAGGATACTGAACCAAAACCGCCTGGCGAAAGGCCTGGCCGTTAGGGGCAAGAATGGTGTCGCTGACCTGCTTGACCGAAGAATAGATGGATCGAACCAAGGGGATGCGGGTCAGCAGGCCCTCCCACATATCGACCAGGCGACGGCCAAGAAGATTCGCCGCGAAGGCGCCGGTTACGAACACAACCAATACCACCGCTAAAAGACCAAAGCCTGGGATTTCAAACCCAAAGAGGGCCTGAGGCGTCATATGCGGAGGAATGATGTTGTCAAGGGTCTTCACAATGGTGCTGATGACCCAATAGGTAATACCCAAAGGAACCCAGATTAAAAGGCCCGCAATGAAAAACCGTTTCAACATAGGGGCTGCTGCGAAAAAAGAGGCATGGGCGTCAAGGCGTCCAGTGAAGCTGGGCGATTAAGAACCTGCGGCCGCAGGGCTGCTGGAGGCTGAAGCACCTGCTGCAGATGGCGTTGCACTGCTGGTCGAGCCGCTGGCAGGATTGTTGCCCGCGCTGGCCACACCCGATGCGCCATTGGCATTGGACGTGTTGTTTGCGCCTGAGTCCCCTGCTCCGCTTGGCTCGGCTGTCTTTCCCGCGGGCTCTACCGTCTTTGCAGCCGAGTCGCCCGACTTCTTTGTGCCGTTGTCTCGAAAATCAGTGACGTACCAGCCCGAGCCTTTCAACACAAAGCCCGGCGCAGTCAACTGCTTAGAAAAGTGGGCCTGATGGCAGCTCGGGCACTCCGTCAGGGCGGGGTCAGACAGTTTCTGAAGAATATCCTGCCGAAAGCCACAGGCTGAGCAGGCGTAGGCATAAATAGGCATGAACTGAGATCTCCTGAAGAAGTACGTGTAAACCTGCGGAGCCCCCCAACCGGCCAAGGGTCGAGAGAAACGCATTCAAATAAGAAAGAACTCAGTATTCTAGCGAGAGAGTGGGCTCAGAGCAGGAGTTCTCTCGAATAAGAAAAAAACCCGGAGGAAAGACGGACTTCGCCCCGGGTTTTTGGCCATCGCAGCGCTTGAAACGAACTAAAAAGGAATGTCGTCGTCAAGGTCGTCAAAGCCCGTCTTGGCTCCTGCCCCCGACTTGCGCGACCCTTCGGCGGCTGATGTGGAGGGGCCCGAGGATCCCCCCTCTTCATCGGGAGGCATGCCCGCTGGCGCGCCATCGCGACCACCAAGAAGCTGCATCTGATCGGCCACGATTTCTGTTGTGTAGCGGTCTTGGCCACCCTGGTCTTGCCATTTGCGGGTCCGCAATCGCCCTTCAACGTACACAGGTCGGCCCTTTTTAAGGTACTCATTAACGACCTCGGCAAGTCGCCCGAAGAAGACCACACGATGCCACTCGGTGTCTTCCTTCATCTCGCCCGACTTGTCTTTGTAACGGGATGTCGTTGCGATGGAGACATTCGCAATTGCGGCACCGTCGGCCGAATAACGGACCTCGGGGTCACGACCAAGATTACCTAGAAGAATGACTTTGTTTACCGACGCCATAAAAACCTCCTTTAATCAGTAGGCGAAAGGGGCTGTCACGCTAACGAACAGATCTAAGGGCGACTACTCGCCAATGGAGGGGGAGGGTTGGGTCGACAAACGACGACGACCAAGCTCCTTAAGCCCGAGAGCCATCATGCCCCAAAAAACCAGCAAAAGCGCGCAGGCCCAAAAAATGCCCGCCCTGCCATGGGCAGCAAGCATAAGGCCGCCAACCAGGCCTCCCGTAAAGAGCCCAAGAGACTGACTGGTGTTGTAAATGCCAAGAGCAAGGCCGCGCTGACCCACCGGGGCCACCCGAGAAACCCAGGAGGGCAAGAGTGCCTCAAGCAGGTTAAAGCCCGTAAAAAACAGCGCCACGCAGACTAACCAAACCACGAACCCCTGACCTTCTGCGGCTAAAAAGCCGAGCATCGTCAACGCAAGAAGCGCAACGGCCGCCAAAAAGACGGGGCGGAAACGGCCTTTTTTTTCCGCCCAAAAAATCGGGGGAACAATGCCCAGGAAGGCAATGAGAAGCAAGGGCAAATAAGCCTTCCAATGGTCTTGCAAAGGCAGGCCAAGGTCTGCAAAACCCATAGGAATAGCGACAAACATAGCAGTCTGCACAGCCATGAGACTAAAAATACCGAGGTTAAGTCGCCAGAGCTGCGAATGGCTCAGTAAGGGCCAGGCCTTTATTGCTTCGGGGGTTAGACGGGTGAGATTGACATCGCCAGCAGCGGTATCGACCGGCGGACGGGCACGCATGCGTAAAACCCCAAGGGCGGCTAACACAGCAAGCCCACCCGTTAGTAAAAAGAGCCCTTCAAGCCCGTAGGCGCCGTAAAGCGGCGGTGCAAGGACAAGAGACACCACAAAAGAAAGGCCAATCGAGACGCCCACCATGGCCATAGCGCGGGCACGCACCTCTTCGCGCGTAAGGTCGGCCAAAAAGGCGCTGACGGCTGCCGAGACAGCGCCTGCACCTTGCAAGGCACGGCCGAGGATGAGCAGGCTCACCGTGTCAGCCCAGGCCGCAATGAAGCTACCTGCGGCAAAAATCAATAAGCCGAAGGCAATCACCGGCTTGCGCCCCAGACGGTCAGAGGCAAGTCCAAAGGGAATCTGGAAAAAGGCCTGGGTGAGCCCATAAATGCCCATGGCCAGGCCAATGGCCGCAGGTTCTTGGCCACCCGGCATGTCTGCCACACCGAGCGCAAGGACCGGTAGCACGAGAAAAAGACCCAGCATGCGAAGCCCATAAACAGCAGATAGGGCCAGGCTGGCTCGCCGCTCGAATGGGCTGAAAACGACTTTGTCAGACATCGCTCGCTATAGTAGAGGATTTGCCTTTTCAGGAAGATTGACCGACCGCAATGCTCGAACCTCAGTCCCAGGCCCAAGACTTCATCACCATCACCGGGGCCCGCACTCACAACCTGAAAAACATCAGCCTGCGCATACCGAAGGGCCAGCTGGTGGTGGTTACAGGCCTGTCAGGTTCAGGCAAGTCATCGCTGGCCTTTGACACTCTGTATGCCGAGGGGCAGAGGCGTTATGTGGAGTCACTCTCGGCCTATGCACGTCAGTTCCTTTCACGCATGGAGAAGCCCGATGTCGATCAAATGGACGGGCTCTCCCCCGCAATTGCCATTGAGCAGAAATCCACAAGCCACAACCCTCGGTCCACCGTAGGAACCATTACTGAAATTGCAGACTACCTGCGTTTGCTTTTTGCGCGAGCAGGTACACCTCACTGCCCAAGCCATCCTCAAAATAGATTAACCAGCCAGACGATCTCGGAAATGGTGGACGATCTTCTTGGCCTTGAAGAGGGAAGCCGGCTTACCCTGCTTGCTCCAGTGCTCACGCATCGAAAAGGCGAGCATCGTCAGCTTATCGATGGCCTTCGGGCGCAGGGGTTTGTGAGGGCCCGCCTTCAAACCGAGTCAGCAGACTTTCGTGACATTGAACTCGATCAATGCCCGAGCCTGGACCCTCAAAAGCATCACAGCATTGACCTGGTCATTGATAGGCTTCGTATTCGTCCCGATGCCCAGCAACGCCTCGCGGAATCGCTGGAAATGGCTCTGCGTCTGGGTCAAGACAGGGCCATTGCCCTGGTTCAACCAGACGGCGATGCGCCTGGCAAAGACAAAAAACAGGCGCCTAATACATCACCGGGCAGTGGACGTTTATGGTCAGGCGAGCATGTCTTGTCCATGCGCTTTGCCTGCCCCGACTGTGGTTTTGCAATCAAAGAACTTGAGCCCAATCTGTTTTCTTTTAACTCGCCCAATGGGGCATGCCCCGCCTGCGACGGCCTGGGAGTGGAAACACTTTTTGATGTCGAGGCCATTATTCCAATGCCCGAACTCTCGCTCGCTGCAGGAGCTGTGCAGGGCTGGGATCCGCGAAATAAATTTGCCTGGGCTACCGTTGAGGCCCTTGCCGAAGCGCTGGAGTTCGACCCTCAGGAACCTTTTTCCCAGCTAGCCCCTGAAATTCAACAAGTGCTTTTACATGGCTCGGGTTCGAAGTCACTCAAGCTACGAATTCCGAATAGCAAGGGTGAACTGGTTGTTGAGAATCGACCTTTTGAAGGCATTCTGCCCAACCTTGAGCGGCGCTGGCGTCAGACCGATTCCAACGCCGTACGTGAGGAGCTTGGAAGGCTGCGCAGGCAGCGCGTCTGCGGCCAGTGCCAAGGCAGCCGCCTGAAGGCCGAGGCCCGCTCGGTTCGTCTTGGCGAGGCGGGTCAGGACATAAGCCTTCCCGAACTGGTTGAGCTAAGCCTAAGCCAGCTCATTGAAAAACTAGGCTTACTTCGGCTTGAAGGCTTTCGAAAAACCGTGGCCCAAGGTCTTCTCACGGAGATTCATTCACGCCTGAGGTTTCTTATTGATGTCGGCCTAGGCTATCTGCAGTTAGGCCGCTCGGCCATGACGCTATCAGGCGGCGAGGCCCAACGCATTCGACTCGCCAGCCAGATTGGGGCGGGATTAAGCGGCGTGCTTTATGTGCTCGATGAGCCGTCCATTGGCCTTCATCCAAGGGACAGCCAGCGACTCATGGAAAGCCTCTACCGGCTTCGCGACCTGGGCAACTCACTCATTGTGGTTGAGCACGACGAGCAGGCCATACGGCAGGCCGACTACCTGGTGGACCTGGGTCCGGGAGCAGGTGTTCACGGCGGGGAAGTGGTTGCAGCGGGACGCCCCGAAGAGGTGATGCACGTGCCACGATCGCTTACGGGAGACTATCTGGCGGGACGCAAATGCATAGACGTTCCAATCAAACGACGCGAGCCCAGCGACCGCTGGCTTGAGCTGCATGGCGCCCGAGGAAACAATCTAAAGAACCTTGCGCTTCGAATTCCTCTGGGTCTAATGGTAGGCATTACCGGAGTCTCGGGCAGCGGCAAGTCCACGCTCATTAATGACACCCTGGTTGCTGCCGTGGCTCAGCGTCTTAATGGACGCCAGGTGGAGCCCGAGCCTTTTGATCGGCTCGAAGGCCTTGAGCATATCGATAGGCTGATCAACGTGGACCAGAGCCCCATTGGGCGCACACCACGCAGCAACCCCGCCACCTACACGGGTCTGCTCACCCCCATTCGTGAACTCTTTGCAGAGACCATCATGGCGCGTGAGCGCGGCTACGACGCGGGGCGTTTTTCGTTTAACACCAAGGGGGGACGTTGCGAGGCCTGCCAAGGCGATGGCCTTATCAAGGTCGAAATGCATTTTCTTCCCGACCTTTATGTTGCCTGCGATATTTGTAAGGGCCTGCGTTACAACCGCGAAACCCTGGATGTTCGTTATCGGGGCAAGACCATTGCAGAGGTTCTCGATCTAACCATTGAAGAGGCCTGCGGCTTCTTCTCGGCGGTGCCTCATGTCGCTCGCAGGCTTGACACCTTAAATGAAGTGGGGCTTGGTTATATCAAACTGGGCCAGAGCGCTACAACGCTCTCTGGAGGTGAGGCACAACGGGTTAAATTAGCCTGTGAACTCTCCAAGCGCGGCACGGGGAAAACGCTTTATGTACTCGACGAGCCAACCACTGGCCTGCACTTTCACGACACGGCTGTACTTTTAAATCTTCTGAACAGGCTGACCGAGGCAGGTAATACGGTGTTGGTCATTGAGCATAACCTTGACGTCATTAAGGTCTGCGACTGGCTCATCGATATTGGTCCTGAAGGCGGCCTGGAGGGCGGCCAAATTGTTGCCCAAGGCAGTCCAGAGGTCTTGGCCCAAACCGCCAAGCAGACCGGCAGTTACACGGGGACATTTCTGCAGACCATTCTTTTACAGCGCCAACCCGAAAGCCAATCTTAGCGATTAAAAACGTTTTGGCCGATACCCTTACCTGAAGTCCTTATCGACAAAAGCCCTGCCCACCACCTGCCACTGCAATGGGCCTGCGGCACCGTTTGTCTGGCTTGATCGTAGCGGTCGAGCAACCACAAGCTCGCCCATGCCCAAGTAAACCCCCGTCAGCGATGAAATAAGAACCTGGTGGGTCACCCAGACTTCAAACCCGCGGTTTGCCACTCCAGAGGTCGCCGGATCGAGCACGGCTTTAACAATGGCATCGCGCTGACTGGGCCAATGACCATGCCCCTGAAAGAAAGAGTTCAAAGCCGACCAGGCCTGGGTCTTAGCTTGCCCACCAAAGGCCTCCGTTGCTGTATCAAGGCATCGGCACCACTGGCTCGAACGCAGAGCAGCAGGGCTTAATCCTCGGTCGCGAAACCACTGACCAAAGACCCGCGCCTGAGCCCGCCCCTCGGGCGAAAGGTTGCGCTGCGTGCTGCAGTCCTCGAGTCGAAAATTCTCGGGGTCGCCAATGCCAGAGAAGGTGGCGGAGTGACGAATAAGGACGACTGTGCCCGACACCTGCAGGGCCTTTTCAAGACCCCTGGCGTCAAGCCGCTCGGCCGCAGTTGCCGTGCTTATGAGTTGAACGGGTAAATACGAACCCAGAGGGGCCGTTAGGCCAAGCACCAACAAAGTTAAGGCAACCGGCGCCGAGAACCTTGGGGAACCATGGTGCAAGATACGCATAATGAACAGTGGCACTAAAGAGCCCGCCCAACGATTCCATTGAAAGGTTTTACTCATGTCGTCCTCCGCAACCATTGAAGCCACCTTGACCCGAGTCAACGGACTCACAACGATGTTAACCAATGGTCGCCACCGCTGGGTGGCTGATGTCCCTAAAACGCTAGGATCTGAAGACACAGCGCCCGACCCTCATGACCTTCTCGACTCCGCACTCGCCGCCTGCACCGTGCTGACCCTTGAACTTTACTTAAAGCGCAAGCCCGACTGGAAGGTCGACCGCATTCAGTGCCGCGTTGAACGTCTGGGCGAGGCCCGCGCTGACGATGGCAAGATGGACTATCAGCTTCGGCGCGTGGTCAAAGTGGAAGGAGACCTCACAGCTGACCAAGAGGGACGACTTATTGAAATTGCCAACAAGTGCCCGATTCATCGACTGCTTGAGGGCCGCACGCATATTGAGACCGCGCTTGACCTTGATTAAGGCTTGGCCGGATTAAAAAGGCAGACGCCTTCGAACCCGGGCCAAGGCCAAGAAGAATTAACGCGGAAGAACAGAGCTACCCATTAAGAAAGTGTCTACCGCACGAGCGGCCTGCCGGCCCTCACGAATAGCCCAGACCACCAACGACTGACCACGGCGCATATCCCCTGCAGCAAACACTTTGGGCACATTGGTAATGTAAGCCGCCTCGCCTTCTGTATCGGACTTGGCATTGCCTCTTGCATCTTTGTCGACGCCGAAGGCCTCAAGGACCGAGCCCACCGGGGAGACAAAGCCCATAGCAAGCAGGACCAAGTCAGCAGGCATGACCTGCTCGCTGCCTGAGACCTCTTGCATCTTGCCGTCCTTCCACTCCACCCTGACCGCCTTGAGCGCCGTGACGCGCCCCTTCTCGCCAATAAACTCTTTTGTGGCAATGGCAAATTCCCGGTCGCATCCTTCTTCATGGCTTGACGAGGTGCGGAGTTTTTGCGGCCAATAGGGCCAGACCAAGGGCTTGTTCTCCTGCTCAGGCGGCATAGGCATGAGCTCGAACTGGGTCACCGACTTAGCACCATGACGATTACTGGTGCCTACGCAGTCCGACCCCGTATCGCCCCCTCCAATCACCACCACATGTTTACCATCGGCACGAATCTGATCGGCCACTTTATCGCCAGCATTGACCTTGTTCTGGGCGGGAAGAAACTCCATAGCGAAGTGGACGCCTTGCAGTTCACGGCCTGGCACCGGAAGGTCGCGGGGTTGTTCCGCACCGCCCGTAAGCAACACGGCATCGAAATCATCAAGCAGTTGCTTGGGGCTTAGGGTCTTCTTCGCCCAGTTGGTGACCTTGGTGTCTTTGGGCAGTTCCGCAACAAGAACACCCGTCTCAAAGGCAACGCCCTCGGCCTGCATCTGCTCCACTCGTCGATCGATGTGTGACTTTTCCATCTTGAAGTCGGGAATACCATAGCGCAGCAGACCTCCAACGCGGTCGTTCTTTTCAAAGACGGTAACTTGATGGCCTACACGCGCAAGCTGTTGGGCGGCGGCAAGACCCGCCGGGCCCGAGCCAACCACCGCAACCCTCTTGCCTGTCTTCTGGCTTGAGGGCTGCGGAACCACCCAGCCCTCTTTCCAGCCACGATCAATAATGGCGTGCTCAATGGACTTGATCCCCACGGCATCGTTATTGAAATTGAGCGTGCAGGCGGCCTCGCAGGGAGCGGGGCAGATACGTCCGGTGAACTCTGGAAAATTGTTGGTGGAATGCAGCGTATCTAAAGCCTGCTTCCACTGGTGCCTATACACCAGGTCATTGAAGTCGGGAATGATGTTGTTAACTGGGCAGCCGTTGTTACAAAACGGAATGCCACAGTCCATGCATCGCGCGGCCTGCTTGGCGGCGTCTTCTTCGGCCAGGCCAATTACAAACTCTTTGTAATGCTTTAGCCGTTTGTCTGCTGGCTCATAGCCTTCTTCAATGCGCTGAAGTTCTAAAAACCCTGTTGCCTTACCCATGGCATAAATCCTTTCGTATGCAGCTTTGACAACTAAACAAGATTGGCTGATTGGGCGGCCTCGCCCTCCGCGCCAACTAAGGCCGCCTTGCGGGCGTAGATTTCGCCAAGCGCTCTGCGGTACTCGCTTGGGAAGACCTTCACAAACTTGGCTCGAGCGGTGGACCATTGATCTAGCAATTCACGCGCGCGACTGCTGCCTGTCCAGCGATGATGGTCTTCAATGAGTTTTTTCAGTTGCACCTCATCGGCCTGACCACGATGCCAGACCGCACGATCAACGGACTTTTCTTGATCGGCGTTTGCAAGCACCGGTTCAAGCTGCACCATGGCCATGTTGCAACGACTCGCAAACTGACCGTCTTCATCGTAGACATAGGCAACACCGCCGGACATACCAGCTGCAAAGTTACGGCCGGTTAGCCCTAGGACCACCACGGTTCCACCGGTCATGTACTCGCAGCCATGATCCCCCGTGCCCTCGACCACCGCCGAGGCACCCGAGAGCCTTACCGCAAAACGCTCACCGGCAACACCACGGAAGAATGCCTCACCAGAAGTGGCGCCGTAAAGCACGGTGTTGCCCACCACAATGTTGTCATGGGCCTGCCCACGAAAGTCGATCGAAGGCCTCACAATGACACGGCCGCCAGAGAGGCCCTTACCGGTGTAATCGTTGGCATCACCAATGAGATAGAGGGTGATCCCTTTAGCCAAGAAGGCGCCAAAAGACTGGCCCCCCGTCCCTTCAAGCTGAATGCGTAAGGTGTCGTCGGGAAGGCCTTCAGGGTAACGCTTAACCAGCTCACCCGAAAGCATGGCGCCCACAGTGCGGTTTACGTTTTGCGCCGTCTCCATAAACTGAAGCTTTTCTCCGCGCTCAAGTGTGGCCTGTGACTTGGCGATGAGCCTGTTGTCCAGAGCCTTGGCAAGGCCATGGTCCTGGGTTTGTGAATGACGCATCTCCATAAGGTCGGCCACTGCGGGCTGATAAAAAAGCCTTGAGAAGTCAAGGCCGCGGGCCTTCCAGTGGTCAAGGCCCTTGCGCGTGTCAAGAAGATCGGTACGGCCAACCAGGTCGTCGAACTTGGCAATGCCAAGCTGAGCCATGATGGTGCGCACCTCTTCAGCCACGAAGAAAAAGTAATTGACCACATGCTCCGGCCGACCCTGAAACTTCTTACGTAAGACAGGGTCTTGCGTGGCCACACCCACAGGGCAGGTATTGAGATGGCACTTGCGCATCATGATGCAGCCCGCGGTCACCAAGGGCGCCGTGGCAAAGCCCATCTCGTCTGCGCCTAAAAGGGCAGCAATCACCACATCACGGCCGGTCTTCATTTGACCATCAGCCTGAACCCGAATGCGGCTGCGCAGACCATTAAGCACTAAGGTCTGTTGGGTCTCCGCGAGGCCAATTTCCCAGGGCGAGCCGGCATGCTTGATTGAAGACAAGGGCGATGCGCCCGTGCCGCCGTCGTGTCCGGCAATCACCACATGGTCGGCCTTGGCCTTGGCAACGCCCGCAGCCACAGTGCCCACGCCAATTTCAGAGACCAGCTTGACCGAAATATCAGCATGCGAGGCCACGTTTTTAAGGTCGTGAATAAGCTGGGCAAGGTCTTCAATGGAATAGATATCGTGGTGCGGTGGCGGGGAGATCAGGCCCACACCCGGCACCGAATGCCGCAGTTCACCAATGTAGTCGGAGACCTTTCCGCCAGGCAACTGCCCGCCCTCACCAGGCTTGGCGCCTTGCGCCATTTTGATCTGAACCTGATCCGCCGAGACAAGATACTCGGTGGTGACCCCAAACCGGCCCGAGGCGACCTGCTTAATTTTTGATCGCAGGCTGTCGCCCGGTTGCAAGGGGAAGTCGGCCTCGACCTGGGCTGCACCAATCACCGAGGCGAGCGTCTGGCCTTCGCCCAGGCTCTTGCCCTGCATCTCGTCACGGTAACGACGCTTATCCTCGCCCCCCTCGCCCGTGTTGGATTTTCCGCCGATACGGTTCATGGCAACGGCAAGGGCAGTGTGGGCCTCTGTAGAAATAGAACCAAGCGACATGGCGCCTGTCGCAAACCGCTTTACGATCTCGGAGGCAGGCTCCACCTCGTCAATGGGGATGGCCTGAGAAGGGTCCACCTTGAACTCAAAAAGCCCGCGCAAGGTCATGTGCCGCCGCGTCTGATCGTTAATGATTTGGGCATATTCCTTGTAAGACGAATACTGGTTCGCCCGACTGGCATGCTGGAGCTTGGCTATGGCGTCGGGCGTCCACATATGCTCTTCGCCACGAACGCGCCAGGCGTACTCGCCACCGGGGTCAAGCTGATCAGCAAGCACGGGGTCATGACCAAAGGCCTGGGCATGGGTACGTAACGCCTCTTCGGCCATTTCAAAAACACCAATGCCCTCCACCATGCTGGGTGTGCCCGTGAAATATTTCTCGATGGTGGCCGAGTTAATGCCAATGGCCTCAAAGATCTGAGCTCCGCAATACGACATATAGGTGGAGATGCCCATCTTCGACATGATCTTTGAAAGCCCCTTGCCAATTGCCTTCACATAATTCGCAATGGCCTTTTCCGAACTAAGCTCTCCCTGAAGATCTTTGTGGAAGTCGGCAATCGTCTCCATAGCCAGGTAAGGGTGAACCGCCTCGGCACCATAACCGGCAAGCACCGCGAAATGATGAATTTCGCGGGCAGAGCCTGTTTCAACCACAAGGCCTGCCTGTGTTCTTAGGCCCTGGCGCACCAGATGCTGATGCACGGCCGAAAGCGCCAATAGAGCCGGAATAGCCACCTTGTCGGCGGCCACGGACCGGTCACTCAGAATAAGAATGTTGGCGCCCGCCTGAATGGCCTCCACGGCCTCGGCGCAAAGTGTAGCAAGCTTGGCCTCGATGCCTTCCTTGCCCCACTGCACGGGGTAAACAATGTCAATGACATGGCTTCGAAACTTGCCCCGTGTGTGCGTTTCAATAGCCTTGAGCCTTTGCATGTCCGCAAAGTCAAGAATGGGCTGACTGACTTCGAGCCGGAGCGGTGGGTTCACCTGGTTGATGTCTAGCAGGTTGGGGCGCGGGCCCACGAAAGAAACCAGCGACATGACAATGGCTTCACGAATGGGGTCAATGGGGGGGTTGGTGACCTGCGCGAAGAGCTGCTTGAAGTAGTGATAAAGCGGCTTACTTCGGTTCGATAAAACCGCAAGCGGAGAGTCATTGCCCATGGAGCCCACGGCCTCTTCGCCGGCCTGCGCCATGGGTGCAAGCAGGAATTTAATGTCCTCTTGGGTAAAGCCAAAGGCCTGCTGACGATCAAGCAACGAGACATCGGAGGCGACCGCCTGGTTTGCTGCCGAGTCATCAAGGCTTGCCAGCTCAATGCGTACATCTTCGATCCACTGCTTGTAAGGCCGCCCCTTGGATAACGAGGTTTTTAGCTCGTCATCGTGAATCATTCTGCCCTGCTCAAGATCAATAAGGAACATCTTGCCCGGCTGCAAACGCCATTTACGAATAATGCGGCTTTCGGCAACGGGCAAGACGCCAGACTCTGAGGCCATGATGACAAGATCGTCGTCGGTCACGCAGTAACGCGAGGGGCGCAGGCCGTTGCGATCGAGCGTTGCTCCAATTTGGCGGCCATCAGTAAAGACCAGAGAAGCAGGCCCATCCCAGGGCTCCATCATGGCGGCATGGTATTCGTAGAAGGCGCGGCGGGCCGGGTCCATGCTGGTGTGTTGCTCCCAAGGCTCGGGGATCATCATCATGACGGCATGGGCCAGGGGATAGCCCGCAGCCACAAGAAGTTCAAGGCAGTTATCAAAGGTGGCCGTATCGGACTGGCCTGGAAAACTAATGGGGTAAAGCTTCTTCAGGTCTTGACCCATGACAGGCGAAGACATCACGCCTTCGCGTGCACGCATCCAGTTGTAGTTCCCTTTAACGGTATTGATCTCACCGTTGTGAGCAACCATGCGGTAGGGGTGGGCCAGGGGCCACTCCGGAAAGGTATTCGTTGAGAAACGTTGGTGCACAAGCGCCAAGGCCGAGACGCACTGAGGGTTGGCAAGGTCTTCGTAGTACTCGCCCACCTGATCTGCAAGTAAGAGGCCCTTGTAGACGATGGTACGACTCGACATCGAGACCACGTAATACTCTTTGCTGTGTTGAAGCTGCAGCGATTGAATCGCGCTTGATGCGGTTTTACGAATCACAAAGAGCTTGCGCTCAAGCGCGTCCTGCACGACCACATCGCCGCCACGCCCAATAAAGATCTGTCGAATCACAGGCTCCTTCTCGCGCACACGTGGTGACATCGGCATGTTCGCGTTCGTAGGTACATCGCGCCAGCCCAGCAAGACCTGGCCCTCGGCGCGAACCGCCTGCTCCAATGCCCGCTCACAGGCCAATCGAGAGGCGTGCTCTTTCGGAAGAAAGACCATACCCACGCCATACTCGCCAGGAGGCGGTAACACGACGCCCTGCTTTGCCATCTCGACTTCAAAATAATCGTGGGGGATTTGAAGCAGGATGCCGGCACCATCGCCCATAAGGGCGTCGGCTCCTACGGCACCCCGGTGGTCCAGGTTGCGCAGAATTTGCAGGCCCTGCTGCACGATGGCATGGCTTTTTTGACCCTTAATGTGCGCCACAAAACCCACGCCGCAGGCGTCATGCTCCATTGATGACTGATACAAACCCTGAAGGCTTGCCTGCGACCGGTTCGGCGCGTCGCTGACAGCCAAGGCGTCTGGTTTCTTAGCGGACGCTGAAGCGTCGAGGGAAGAGTTTGATTTGCCCATAAAGGAAATGGTCTGCATAAATGTGAGGCTCCTGCCCGGACGGGCGGTGATACAAGAATGGCTTTGAATCGGAAAAGGCCTCGATTATGACGAAGTTTTGACGGCCTACGCGATTTAAAAGGCCAGAAAAACCAATTCAAACCGGCTTAAAAAATAGGGTCAGAATCAAATTAATTTGGGCTAAGCGGGTCCGTCCAATTAAATGGGGACATATTCGAGCTTGGGTGGCCGACCCCGTGGTCTGCGTTGCCAACGCGCTTGCTCGGACTCCGGAAGACGGGCCCAGAGCTGCGCACTGAGCATAGGCCTTGACGACCTCAGGTGACTGAGCGGGTCAGGCAGAACGGCCTCCAGCGGCCGTTCTTGCGCAAACTCTGAAAAACGTGCCTCACGCTCAAAGGGGGTGTTGCCAAGCTGCCAATAGGCCTCGATCGGCCGAAAAGGCACCGCGGAACTCGGCTGACGGTGCCCGAGCAGGAGACTCGCCGTTGTCCATGCCCAGTCAAGCGGCTGAGACGACAAACCCAGCTCAACAGACCGCCATTCGAGCCAGCGCATGAGGGCCAGGCCGTACGCCTGAACATCCAACCAATAGCTTCTGTAGCGGCCGTCCCAGGGCGAGCCTCGTAGAGCCCACCGTCCATTGAAGTGACGTACGTAACGGCGGCCCGTCTGCTGAAGCACCGCAGGCAAGGCGTCACTGCGCTGAGGGCAGACCAGCCAGTGAGCCTCGGACTCGAGCAGGCACCAGCCGTGAAGAATCAGTCCGCGGCCAAGGGCCGCCTGACTAAAAGTATGAAAATAGTGCCCGCGATCGGTCTCATCTTTTAAAAATGGCTGACCGTTATGGCCAAGCTGCGCAAGATGATAAACCCGGCCAGCGGTAGCCTCACGGGGCCTTCTTGCCATAGCTGTACGTTAGCCCCGCGCGGCGATAGGAAGCTGGCTTACCTTGAGCGCCTGACTCACAGCCTGATTGTCCACGGCACGCACAAAGGCCTTGCCCATGGCCTGGAGTAAGACATAACGAATTTCGCCGGCCTCTGCCTTCTTGTCATGGGCCATCGCCTTCAAGTAGGTCTGGGCAGGCCAGTCTGGGGCCTGGGTGGGAAGCCCCGCCGCCGCGATGAGCCGCTCAATGCGACCCTTGGCTTTTGCGTCGAGAAGTCCCAACTGAGAAGAGAGCTCAGACGCAATTCGCATCCCACAGCCAACAGCCTCCCCGTGAAGCCAGTGGCCGTAACCCATTTCGGATTCAATGGCATGCCCAAAGGTATGGCCAAAATTCAACAAGGCGCGTGCACCTGATTCGCGCTCATCCAAAGCAACGACCTGTGCCTTTAGCTCGCAGCATCGATAGACTGCCTGGGCCAAGAGCTCGGGATCACGCGCCATCAAGGCAGGCATATGGGCCTCAAGCCAGTCAAAAAAGGTTTCGTCCATGATGCAGCCGTACTTAATTACTTCGGCCATGCCTGCCGAGAGTTCTTGGTCGGGCAGGGTGACAAGGGTCTGGAGATCAATGACCACCGCCTGTGGCTGATAGAACGCCCCGACCATGTTTTTACCTAAAGGGTGATTCACCGCGGTCTTACCCCCCACGGAGGAGTCCACCTGAGACAAAAGGGTGGTAGGCGCCTGAATAAATGGCATACCACGCTGGTAACATGCCGCCGCAAACCCCGCCAAGTCCCCAACCACACCACCGCCCAGGGCAATTAAAGTGGACTTGCGTTCCATGCGTGCTTGCATAAGTCCATCAATGACCTTGCCAAAGCTCTCAAGTGTTTTGAACTGCTCACCATCTGGAAGAACAATGGTTGTAATCTGGCAACCAAGGGACTCGAGCGTTGCCTTAAGAGCGTCCGCATAAAGCGGCCCGACACAATCGTTGGTGACTAAAGCCAGTTTGCGCGAGGCAGGGCTTGGAAGCAGGTTTGCCCAGAGGTCCGAGTCGCTAAGCAGCCCAGCACCAATGTGAATGGGATAGCTGCGGTCACCTAAGGCAACGTGCAGTTCTCTGACGGCAGGGCCGTCTGTCTCTACCTTACTCGATTCATGCACTAATTCAGACGCCATCAAGCATCACCCCTCTTGTTTTAGCTTTGACTCTGTTGCCTGGTCCGCCTTGATTGACCTGTGGTCCGACACACTTTGCGGGATGATAGTCTCGTCAGTCAAAGCAAAGCCAACGCGCTTCAGTTCCTGCTCAATTTGCACAAGCACCTGACCCATAGAACCCCTTGTACTGGTGACGATGCAGTTTGCGAGTTGCCGATAAATGGGGTCACGTTCGGCATGAAGCTTTTCCAAAGTGGCCCGGGGGTCACTTGACTGACTAAGCAAAGGCCTGGACTGATCAAAACGTAAACGCTGCCAGAGCTGGCGGGGGTCCGCCTCAAGGTAAATCACAAACCCCTTTGAAATAACGGGCCGATTCTCGGACCTAACTGGCGCACCACCACCCGTTGTTACGACCTGCCGACTGCCCTGCATGACCTCTAAAAGCATCTTGGCTTCTCGACGCCGAAAGCCTTCTTCCCCTCGAGCTCAAAAATGGTGGCGACCGAGGCCCCAGACTTCGCCTCAATTTCTTGATCGGTGTCTACGAACTCGCGGCCAAGCCGCATCGCAAGCTTGCGGCCAATGGTGCTTTTGCCTGCACCCATAAGCCCAATAAGGACAATATTGCTTGCGTTTGACCAAAGTGCTGATGATTTCATTAGAAGTTCAGTCTAACAGGCGATAATCAAAGCGTGACTCATAAACTCACCCAAGCTATTGCAATCCTCGCTCTGTTATTTGTAGCGGCCATTGCCAGCGTTCTTTTGGTAGTGGCGCTGGCAAGCCCACGGCTTCCCGAGGTCAAGGCCCTCGCCGACTATCGGCCTAAGGTGCCACTTAGAGTCATGACGGCCGATGGCGTTCTAATTGGCGAGTTCGGCGAAGAGCGTCGGAGCGTCATACGTACCGAACAGGCGCCCGCCGTTCTTATCAATGCCATTCTGGCGGCCGAAGATGAGCGATTCTTTGAGCACGTTGGTATTGACCCACTGGGCATCCTGCGCTCGGCAACCACCAACCTTCTGACGGCAAGCAAGGCCCAAGGCGCTAGCACCATCACCATGCAGGTGGCTCGGAACTTCTACCTCTCGGCCGAAAAAACATTCACCCGAAAACTCTTTGAAATTTTGCTTGCCATTGAAATTGAGCGCAAGCTCTCGAAAAACCAAATTCTTGAGCTTTACTTAAACCAGATTTTCCTGGGGCGCAGGGCTTACGGCTTTGCGGCAGCTTCCCAAATCTACTTCAGCAAACCCGTACAAAGGGTTAGTCTTGCCGAGGCCGCAATGCTCGCGGGCCTTCCAAAGGCACCCTCGGCCTTTAACCCCGTAGTCAATCCCCGTCGCGCTAAAGTGCGCCAAGAATACGTACTTGGTCGAATGCTCAAACTGGGCATGATCACCGAGGCCGAATTCCGTCGCGCCATTCTCGAGAACATAAAGGTGATTGGCCAGGCCGATGACTATGCGGTAAATGCTGCCTACCTTGCCGAGATGGTCCGCATCCAAATTTACAACCAGTTCAGGGAAGAAGCGTACAGCCGTGGCCTTACCGTCTTTACGACTGTACGCTCCTACGAGCAGAAGGCCGCCTACGACGCCCTTCGTGCGGGCCTTCTCAGCTACGACCGAAAGCTTGGCTGGCGCGGCCCCGAAGCGCGTATTGATCTGCCCTCTGAGCCAGAGGCTCGTCAAGATGCGGTTGACGACATCATTAGCGACCGACCCGACAGCGATCGACTTTTTACCTCGGTGGTCATTGAAGTGGCGAAGGACAAAGTTGTCGTAAGCCGCAGTCAAGGGCGACAGTTCAACATCACAGGCAATGGCCTGCAATTTGCCCGCAACGGTCTAGAAGCCAATGCCCCACAAAACCTTCGGTTACAGCCTGGTGCTGTTGTACGTATTGGACTAATGGACAGCGGGGAATGGGAAATCACACAACTTCCTGAAGTCGAGGGGGCCTTCGTTGCCCTGCAGTCCGACACTGGAGCGGTTCGTGCCTTGGTGGGGGGCTTCGATTTCCGACGTAGCGAATTTAACAATGTCACCCAGGCCTACCGTCAACCGGGCTCAACCCTGAAGCCGTTTGTCTACGGAGCTGCTCTAGAAAAAGGTTTTTCTCCCGCAACTCTTATTAATGATGCGCCCGTTAGTTTTGACCCGGGAGAAACGGGAGGGGAGCCCTGGGAGCCAAAGAACTACGACGACAGGTACGAAGGGCCTTTGACCATGCGCCAGGCCTTGGCAAAGTCTAAGAACATGGTCTCCATTCGCATCCTTCATCGTATCGGCCCTCGATATGGGCAAAGCTACTTAAGCCGGTTTGGCTTTGAGGCCGAACGCAACCCCCCTTACCTAACATTGGCACTTGGCGCCGGAGCGGTAACACCCCTGCAAATGGCAACGGGCTATGCAGCAATTGCTAACGGTGGCTTCCGGGTCACGCCTTACTTTATTGACCGGGTCGTTGATGAATCAGGAAACCTCTTAAGCCAGACAGAGCCGGCACGTGCAGAACGCGAGGCGCCTCGCATCATTGAGCCCCAAGATGTTTTTATTCTTAACTCTATGCTGCAAGATGTTATTCGAGTGGGCACGGGCCGCAAGGCACTTAGTCTTGGACGTCCCGACCTAGCAGGAAAGACCGGCACAACCAACGATGCACAAGATGCCTGGTTTGCCGGCTATCAGCGAAATATCGCAGCTTTGGCCTGGGTGGGCTATGGCCAGCCTAGGTCTTTGGGCGAGCGGGAGACAGGCGGTGGACTTGCGCTTCCCATCTGGATGGACTTTATGCGGGAGGCCTTGAAAAAGGTGCCTATTGCCACTCCTGCTATGCCAGAGGGTGTCTTACGTATTAATGGAGAGCTTTACACCCCCGGCAGTGCGCCTGGGGTTGGCGTTTCGAACCTGGGCCTTGAAGACCCGGTGACGATTGAAGAGTTACTCTTCCAGAAAGGCCAGACTGGAAAGCCCGGTAATTGACTTGGCGTGTCTCAAAAACACGTTAGGAAAAAATCCGTGCCCCCGGGTATCCAGCCAGGCCTGCTCATTGATCTGCCAGACAAAATGATGCGCGCCCTCAACCGACGCCAGCCAGAGTTGTTGCGTGGGGGCCTGCGCATTAAGAATAATTTTCTGACCCGACTCGAACTCCACCTCAAGAACCGAGCCCATGCGTTTGGACTCAAGATCCATGTCATACCGCGAGGCCCAGTCGTCAACAACCGATTCGGCCCATTCAAAGGCTTCTTCAATTTTTTGAAGGTACTGGGTTTCGTTCATACTCACAGCGTAAAGGTTACGACAGTTTGAGGAGATACGTGCGTCCAAGAAGCTCAATCACCTACCCTCTGTGCGCGTATGGACCGTCTGGTGCATCGGTCGAAACTGCCCAGAGGTTTGTCTGTCGGCAGACGAGTTGCGGATTGGGCCTTGCGGGCCTGATCATCGCCTCGCTTTGTTTGCTCACGGGCTGCGGCCAAAAAGGTCCGCTCTATATGCCTAGCCCAGAGTTCCCTCAACCCGTCACGCCTTTTGAAACGCCTGACACTCCGCTTGGTTCAGGCCCTGCCGTATCCGGCCCCCAGCAGCCAAACACCAACAAGCCAAAGCCATGACCACAGCAAGACCGCAGTCCCTGCCCTGGCCTTATGAAGCGAAAGAAGGCTGGCTTTATTGCCAAGGTGTTCGGCTTGCTGATATTGCTCGTCAATGGGGTACGCCTTGCTACGTATACTCCGAAGCCGCCATTCTGGAGGCTTACGCCACGCTTGCACGCCCAGACCCCGAAGGTCGGTCTGCTCGCATCTGTTTCGCAGTAAAGGCAAACTCCAATCTGGCTGTTCTTCGGATTCTCGCCCGCGCGGGGGCGGGCTTCGATATCGTCTCAGCAGGCGAGTTGCGCCGAGTCCTTGCTGCAGGGGGTCATCCCGAGCGCGTGGTCTTCTCCGGAGTTGGAAAATCAATTCATGAGTTGCGTTATGCACTTGAGCAGGGCATTGGTTGTATTAACGTCGAGAGCCTGGCCGAGCTCGATCAGCTTGCATCGGTAGCTAGCTCGCTAAAGCGGATCGCACCCATTTCCATTCGCGTGAACCCGGATATCGATGCACAGACCCATCCCTATATTTCAACGGGCCTCAAAGAGAATAAGTTTGGCCTGGGCATTCAAGATGCGCTCGAGGGCTACAAGCGCGCGCTTAAAAACAGGCATCTTCGAGTGGTCGGGGTCGACTGCCATATTGGCTCACAAATAACAACGCTGAAACCTTTTCAGGATGCCACGCAGCGCCTACTCCTCTTTGCAACCGACCTTCACGGCCTGGGCATCGAGCTCGAGCACATCGACCTTGGCGGGGGACTCGGCATTTGTTATCACGACGAGCAGCCGCCGTCGGCTGATGAGCTTAAGAATCAAGGCCTGCAAATGGTCGCGAACTGGGCACAGTCAACGGGCTGCAAAGAACCTCAAGTGGTCTTTGAAATGGGTCGCTCCATTGTAGGTGCAGCCGGGCTGCTATTGAGCCAGGTGCTTTTGCTCAAGCCATCGAGCGATCCCGAGGCCAAGCACTTTGCTGTTGTGGACGCCGCCATGAATGACCTCATGCGCCCAAGCCTTTATCAGGCATGGCACGACCTTATGCTTTTGCATCCCAGTCAGCCCAAGGCTGAATTACGCAGATGGGACGTGGTGGGCCCTGTCTGTGAAACCGGCGACTGGCTTGCCCGCGACCGAAGCCTTGGCCTGTTCGAAGGCGACCTTCTGGCCTTCGCCTCGGCGGGTGCCTACGGAAGTACCATGGGCTCGAACTACAACAGTCGACCACGCCCGCCCGAAGTCCTGCTCCGCGAAAGCGGTCAGGTCGATCTCATCCGACGTCGGGAAACCTTTGAGGATCTCATTGAGCTTGAAAAAATTCCGAGAGACCTCTGGGACTGATGCCGTTTTTCGAAAAACCCAGTCGAACGTAAGCAGCTCGGTTCAACTAGGACGTCTAAGCTTTAAAAGCCAAGCGGCCACTGCAACCAGTCCAAAGGCTAAGGGCTCAACAAAGTCGTTCTTTCCGGCCTTGTGCAAGGCATAGTGAAGAAGCGAGAGAATTACAATCAGCCCAATAAGCCGATGAAGCTTCTTCCATGAAGGGCCAAGCCTTTGCATGCTGAATCGGTTCGATGTAACACCCAAGGCGAGCATGATCAAAAGCGCAAGCATGCCAAGGGTTACAAAAGGCCTGCGAAAAAAATCAACCAAGACCTGCCATGTGTCTTGGTCTAGCTCAAAGAGCCAATAAGCCAGAAGATGAAGCAGCGCATAGGTAAGGGCCCATAGACCTATGCCGCGTCGCGCCACGACAAGACCGAAGGGTTTCGCCCGTGTCACCCCATAGCCAAAGCCTGCTGCAACAAGATTTTGCCAAAGCCGCTCCAAGGCCGTTATGGCATAGGCAAAAATGAGCAGGCTAAGACTCGCCTGGCCAAGGCCCCGAATAATAGACTCTTGAGGGTTGGCGCCAAGGTCAACCGCCCCAACAAGAACAAGACCGCCAAGCATCAAAGGTAATGCGGCCCAAGCCTGAAGGCTCGCTACAAGCAAGCTAGTAGTACCTTCGTAGGTCCATGCCGATATAAAGTGAGGCCACCTGTTCCGCATAGCCGTTGAACATTAAAGTAGGCCGCCGCGGCGCAAATAACCCGCCCTCTCCAATGCGGCGCTCCGTGGCCTGAGACCACCGGCGGTGGGGTACCTCGGGGTTTACGTTGGAGTAAAAACCATACTCATGGGCCGCCGCCTTTTGCCAACTAATTTGAGGCTGTTGCTCAACAAACTGAATGGCAACAATGGACTTGGCACTTTTGAATCCGTATTTCCAAGGCACCACAAGCCGAACCGGCGCTCCGTTTTGAGCGGCCAGTGTCTTACCGTAAGCGCCCAGCGTAAGCAGTGTAAGGTCGTGCACGGCCTCGTCCATTCGCAGGCCCTCACGATACGGCCACTGCAAGACATCAGAGCGTAGGCCCGGCATCTGCTTTTCATCGGCAAGACTCACAAACTGCAAGTACTTTGCCGAACCAAGAGGCTGGACCTGCTTAATCAGGCTTGCCAGAGGAAGACCAATCCAGGGGACAATCATGGACCAGCCCTCGACACAACGAAGCCGGTAGACCCGTTCTTCCAAGGCGCCAAGCTTTGCTAGCTCTTGCATATTGAAGGTCCTGGGCTTAGAGACAAGGCCCTCAACGCGTAGCGTCCATGGCTCAACAATAAGACGCGAAGGCGCATACTCTGCAGGGTCAGATTTGTCAGTGCCAAACTCGTAGAAATTGTTGTAGCTAAGGAAGTGATGAGACTCGGTGGGCTTATCCATAAGCGTCCACGCGCTAGGCCGGGCAGACAAAGGTTGCGGAACAGCAAGCCCAGCCGCCGTTGATTTTGCTGTTGCTGTCTTGGGCAAGGTACCAAGGGCAAGCCCAGAACCACAGGCAAGCGCTGTCGTAAGGCGACGCCTATTTAGAAAAAAGGCCTCGGGTGTTATCTCCGAGGCCTTCGGTGCGGATGGGCCTACAAGAGCCTTATAACTGCCCATAGGAATGCAGACCTGACAAGAACATATTGACCCCTAAGAAGGCGAAGCCTGTAATCAGTAAACCAACAAGGGACCAGTAGGCTGCGAACTGTCCGCGCAGACCCTTCACTAGGCGCAAGTGAAGCCAGGCAGCGTAGTTCAACCAGACAATGAGCGCCCAGGTTTCCTTAGGGTCCCATTGCCAGTAGGTACCCCAGGCCTCCGCGGCCCACAATGCCCCCAGAATAGTGGCTACGGTAAAGAAGGCAAAGCCAATGGCAATGGCTCGGTACATAACATCGTCGAGCACCTCGAGGGTCGGCAACTTCTCTGCAATACGACGACGAAAAACAATAATCGTCCCAACAAAAACTGCGGAAAGACCGAAGTAAAGTGCCCAGTAATCAGGCAAGCCTGAGCGACGGAAAACAAGAGGCTCTGCACAAAGAAGAACGCCGAATATGAACAAGGGAATGAACGACTTCAGCGACGTCTCTTCTGCCTTGGACTTAATAAGGTAAGCAAAGCCCACCATGGCGGCGATAGAGAAAGTGCCATAGCCAACAAAATTGGCGGGCACGTGGATTTTCATCCACCACGACTGCAGGGCTGGCACAAGCGGTTGGATCTCGTGGGCAGAGCGTGTGGCCGAGTACCACAAGAGAAAGCCCACAGCAGCAACAACCACAAGAGAAACAAAGCCCCCCAGTGCACGCGTCTGGTATCGACGTTCGTAGTAAAGGTAAAACATGGAGGTGATGACCGCAAATAAGATGAAAACCTCGTAGAGGTTGCTTACAGGGATATAGCCAACATCGGGGGAAATAAGGTAGGACTCATACCAGCGCACAAGCAGACCAACAAAGCCCATGACACAGGCCGCCCACGCCGTGACCGAGCCCATCCACAGTGCTGTCTGACCCTGCGAGAAAGTACCGACCCAGTACATGACCGAAGAAAACAGGAATAAGACCGACATCCATAGAATCGCGGACTGCGAAGACAGAAAATATTTCAACAGGAACTTATCTTCAGCCCCCTGAGACGTTCCCCCGTAGGCTGAAATACCAATAAGGGCAAGGACGGCGCAGCCAATAAAGTAAGGGCGCAGGGCCGGCCAGAGCCATCCAAGGAAGGCGATGGATGGCACACAGGCCCAGAGAATAACCGTCTCATAGATATCCATGGACGACCCGTACTGCTGACTTACATAGGCCGCGCCGAGCGCAAGAATGAGAAAGAAACCGAAATCAAGCACGCCGATTCGCTCACGCCCAACGGCCCGAACGGCTGGAGACGGCATTGTGAGTTCAGCTGCCGTTGCTGTGTTTGCTGTAGCTGTGTTCATTCGTTACTCCCGCAGTTGCGCCCTTGCTAATGAGGTTTTATAGAAGCGCGAAGTTCCTGAAATTCACGATCAAAATCAAGCGAATGCCGAGTTGTTGAGGCGGCCAAGCGAACCGACTCCACCTGTCCCGACTCATTCACGCTGCGCCAGACCCAGACTCGACGCTCTGGAATGTAGAGCATGGCGAAAATTCCGATGGTTAGCAACAAACAGCCTAGGTAGACCGTGGTCTTTCCCGGTGACCGAGTTACTTGAAAAACGGAGGCCTGAACTTGTTCGAAGTCATCGAGCATCACCAACAGCGGAGCACCGAAGAGCTGGCTGTCGCTGTAGGCATTCAGTGCCCGCTGGGTAAAGTTCAAGGTCTGGTCGTTTTGCTCGAGCCTTGGCAAGCCATCGGTCAGGCGGGCAAGCTGCCAGACCTCCCAAAAGGCCGAGGTCAGCATGCGCACGACAACATCGGCAGCCCGGTCACGCTCGGCCTCGGGTACGGTCTGCTCGAGAAGATCAGCCAGACCCTGAAGACCGCCCTCTGCCACGGCATCGAGGGACCTCTGCGCGCTGCTGGCTAATGCGGGCGCAAGATTGTCAGGGGCAGAGCGCTGAGCAAAAATTTCTGCAGCCCTTTGTCGAACCTGAGGATTTGCCATGGCCACACGAAGTCGCATGTACTCCTGAAGCGAGCCGTTCTCATCGGCAGGGATACGAAGATAGCGAAAGCTCTCATCCGGACTGTCGCGAACACCAATAAGAAAGACCGGAGCGCCATCAAGGTCGATGGGGAGCATATAACTGTGAAACTCTTTTGCCTGACCGGCCGTGTCACGAAGCTTGTAATTAAAGCTGGGTCCAACATTCCTTAGATTCTTGCTCTTGGTGGCATTCACTGCGGGGGATAGAACCGCAGCCACGTGCTTCTTAAACGGGTCTTCAATAGGCGCTTGATCACCAATATTTTCAACGTTTATGGCCTTGAATCCCGAGATCTCAAGGGCTAAGGTCTGGCCCTCACTGCGCAAAGGCACAGACTGCCCTACGGCCAGCTCAATAGGTAGCAACTGCCTTATGGGCCCATTCAAAGGGTGCGCCACGAGTTTAAGCTTGGACCCTCCGTCATCAAAGCTTGACTGGTAGATCGCCACACCCCGGTGAATGAGTGGCTTATTAACCTCGATAGTGGCCTCACGAACCGTGCCATCTATTTTGTCTTTAAGCACGACTTGGCTCGCAAAGAGCTTGGGCATGCCGGTGCTGTAGTAATCGACCCGAAACTCCTTAAGCGTAAGTTCAAAAGGAAGGTCTAGTAGCAGAGCACCACCCGGCTTGTTTATGACCGCAAGATCAGAGGTCTGCCCCTCGGGGATTAACAGGTTTGCCCTGTAGGTTGGTGTGGCCTGAGGCATCTTGGCGGAGGAGGGAACGTCGTCTGCCGAATTAAGTCCGGAAAGATTCACCGGCGCCTTGTCCCACCACCAGGCTGCGGCACGCGTGGGGATTTCGCTATCAAGAAGGCCCCCCAAAGAAATAACAACAATAGCCAGATGCGCTGCAACGTATCCAAGCCGATTGGATCCGCCTTTTTTTGCAACAACGACAGGTAGGCTGGCATCGTCAGAGGAGGGGCTCTTAATGCCATACCCTCGGGACTTCAACCAGTCCGTGGCTTGCTGAACAGAGAGCCCCGCCTGAGATTCGCTGGCAACGGGATTCTCGTGGCGATGACTAAAAGCCACAAAGGCTCGGTCACGAACGTGGACGGGCCACAACCTTGCCTCCCGAACCATTTTGGGTGTGTTGCGAATAAGGCAGAGGGTGGTCGATACAAGCATAAGCGCCATAAAGACCAAGAACCATGGCGCGTTATAGACACGAAAAACGTCGAAGGCACCGAAGACTTCGGCCCAGAAAGCCCCAAACTGGTTCACATAGTTAATATCGGGCGAGGCCTGCGGAACAATGGTGCCAATTGCACTTGCAATGCAGAGCACAGACAAGGCAGAAATAGCGAAGCGCATCGAGCTTAAAAGCTCAATGGTTTCCCGAACCCAGGCCGAGCCGGCCTTGAGTTCTATACCGGCAGTAGAGGGCTTATCGGAGTCCTGCAAGGTACTCTGCTACAGACTTCATGTCGCCCTCGTTCATGCCTTTGGCAATTGACATCATCTGAGTGCTATTGGCCCGCTCACCCGACTTAAACGCTGCCAAGGTTGCTGCCGTGTAATCGGCATGTTGGCCGGAGAGCCTTGGGTACTGTGCAGGAATGCCTTTGCCGTTGGGGCCATGGCAGCCTGCGCAAGCGGGAACGCCCTGCGAGGGAATGCCTGCTCGATAGATGCGCTGACCTCTCTCAATAATGTCTTTGTCCTTGGAATAAGACGGCTTAATGGCCTGCGCCGCGTAATACGCCGATACATTGTTTATATCCTGCTCTGAGAGCGAGGCCGCAAACCCCGCCATAACAGCATTTGCGCGCTCGGCTCCTGCTGCTCCTGGCTTGACTTGAAAATTATGTAATTGCTTTGCCAAATAACCGGCGTGCTGGCCTGCAAGAATGGGATAGATGGAGATTGCACTGTTACCGTCGGCTGCGTGACAGGCAATACAGACCGCAGAGGCAACGGCCTGACCCTTTGCAAGGTCGGCAGCCACTAGCTTGGGAGGGGTGGCCGCCTGAAGACCTCCCACCGAGGCAGCCATAACCAGGCATGCGGAAAGGGGCGCAAGAGCGCGCTTGAAGGTACCTAAGAACAGATGCCCCAATGCATTGTGAGACAGCGGGCTGAAACGAAAGAGAGGACGGCAAGAGGAAGCTTGTGTAATCATGGTTTCAATGGCCTTTTACCTATGGGTCACTTCAGTGACTCGTATGAGAGTTCGTAAACTGCTAACTGGTTCAATGAGAAATGTCTAGTTTAGTGCAAACCCGCAGTCAGAATGCCCCTAGCCCCCCTTCTGCCGAGGCCGACTGGCTTTCCCGCCGACTGTCCGGCATTGCGTTTCTTAAAAGTGCCGCCCGTGTTGATCAATTGCCGAGCCCGTCGGCGCCTGAGTTTGCAATTGCCGGGCGCTCAAACGCCGGGAAGTCCACCACACTGAATGTACTCTGCCAGAGACGACGGCTCGCCTTTGCCAGCAAGACCCCCGGGCGTACTCGACTCATTAATCTTTTTGGGCTCTTCGATAATGACGAGGAAATCGGTCGCCTCGTAGACCTGCCAGGCTACGGATACGCGGCCGTAAGCAAGCAAATTCAAAAACAGTGGCAGCTTGAGTTGTCACGCTACCTCGCTACACGACCTAACCTTATGGGGCTCCTTCTTGTCTGCGACTGTCGTCATCCACTCGGTATGCTTGACACTCAGTTGCTCGACTGGTTTGGGCCGCGGCAGCGGCCGGTCCACATTCTTCTCACCAAGGCTGACAAGCTTGGGCGCCAGCAACAGGCTCAGACGCTACGCACAGTCAACGCACTTATTTCAGAGCGGTCTAACGTTTGGGGGGGTGCAGTTTCCGCATCGCTCTTTTCTGGGCTTAAGCAGACGGGCCGGGAGGCAGTTCTCGAGAAAATTGCCGAATGGTTAGGGCAAAAAAAAGCCGGTAGCGAGGCTACCGGCGATAATGCCTTTGTGAAGGCGCCCGCTCAGGGAGGAGAAGCGGGAGACATGACGTCTGTTGTCTAGGACAGAGCGCCACAAAAGAAGTTTCACAGAATTTCAAAGAAATTGCACCTTTTTTTATGCCAGCAAAAATTATTTTTCAATTCCCTCAGGGAGCAGCTTGAAGGAGTCTGCCGAATGACCCCGTCCCAATTTCCCAGTTTTAGAGCCCGCCGGCAACGCCGAGACGACTGGTCACGCCGGCTTGTTAGCGAGAACTCACTCTCGGTTAACGACCTTATTTACCCTGTTTTTGTAACAGAAGGCTCCGGAAGACGGGAGAAAGTCACGAGCATGCCTGGGGTGGAGCGTTTAAGCCTTGACCTCCTCCTGCCACTTGCCGAACAGGCCTCAAAACTTGCAATTCCAGTTCTTGCCCTTTTTCCCGTCATCGAAGCCGACAAGAAAGACCCCTCAGGTAGTGAGTCTTTTAACCCCAATGGCCTGGTGCCCAGGACAGTCGCCCAGATTAAGCGAGAATTTCCTAATTTAGGGGTCATGACCGATGTAGCCCTAGATCCATACACCAGCCATGGACAAGATGGGCTGCTTGACGACCACGGCAGACTTCTTAACGACGAGACCGTCGAGGTACTAACCAGGCAGGCGCTTATTCAGGCGCAGGCAGGCGCCGATATCGTCGCGCCATCGGACATGATGGACGGACGTATTGGTGCGATCCGCAAAATCCTCGAGGTCAACGGCCAAATTCATACGCGGATCATGGCCTATGCTGCAAAGTATGCATCGAGCTATTACGGACCATTTCGGGATGCCGTGGGTTCCGGAGTCAACCTAGGCAAAGCCGACAAGAAAACCTATCAGATGGATCCCGCCAATGGCGACGAAGCATTGCGGGAGGTGGGAATGGATATTGCCGAAGGTGCGGATATGGTTATGGTCAAGCCTGGTATGCCTTACCTAGACATCGTCTATCGAGTTCGTCAGGCTTTTGGCATGCCCACCTTTGCCTATCAGGTAAGCGGTGAATACAGCATGATTAAGGCCGCATGCGCCCAAGGTTGGCTGAATGAGCAACAGGCTGTCATGGAGTCCTTACTCGGATTTAAACGGGCTGGAGCTCATGGCATCTTGAGTTATTTCGCGCCCGATGTTGCCCGCTGGCTTCAGGAATAAGCGAGACTGTCCTGAAACCAGCTAAGTACAGCTAAGACCTTATAGCCAAGGCAGCCGCCGCTCGAACGGGGTCGTTGGTGTCTAGCTACTCGTAGCGTGGCTTGGGCACGGGCTGCATGCGAAGTTCCGCAGCGCGAGCATGGGCCGCAAGGCCCTCCCCCCAAGCAAGCTCAGCAGCTACCGCGCCTAAGCTTTGGGCGGACGCCTCCGAGACCTTCAACATACTGGTGCGCTTTTGAAAATCGTAAACACCAAGCGGAGATGAAAAGCGCGCGCTTCGCATGGTTGGCAAGACATGGTTAGGGCCTGCACAGTAATCACCAAGAGACTCTGAGGCAAACGGTCCCATAAAAATAGCCCCTGCATGGCGAATTTTATCGGCCCACTGTTCAGGGCCTTGCGTAAGAATTTCAAGGTGCTCGGGCGCGGCAAGACTGGCCAATTCGCAGGCCTCTTGCATAGACTGAACATCAACAATTAGGCCGCGGTCGGCAAGCGACTTCTCAATGACAGCCCGCCTTGGCATTTCGGGAAGCAGGGCCTTGACTGCCTGCAGAACTTCAAGGCTGTGCTGAGGGCTCGTACTTAGCAAGATGGACTGCGCCATCTCGTCGTGCTCGGCCTGCGAGAAGAGGTCCATGGCTACCCATTGGGGAGAGACCGTTCCGTCGGAGATCACTAGAATTTCAGAGGGCCCGGCAATCATGTCAATACCCACACGCCCAAAAACCTGGCGCTTGGCCTCGGCCACATAGGCATTGCCTGGCCCGACAATCTTGTCGACTGCAGGTACAGACTGCGTTCCAAAGGCAAGGGCGCCCACAGCCTGTGCCCCCCCAATGGTGAAGATTCGATCAACACCTGCAAGATAGGCCGCCGCAAGCACCAGCTCGTTGCGCTCACCGCCGGGTGTCGGAACTACCATGATGAGCTCGTTGACGCCCGCGACCTTTGCAGGAATAGCGTTCATAAGGACCGACGAGGGATAAGCGGCCTTGCCCCCAGGAACATAAAGGCCCGCCCGGTCAATGGGCGTTATTCGCTGACCAAGAACTGAGCCTTGCCCGTCATCCATCGACCAAGACTCCTGCTTCTGAGCCTCATGAAAGTCTCGAATGCGGCGTGCGGCAGTCTCAAGTGCATTACGCCGAGCCTCATCAAGCCCCTTGAAGGCGGTCCGCATAACATCCTTCGTAACCTCAAGCTCGTGAAAAGACGAGACAGATAAGCCATCCCACTGACGGGTGTAGCGAATAACCGCGTCATCACCTTCTTGGCGAATGCTGGCAAGAACCGCACGGACAGACTCCATGACAGAGACATCCAGACTTGGCTCAAAGGCAAGTCGATCTTGGAAGACCTTCTGGAAACCTGCCTGCTGGCTATTAAGGTGAAGCATGTTGAAAAGCCTATGCCTTTATGTCGAATGGGTAGCGGCCTCGAAGGCCTGAATTAAGGGAACGATTGTCGCCTGGTGCAGCTTTAAAGAGGCCTGATTCACCACAAGCCGAGAGGAGACATCGGCAATGGGAGCTATCTCGACCAGACCGTTCGCAGCAAGCGTAGCGCCCGTGGAGACAAGGTCGACAATGACATCGGCAAGGCCCATGATCGGTGCAAGCTCCATGGAACCATAAAGCTTAATAAGGTCCGCATGAATGCCTTGGGCCGAAAAGTAATCCCTCGCAAGACGGGTGTACTTGGTTGCTACTCGCAGACGGCTCCCAGCAACAAGCTGGCGATGGACATCGAAATTTTTTGCGGCGGCTAGGCTGAGTCGGCAACGGCCGATGCCCAAATCGACAGGCTGGTATAGGCCCTCAAGACCCTGCTCCTGAAGGACGTCAGAGCCCACAAGACCAAGGTCAGCACCGCCATAACGCACATAGGTCGGCACGTCGCTAGCCCGAACCAGGAGCAGTTGAACATCCTGGCGAAGACTAGGAACAACAAGGCGACGTGTCTTCTCGGGGTCTTCGCTTGGGGCAATACCAACGGCATTAAGCAGAGGCAGCGCCTCGCCAAGAATTCGGCCCTTCGAGAGTGCGACAGTGATCATGGCGACTTAACGCGGCGAACGCAAGCTCCAAGGCCAATGAGCTTGTCCTCCATACGATCGTAGCCGCGGTCAAGATGATAAATACGGTCGATTTCGGTCTCGCCTTCGGCAACCAGGCCTGCAATAACAAGGCCTGCCGAAGCGCGAAGGTCAGTGGCCATTACGGCAGCTCCGGTTAACTTCTTCACACCCTGAATAATGGCAGTGTGGCCGTCGATACGAATTTGGGCGCCAAGCCGCTGAAGTTCCTGCACATGCATGAACCGATTCTCAAAAATAGTTTCCGCTACCGTACTCGTACCCTGAGCAATGGTATTAACAGCCATGAACTGCGCCTGCATGTCGGTGGCAAAACCTGGATAAGGCGCCGTACGAATATCCACAGGTAAGGGCTTTTTGTCGGCCTTGGCCCAAAGACCATCATCCGTTGCGCGCACCTGCAGGCCCGACTGCCGAAGCTTATCGAGCGTTGCTGCCATATGCGACTCCGAAGCCCCTTTCAGTAGCACCTCGCCACCGGTGGCCATCACCGCACAAAGAAATGTGCCTGCCTCGATACGGTCGGGCATAACCGAGTGGTCAGCGCCACGAAGTTCGCGAACGCCTTCAATCACGATGCGGTCTGTGCCCGCTCCCGAAATTTTGGCTCCCATAGCAATAAGGCACTGAGCCAGATCAACCACCTCGGGCTCGCGGGCCGCATTGTCAATAACGGTGCAGCCATCGGCGAGGCAGGCAGCCATCATGAGATTTTCTGTGCCTGTCACAGTCACCATGTCGGTGGCGATGTGGGCGCCCTTAAGACGAGAGGCCCTAGCCACCAAGTAGCCACGCTGCACCTCTACCGATGCACCCATGGCCTGAAGGCCACGAATATGCTGATCGACGGGCCTTTGCCCAATGGCACAGCCTCCCGGAAGACTCACCAACGCCTGACCAAACCGGGCAAGCATGGGGCCAAGCACCAATATAGAGGCTCGCATGGTTTTCACAAGCTCGTAAGGGGCCTCGAGCTTATCGACATTACCCGCCTCTAGCTTAATAACCTCTTGACCCGAGCCTTCACTTGAAAGAGTCTGAGCCACAACGCCCATGCCGGTTAGGAGCTTGGTCATGGTGCGCACATCCCGTAGAGGCGGAAGGTTACGAACCACTAATGGCTGAGAGCTTAAAAGACTCGCGCAAAGAATGGGAAGGGCTGCATTTTTTGCCCCGGAGACAAAGGCCTCGCCCTCAAGCGGTCGGCCGCCTTCTATAAGGAAACGATCCATAAAACTGCTGTACTAGCTTAGAGGCCGCGAGGACTGGGTAGACCATTCCTGCGGGGTGAGCGTCTTCATAGACAAGGCGTGAATTTCTTGGCGCATGCGATCGCCCAAGACCCCGTAGACTTTCTGGTGCCGGGCGACCAAACGAAGACCCTCAAAGCTTGAGCTCACGATGACGGCCTCGAAGTGATGTCCATCACCCTCAACATGAAGGTGCGAGCAGTCAAGGCCTTGGCGGATGTAATTTTCTATGTCGCTGGGCTGAACCATAGCTACATTCTAAGCCTTCTCAGACTCAAGGTCTTGGGACAGAATGCGACGAAAGACTGACTCAAGACGGCCCTCCTGTGCAAGCAATTCATGGGTAGACCTTACGGCCATGAGCCTACCTTTTTTTAGGAAGGCGACCCGGCCACACAAGGCCTCTGCCTCCTCGAGATAATGGGTTGTTAGCAAGATCGTGTGCCCCTTTTTGTTTAATCCCCCAATAAAGGACCAGAGACTTTCTCGAAGTTGGATATCAACACCTGCCGTGGGCTCATCAAGAACAATAACGGGCGGACGATGAACAAGCGCTTGAGCCACAAGGACGCGACGTTTCATGCCGCCAGACAGCGCACGAAGATTGGTCTGCGCTTTATCGGCGAGGCCAAGAGACTCCAGGCACTCATCAATCCAATCCCCGTTATTTGAAAGACCAAAAAATCCGGACTGAATCTCCAGAGTCTCGCGTACGGTAAAAAACGGGTCGAAGACAAGTTCTTGAGGTACCACACCAAGTCTGCGCCGCGTCAGACTTGGGTTTAAGTCGACTCGTTCCCCCAAGACCTCAACATGGCCTGAGCTTGGGGCAGAGAGGCCCGCCATAATCTGAATAAGACTCGTCTTACCTGCGCCATTGGGCCCGAGCAGTCCAAAAAACTCACCTCGCTCAATCTGAAAGTCAACCCGATCAAGCGCGAGCAAAGGCTCACCGAACCTGGCCGAGTACTGCTTCGTCACCGAATGAAAAACAACGGCAGGGCTCATACGAAGCGCAGAAGCTTGGTTAAGGAGGAAAGCTGCGCAAGAGCAAGAAGCTGCGCGGGCGGGTCTTTAAAAAGAATCTCCGTTTTGTTTCGGCTTGCCTCGCGGGCTATGTGCAAAAGAACGGCAAGGCCTGCCGTATCAACCCTCTCAACACCGCTAAGGCTTATGACAAGCGGAGACTGCGAAGAACTCAGGGCTAGAGACTGAGTGAGAAAAACACGAAAAGCACTCTGCCAAGCGGCAAGCTGGGAAGCCACCTGAGCGCGCACGAGTTCGCCGTGAAGTTCAATGCACGAGACAGGGGCGTTTGTCGAAGTTGTCATGCGTTTAATAGGTCAATGAAGTCATGCGTTCAGGGGGCTCTAAGACGAATAAGGGCGGTGAAAAGTAGGGCGCCACCACCTAAGCTTTTCGCTTAACGACTAAGGCTTTGCCGAACGCGCCTGCCTTAGGCTTGTGTTCTTTTCATTCAAGACGGCAATAAGCCCATCGATGCCACGGGCAGAAATAATTTGAGCAAACTGAGCGCGATAGTGCTCGACCATCCAAAGACCCAGAACGTTGAAGTCATAAACCTTCCAGCCCGAGGCTGTTCTTTGCATGCGATAGTCAATGGGAATGGGCTCTTTGGCGGGACGCTGTAGAAGGGTGCGCACAATCACGTCGTCATCGGTGGAAAGGTAACGACCAGGACGAACCTGTATGGTGGCCTCAGGGGCATACGTAACGGCCTCGGAGTAGGTGAGCACGAGCAGCTCTCGAAAGGCATTCATAAGCTGCTGCTTTTGCTCTGCAGAAGCCTGATTCCAATAGCGGCCCACCGACAGGGCTGTCATACGACTAAAATTCACCACCGGCATGACCCGCTCATTCACAATTGACATAACCCTCTCGGGGTCTGGGCGTTGCGTCAGGCTTCGGTCGGATTTAAATAAATTAATGACATCTTGGGTCACCCCCCGGACAACATCTTCAGGAGATAACCCCGCCACAGAGGCCTGGGCAATTAGAGTTGGGGAAGCGGCCTTTGTAGGTTCGGATTCGGGCGAGACTGCCTCAATCGGCGAGGTCAAAGCACCCATGCAAAGAAGAAGTCCCGCAATCCAAACAGACAGAGTTCTAACCAGAACTGGGGAGAGGATGCCGTTCATTGCGCCTCGCCTTGCTCAAGCAGCCTCTCACGACGACCAAAATAAGCCGAGCGCACAGAAACGTAGCGGTCAAAAGAGATAAGGTCGACACCCTTCTCAAGTTCAAGAAGCCTTGTGCGCACGTCAACAACGCGTAAGCTGTTCAAGGCGACGCGTTGGGTTGTGTCGGGATTGAGTATTTCACCGGTAAGGTCCATCTGCATATCGGCGGCCGTACCCAGAGCGTCGCGAAGGCTACTTGGACCAAGAAGCGGGAGCATCACGTAAGGGCCATGGCCTACACCCCAGCGCCCCAGGGTAAGTCCCGCATCTTCGTTGGTGCGCGACAGGCCAATGCTTGTAGCTGGATCAAACAAGCCCAAAAGGCCCACTGTGGAATTCACAACAAAACGGCCTGTCGATTCAAGTGCAGAACGCGGCTCGGCCTGAAGAGTATGGTGCACCACCGAGGCAAGGTCGGATAAGTTCCCGAAAAAATTGGAAACGCGATCCCGAATAACTTCAGGAATGTTGGCCTTGTAGGTCTGGGCAACGGGTTTCAACACAGCCTTATCAACGCCCTCGTTAAAGCTAAACATGACGCGGTTGTAGCGCTCCCAAGGGTCTCTTTCGTCGGCAACATGCCCGGGGGGCAGCGATGCGCAGCCGGTCAAAAACACAAAGGGCAAAAGGCAGGCAAAGAGGACACGGCGCAACATTGAAAAACCTATTGAAGGCTGGGCAGGGAGACACCACCCGAGGCCGATCCTGCAGGTGCTTCTGCTGCTGCAGGCTGAGAGGACGGACGGTTATAAAGAAACTGAGAAATAAGATTTTCTAGAACAACAGCAGACTGAGTAATAACGATTCGGTCGTTACTGGCGAGCATTTCCGTGTCAGCACCCGGCTGCAGGCCAATATATTTCTCGCCGAGCAGGCCTGAGGTCAGAATTTGCGCAGAGCTGTCTTTCGGAAACTGGACATTACCGTCAAGCAGGAGGGTGACCCTTGCCTGGTAGCGCTGATCGTCAAAGTCAATAGACTGAACACGGCCCACCAATACGCCTGCGCTGCGCACGGCCGAGCTGGGCTTCAGGCCGCCAATGTCATCGAACAAGGCATAGACCTGGTAACCATTAGGCACTGACGATCCCATAAGGTTGCTTACTTTGAGCGCAAGAAAAAGAAGGCCTCCAAGGCCTAAAACCAAGAAAACACCGACGGCAAGATTAATAGAACGTTGCATAAAGGCTAGGGTATCAGACCATCCACTAAAACCCACTAAACATTAGTGCGGTCAAAATAAAGTCAAAACCCAGAACAGCAAGCGAACCAACCACCACCGTGGCTGTGGTTGCGCGCGAAACGCCGTCAGGGGTCGGGCGGGCGCTGTATCCGAAGTAAAGGGCAATCTGGGTGACCAGCAGCCCAAAAACGAGCGCTTTCACGAGCCCATTCAAAATATCTTCGTAAACGGCTACTCCGCCTGACATTTGGGACCAGAAGGCGCCCTGATCGACTCCAATAAGCCCCACGCCCACCAGCCAGCCCCCCAGAACGCCTACGGCAGAAAAGAGAGTTGCTAGAACAGGCACGGCAATCAGCCCGCCTAAAAGCCGAGGGGCTAGGACACGCGTGACCGGGTCGACAGCCATGGCCTCCATGGCCGAGAGTTGCTCACCGGCCTTCATTAGGCCAATTTCGGCAGTCAGTGCGGTGCCTGCGCGACCGGCAAAAAGTAAGGCTGTCACCACGGGGCCCAGTTCACGAACGAGCGAAAGGGCTACCACCAGACCCAAGGCCTCCTCCGATCCGTAACGACGAAGCGTGTAATAGCCCTGAAGCCCAAGGACAAGCCCAACGAAGAGCCCCGAGACTAAAATGATGGCGAGGGAATAATTCCCCAGAAAATGAACCTGCGCCGCCACCAGTCGAGGGCGGGTCACTAGAATGCCCAGGCGACGGGCAATAGACACAAGTAAAAGCAAAAAGGCACCTGCCTGCTCAAGCCCAGACAAAAACGCTGCGCCAAGCAATTCAAGGCGCGCTCTAAAGCCAGAAGGTGAGGCTCTATTCAAGGTCGCGTACCCGGCTCGAAAAAAGATTCTGCCAAATTGGGCGCGGGGTAATGAAAAGCCACAGGACCCTCTTCCTGCCCACTAAGAAATTGACGCAGGTAAGGGTCATTGGATTCTCGAAGGCTAGCAGGATCTCCCACCGCCACAAGCCGAGCCCCCGATGCTCCTGGCGCCAGGACCGCAATGCGGTCGGCAATTGCGAAGGTCTCTGCAACGTCGTGGGTGACAACAACCGAACTTGCCCCAAGGGCGTCATTGAGCCGGCGGATGAGCCGAGCTGTGACCCCAAGTGAGATGGGGTCCAAGCCCGCGAAGGGCTCGTCGTAAAGAATAAGCTCAGGATCGAGCGCGATGGCCCTTGCCAGGGCAACCCTTCGGGCCATACCACCCGATATCTCAGAAGGCATAAGGGCGGCAGCACCGCGCAGCCCTACCGACTCCAGCTTCAATAGAACAACGTCTTGAATCATCTGCTCCGAGAGCGATGTGTGCTCGCGCAGAGGAAATGCAACATTCTCAAAACAGCTCAGGTCAGTAAAAAGTGCCCCGAACTGGAACAATAATCCCATGCGCCTTCGAACAGCAAAGAGATCGTCATGACTTACCCCGGTTAGAGGCTGAGCAAAGGCGCTTACACTGCCTGCAGACGCGGGGACGAGGCCAGTCATAAGCCGAAGCAGCGTCGTCTTGCCCACGCCAGAGCCCCCCATAATAGCGAGCACCTCGCCCGACCTCACCTCAAGACTAAGGTTATCAATGACTGGCCTGGAGCCATAACCGAAGCTGACCTCGGAAAAGACGAGCGGGCTAGCGGCAGTCATATTGGAAAAGGAACTCCAACAACAGAGGAGATAAAGGCAACAAGGGCTCGGTCAGTCCGTCATTAATAAGAAGAGCCCCATTCTAAACGCCTAGTTCTATTAAACTGAAGGCATGTCATTGTCAAAAGCCTTACCCCCAACTTGCGGGCTGTCCGCAAGCCAGCCGGCTTGCACATGCCAAGCAAGGTGAGGCCATCAATGACCATGCCGGCGCAGGCATCCAAGCATGTTTTAAGCGACCCCCATTCGATCCTGGCCGCAGTAAAACGGGTTCTTCGCATTGAGGCTTCGGCCATAGAGCGACTCGGCGGCCAACTTTCTGACGAAGTGATTCAGGCCGTCCAGGCCATTCAAGGCTTAAGCTCCCAAAGCGGCCGGCTTGCGGTCATGGGCATGGGCAAGTCGGGCCATATTGCAAGAAAGCTTGCCGCCACCTTTGCCTCAACGGGGACCCCCGCCCTTTTTGTACATCCAGCAGAGGCCAAGCACGGTGACCTTGGCATGATCCAGCCGCAAGACTTGGTGCTTGCGATCTCCCACTCGGGAGAGACCGAAGAACTCTGCGATGTCCTGCCTCACATTAAACGAATGGGCATTCGGCTTATTGCCATGACGGGTCGCCCGCAGTCACGGCTTGCGCGCCTTAGCGATATCCACATCGACGCCTCTGTGGTGGAAGAAGCCTGCCCATTGAACCTTGCTCCTACAGCAAGCACCACCGCCGCGCTTGCCTTGGGTGATGCGCTTGCCATTGCTGTGCTTGAGGCCAATGGCTTCAGTGCCGATGACTTTGCTCGATCGCACCCCGGTGGCAGCCTTGGCAGGCGGTTACTGGTTCGGGTCAGCGACGTCATGCGACAGGATGACCAGGTCCCCAAGGTCTCTGATTCGGCCCTGTTGTCGCAGACCCTTATTGAAATGACCAGCAAGCGACTGGGCATGACCTGCGTGGTTGACAAAAAAGGTCAACTCGCCGGTATTTTTACCGACGGCGACCTTCGTCGTGTGCTTGAGAAACAAACTCTCCATGCCCAAACGGCGGTCAAAGAAATCATGACCCGTCAGGTCAAAACCATTGCCTCCGATGCCCTTGCCTCTGAAGCGGCTCGATTAATGGACGAACAACGTATTAACCATCTGGTGGTCGTGGACGACGGCAAAGCACCCATAGGCGTTGTTGGCCTGCACGACCTTCTTGAGTCCAAGATTATCTAAGCCCCCACGCCATGGCCACCCAAAGAAGCCCCTCGAATACTGCCGAGCGACTTAAAAACATCAAGGCGGTCTTTCTTGACGTTGACGGCGTAATGACCGATGGCGGCCTTTTCTACGGGGAAAAGGGCGAGAGCCTTAAGCGCTTCCATGTGCATGATGGTCAGGGCATACAATCCATGCGCAGCCAGGGCCTGCAGGTCGGCATTATTTCTGGCCGTAGTCACCCATCTGTTAGCCAGCGGGCTAAGGAACTTGGTGTCGACCCTGTCTTTCAGGGCATTGGGAATAAGCTTGAATGCCTGCAAACCTGGTTAGACAAGGCCGGTCTCGGCCTGGCCAACATCGCTTTCATGGGCGATGACCTCGCCGATGTTCCTGTACTTAAAGCAGTAGGCTTTGCAGCCACGGTGCCAAACGCGGTGAAGCAGGCGCAAGAAGTAAGCCACTGGGTCTCTGGTAAGCCCGGCGGCCAGGGGGCCGTTCGCTGTTTTGCAGACTTGTTCCTGGAGTACGGCCCATGAGACTTGCGGTGCTCGAACGTCTCGGCAGTCTGCTTTCAATTGGGATGGTGGGCCTCCTTTCCCTTGCTGCCTGGCTGCTAAGTGAACTTGTATCTCAGTCGGCATCGCCCGCTTCGTCAAGGCCCGCGGGTTCTGTCTCAACAGTCATCACCCGCGCGGAAATTCTTCAGACTAATGCACAGGGGCAGGCGCAGTATCAAGTTCGTGCACCTCGGGTTGATCTTTTCAACGACGGTCAGGCCCTGCTCGATCAGCCCGAGCTTGTCTCTCTCGCACCTTCGCAGGCAGGCCTTGCAATGTCAGCTCGAGCAGACTCCGCCGTTATTTCGGGCAATCAGCAAGATATTGAAATTCGCGGTAATGCCCGCATGACTCGGCCCGCCCAGGGCAAAGAACCCGCCCTTGAGGTCACAAGCCCCTGGATCCGATTTGACCTTAAGGCACAGACTGCCCAGACCACAGCGCCGGTGCGGGTCGTGCGAGGCGCCTCCGTCTTAACGGGTGACGGTCTTCTACTTGACCAGCGGTCAGAAACATTACGCGTGCTGTCAAACACTAAAATGATTCTCAAGCCCGAGAGCTAAGACCAAAAGTCACGTATTTTCAAAGTCATGCTGCCGCCCATTTATTTTCTTCCCTTTCGTCAATGCTTTTTAAGGGCAGCGCTCGTTCTTTTTGTAAGTTCGCCTTATGCATCCGTTGCGGCTGTTGAGCCCCCCGCAACCAAGATTGACGCCGATGAGTTAAGACACGACGAGCAAAAACTCACAACTGAGTTTCGTGGCAACGTGAGCCTGAGTCGAGGAGAGCTTCGGCTTCAGGGAGATCTGCTTGAACTCGAGCAACTACCGAACTCAGGCATGAAGGGGCGCGTTACGGGCCAGCCCGCAAAATTTCAACAAATGCCTACCGACAGCAAAGAATCTGTCGAAGGGCAAGGGAAAACTATCCTCTATAACAGTCAGACTGAAATTGTAGTGATCGATGGCGATGCCGTTTTAAGGCGCCTGCTTAATGGGCGTGTGATTGACACCGTGGCGGGTGACCGACTGGTCTACGACCAAGTGACGCAGACCTACCGAGTTGAATCGAGTCCCGGTCAGCCACGCACACGTATGACTCTAATGCCTCGTCCGCCCGAGGATACTGGCGCCCAAGCCGGACCCGCCAGAGCTACTCACACGCGCCCATGAGCCTTCCAACCCGCTCCGGCGAAAGTTCAACTCTTCATGTACAGAGCCTGCAAAAGGGCTACCAAGGCCGATCGGTCGTTCGTGATGTCTCCCTCACAGTAAAAACCGGGGAGGTCGCCGGACTGCTTGGCCCGAATGGAGCCGGGAAGACCACCTGCTTTTATATGATTGTGGGCCTGGTACCCGCAGACGACGGGCGCATTGAGCTTGACGGCGTGGACCTCACCCGACGACCCATTCACCAGAGGGCAGAACGTGGGCTGTCTTATTTGCCCCAAGAGGCATCGATTTTTCGCAGACTAACCGTGGCCGACAATATTCGAGCCATACTAGAACTGCAGAAGACTGGCGATGGTCAGGCACTAGGCGCGTCGGAAATCGAGCGGCGCCTGCGGGAACTTTTAAAAGAGCTGCAAATTACAGGCATTGAAC
Source organism: Burkholderiaceae bacterium (assembly GCA_023261135.1). Taxonomy (GTDB): domain Bacteria; phylum Pseudomonadota; class Gammaproteobacteria; order Burkholderiales; family Burkholderiaceae_A; genus Hahnella. Next base: position 12,043 of record JALRJP010000002.1, on the reverse strand, counting down.
ATAGCCTTGGCCAGTCCCTCTCGGGCGGCGAGCGTCGGCGGGTCGAAATTGCCCGGGCATTGGCTACCGACCCCAAATTCATCTTGCTCGATGAGCCCTTTGCCGGCGTTGATCCCATTGCAGTTATTGAGATTCAGCGAATTATTCGTTTTCTAAAGGGCAAGGGTATTGGAGTTTTAATTACGGATCATAATGTTCGCGAGACTCTTGGAATCTGCGATCATGCGACTATCCTTAATAACGGAGAAGTGCTTGCAAGCGGAACGCCAGCCGACATCGTTGACAATACGGAGGTTCGTCAGGTCTACCTTGGCGAGCACTTCAGAATGTAAGGATTGCCTGTCGGTATGAAGATCACCCTTACCACCAAGACAAGCCAGCAGCTTTCGCTCACGCCGCAGCTGCAGCAGGCCATTCGGCTGCTCACCCTCTCAAACCTTGAACTGCGCCAAGAACTCGACGATTTCGTGCGTGATAACCCACTGCTCGAACTTGAAGACGTTGCGGACACCCCGGTCTCGGAAGCCGAGCCCGAAGGCGCCAATGAGTCAGCCGACAGCCGAGAAGAAGAGCTCGACAGCCTTGCCGACTGGAAGACCAAACAGGCCGGTGACGGAGATGACGACGGCCGCGAAGACCAGGATCAGTCGACCGTTAGTCTAAACAGCCATTTGCGTGAACAGGCGGCCGGGCTGCAACTGGAGCCAAAAGATCGGCTGTGGCTTGAGATTCTTATTGAGGCTCTGGACGAGGACGGTTATTTACGCGACGAACTTGAGGAAATTGCAGCAAGCTTTGAAAACGTTTTTATTGAACACTTCGAAGAACCCCTGCTTGAGGAAGAGTACCTTGTAGGTCTTCGTTTGTTGCAATCCCTTGAGCCTGCAGGTGTTGGTGCGCGTAGCCTGCAAGAATGCCTGTTGCTTCAGCTTGAGGCCCTTCGCCAGGCACAGTCAGCAGCACATGGGTCGGCGTCCATAAGCCAGGAAGAGGGCCTAACAGCCAGTCAGTTCGAGCTTTCACGCAAGCTCATTGAAGACCACATTGAGACATTGGGTAATGCCAACCCCGTCAGTCTTGCCAAAACCCTTGGCGAGGACAAGAACGATCTTATCGAAGCCTTACGCCTGATTCGAAGTCTTAATCCAAGGCCAGCAGGTGTCTTTCGCGATCAGCATGCGGGCTACCTTATTCCAGACGTGGTTGTCTACAGAACCCGAGGCGGTCTCTGGCGAGCCCGCCTTGCAAGCGGCGCACTGCCCAAGCTCTCTATTAACAACGACTATGCCCAGCTTATTAAGACCACAGGCGGCGAATCCTCGAACCTTTCTCAGAAGCTGCAAGAAGCCCGTTGGATGCTCAAGAATATTCAGCAGCGATCGGAAACCATCCTAAGAGTCTCCCAGGCCATCGTTGAAGCCCAGCAGGCCTTTTTTGAAGACGGCCCAAAGGCCATGCGCCCGCTGGTCCTACGAGATATTGCTGATGAGTGCGAACTGCACGAGTCAACGGTCTCTCGCGTCACGAGCCAGAAGTTTATGCTGACACCCTTGGGCTGTTTTGAATTGAAGTACTTTTTTGGAAGCCATGTCTCAACCGATGACGGCGGAACGGCCTCGGCCACCGCGCTTCGCGCTCAGATCGCCGACTGGATAAAAAACGAAACGCCTGGCAAGCCCTTGTCGGACCAGGCTATTGCCGACCGCTTTGGGGAAACGGGAGTGGTGGTTGCCAGGCGGACGGTAGCCAAGTACCGTGAGGCTTTAAGAATTCCAAGCGCTGCACAACGCAGACATCGCTGACAAAAGGAACAGAGACGACAAAACGCGGAATAAACCAATAACCAAGGGAGGCGCCGTATGAATGTGAACATTGTGGGTCACCACCTCGAAGTCACCAAGGCCATTGAAGGCTATGTTGAACAGAAGTTAAGTCGCGTCTGGAGGCACTTTTCAAGCGGCCAAGAGGCCAACGTCATTCTCTCGGTGGAGAAGCGCGAGCAGAAAGCAGAAATTACAGTGCATTTTCAAGGCAAAGATCTGCATGCGGAATCCAAGCACGACGACCTTTATGCGGCGATTGACCTTCTTGCAGACAAGCTCGACCGTCAAGTCCTTCGCTACAAAGAGCAACATCAGTCCGGAGGGCATCCCTCACGCGTAGCCGCCAAGGGGCTCGACCCGGTCTAACCGCCCGCGTAAGCGGCTAACGCCTGAGCGACCTAACCCCATTGACCGCCTGGCCTCCCCCGAGACGTCTACGATTGCGGCACGGCCAATCCCCAATATTGCGCCGCAGCATATTGAAGGGAGTCTGGCTATAATGCCCAGCACATGTCTGTGCAAGGAGAGTTCCTCACATGAACCGTATCAGTCAGCTGCTTCTGGCCAACAGCGTGCTTATCGACGTCGAGGCCACAAGCAAGAAACGCGTCTTCGAGCGAGCGGGCCTGTTATTCGAAGAACGCCGAGGAATCGCAAGGGCCAAAGTCTTCGATTCCCTATTCGCTCGAGAGCGTTTAGGTTCGACCGGTCTCGGCGAGGGCATTGCTATTCCCCATGGCCGCATCAAAGGCATCGAAGAGGCGGTTGCCGCGGTGGTTCGGCTTGCCGAACCAATTGCCTTCGATGCGCCCGATGGCAAGCCCGTGTCGCTGCTTATTTTTTTATTAGTCCCCGAGCAGGCTACACAAGAACATCTGGAACTTCTCTCGGAGGTGGCCGAGATGGTCTCCGATGTCGGGCTTCGCGAGGCTTTGTTGTCGAGCCAGACTGCCCAAGCCCTTTACAACACTCTCGCGGCCTGGAGTTCACCAGCTGCCCAATAAAAAAGCGTTGTACTTATCAAGGCAGGGGCAATGGCTCGCTTGCCCTGTCTTATGTAAACGCATTTTTTCATAGAGAGCATCCATGCTCAATATAGGTGTCTTCTTCTCAGATTACCAAGACGAACTCCAACTGCGCTGGGTCACCGGGCAGGCTGGCGGTGACCGTCATATCTCGGGACAGAGCTTTGAGAGCGCCGATCTTGTTGGTCACCTTAACCTGATTCATCCCTACCGAATTCAAGTGCTTGGCAAGCCCGAGGTGGAGTACTTTAACCGGCTCGACCCGCAACGCAGGTCTTATTTAACGGCTGAACTTCTGGCGGGCTGCCCACCCGCCTTGGTCATGGCCGATGGGCTCGTGCCTCCTTCGGGCCTCTTCGATGCATGTGACCGTGACGACATCCCGCTTTTTCGTACGCCCCTTTCGGCAGCTCAGACCATTGAACGCATGCGTATCTTGCTGTCACGCGTCCTCGCCCCCAAGGCCTCCTTGCATGGTGTGTTTATGGACGTGCTCGGGCTTGGCGTTCTCATATCGGGCGAATCAGGGCTTGGGAAGAGCGAACTTGCACTTGAGCTTATTACCCGTGGCCATGGCCTCATTGCCGACGACGTCGTTGACTTCGCCCGCATTGCACCCGACGCTGTCGAAGGCCGTTGCCCACCACTTCTTCAGAACATGCTTGAGGTGCGCGGGCTTGGCCTGCTTGATATTCAAGCCATTTTCGGTGAAACGAGTCTTCGTCGAAAGATGCGCCTGCGGCTTATTGTCCAGCTTATTAGGCGCTCTGGCTTTAACGACCACGAGCGCCTGCCACTTGAGGCACTCACCGAGGACGTCCTGGGCCTTCCTGTTCGAAAAGTTGTAATTCCGGTTGCGGCAGGCCGAAACCTTGCGGTACTTGTCGAGGCCGCCGTTCGTAACACGGTCTTGCAACTTCGGGGCATTGACACCATGAGGGCCTTCACCGAGAGGCAGCAACGCGCCATGGAGCTTGAAGCAAACGCCAGTAATACAAAGGCGGGGGGCTAATGCAGCTTATTCTTGTAACGGGCATGTCCGGCTCGGGCAAGTCGGTGGTTCTGAACGCGCTTGAAGACTCGGGCTACTTCTGCATCGATAACCTGCCTGTAGGATTTATTCAACCGGTTGCCGAGTCTCTGCAGTCACGTTCCTTTCCACGTCTTGCCATTGCGGCCGACACCCGTATGCGCGACGACCTTCAGTCTGTTCGCTTTACGCTTGAGAAACTCAAGACTGCTGGCATCGAGGTTCGTCTTTTGTTTCTAAACGCAAGAACCGATGCGCTGGTGCAACGCTACTCTGAAACGCGACGACGCCACCCACTGAGCCTTCGACCCGAGGCCATCGAGGCTCTTGGACTTGAGGGCCAAGAAGAGTCATCTTCCCTGTTGGAATGCATCGAACACGAACGCGAGATCCTTGCCGATATTGAACAGCTTGGCGTGCAAATAGACACCACCGACTTAAAGCCAGCGGTATTGCGCACCTGGGTTCGCGAATTTCTTCAACTTAAGTCGGGCCGCATCAGCCTTATGTTTCAGTCCTTTGCCTACAAAGACGGTATCCCACTTGATGCCGATCTCGTTTTTGATGTTCGCTGCCTGTCGAATCCCCACTACGTCGAGGTGCTTAAACCCCTCACAGGCCTCGATCCCAAGGTCGCCCAGTTTCTTGCAAATGAGACCCAGGCCTCAAAACTGATTGAAGACATTGGTAACTTTCTAGAACGTTGGATTGCTGAGTTTGAGCATGACCAGCGCAGCTACCTCACCGTGGCGCTGGGCTGCACCGGCGGTCAGCATCGCTCGGTCTACTGCGCTGAGCGTCTGGCCGACCGTTTTCGTAGCCAATGGCCATGCCTTGTTCGTCACCGCGGCTTAAGTCTCAAGGGCCTCAGCTAGCTTCTTAAGAACACGGCGAACCGGGCTTGGAATGCCTTGTTCGAACCAGTCTGAGATGGGTCTGTAACTAAGCGTCTCAGCGCTTAAAAGATGGGTCTCCCCTGCTGCATCCTTGGCTAACAAAGGGCCTGCGGGATGACCCTCCCAGTCTTGCATAAACCAAGGGGGTACCCAGAGGTTCACCGCCAGACGAAAATGGCTGAAGTCGTGATGAAAGACCATCCACTGCACCCAGCCTTTGGGTAGGGATACCTGGGGATCCAGCGCAGGAAAGCTCCAAAGCCCCGCCCACACCCCCTGTTCGGGCTGCCGCTGAAGGGCAAGCTGTAACCGGCTCCTAGATCCAGACCTAGCCGACGCCTTAGGGCCCTCCAATCGAAGACAGACGAGCCAATGTACCTCGCGAACCGGCCTGACCTTCGAAGGCTTCGGCCGGGGAAAGGCAAGGCTCTCGCCTTTCGAATAGGCCTGGCAGTCCTTATGAACAGGGCAACGGCTGCAGTCTGGTCGCTTTGGAAGGCAGAGGGTGGCGCCAAGATCCATAAGCGACTGGGTATAGAGCGGCATATCAGTCGCCCTTGCAGGAAGACGACGCTCGGCCTCTTCCCAGAGCAAACGATCAAGCGCAGCAGACCCCCAAGGCTGTTCGGCGCAGACCTGCCGTGCAAGGACGCGTTTCACATTGCCATCAAGAATGGGCTCATGCGCCTGAAAACAGCTGGAAACAATCGCCGCTGCCGTTGAACGCCCGAGGCCTGGCAGGTCCTGCCAGGCGTGCCGGGTTCGAGGCCAACTACCTTTAGGGTGGTGCTGTTCAAGAAGACATGCGGCGGCATGCAGGTTGCGCGCCCGCCTGTAGTAGCCCAGCCCGCTCCATGAGGCAAGCACGTCGTCCAAGGGTGCCTGAGCCAGGCTAGCTCGATCTGGAAACCGACGAATAAAGGCAAGAAAGTGGTCGCGAACCGTCTGAACCTGGGTCTGCTGAAGCATCACCTCGGAGACCCAGACCCAGTAGACATTGAGCCTTCCCTTCGTCTTTTGCTGCCATGGCAAATCAGTACGGCCGTGTAAACGCCCCCAGGCAAGAAGGTTTTCAGTGAAGCTCACGCGCGCTGACAACCGGGACAATAAAAAGACGAACGCTGAGCCTGTACAAGTCTGCGAATAGCGCGTCCACATTGACCGCAGGGCTCTGCCTCTCGGTCATAGACTTTATGCGCAAGGGTATAGCCGCCCGGCTGCCCATGGGCAGACCGATAGTCACGAAGTGTGCTTCCGCCGGCTGAAATCGCCGCCTGCAATTGCTCCTGGATCGCCAGGGCCAGTCGGATCATGCGATTCATTGACAGCCGTCCCGCAGGTCGGTTGGGGTGTATGCCTGCCGCGTAAAGGGCCTCGCTTGCATAAATGTTGCCCACACCCACCACCACATGGCCGCGCATAAGCCAAGGTTTCACCGCCTGCTGAACACCGCGACTTGCACGGTAAAGGCCATGGGCCGAAAAGCTTGGGGTTAGAGGCTCGACACCTAGGGCACTTGGTGTGAGCCAAGAGTCCCAGTCACCCCGCTCGATGCCCGCCACCAACTCGCCGGTTGAAGTCACCGTCGGGCGGTTCAATCGCCTTATATCTCCAAAGCGACGTGGATCAACATAGTCGAGCCGATGGCCCGGAAAATCGAGCCAGACATGGGTATGGGCAGGTCTTGGTTCGGCGCGAGCACGCCAAACAAGCTGGCCCGACATGCCCAGATGAAGCCCAAGCAGCGTCTTAGAAAGGACAAGGACCAGATGTTTGGAACGACGACAGACGTCCAAAACCTTCTGGCCTTCAAGCCGCCAGCCTGCCAGTTCCCCATTGAAAGTGCGAAGACGCTGCCCGCTGGAGCCCGCAGAGGCAATGGTTTTACCGACAACCAAGGGTTTGAGCCCCTGGCAAATCACTTCAACCTCCGGTAGTTCTGGCATGCATCGGCCTTAAATTCCTATATTGTTACTGTATGTTCCGTTCTCAACGAGCTCGAACGCTGGCCACCAAGCGCCGGTTCAGCCTACTTCGACTGTCTCAGGCCAGCATGCTGGCCGCGGGTCTTTGTCTGGGTATGGCGGCTCAGGCGTCAAAGGGGCCTTCTGCAGCTGCAGAGCCTTCACCAGCAAGCATTGTGTTTCAAATTCTCGCAAGCGAGCTTGCGCTTCAACAAGGCGAGCATGGGGTTGCCCTGGCAACCTATCTTAGCCTCGCCCAACGAACCCAGGATGCGGCGGTGGCAGAGCGCGCCTGTCGCCTCGCCTTGAATGGCAGGGCGCCCCGGCAGGCCCTTGAGGCCGGCGTCATTTGGCTTGCGGCCAAGCCCGAGTCTGCTGAAGCCCAAGACATTGTCGACTCCCTGCAAATGCTTCTGGGCTTTCATAACGACCTGCGTCAAAGTCTTCTGGCTCGCCGAGCAAAGGCCGAACAAAACGGCGAGACCAGCCTGGCCGCGTTCTACGACAGGCTGGCTGCGCTCTCTGCAAAAGGGCCTGACCCTGTGAAGTCAGTGGCCTTGCTCGAGTCCGTCGCCCTTGACCATGCCAATCGATCGGAACTACTTTACACCCGGGCCATGCTCTACGAGCGCTCCAAAAACTTTGCCCAGATGGAATTCTTACTGCGCAGTCTTATCGCAAAAGAGCCCAATCATGCCCATGCGCTTAACGCACTAGGCTACAGCTTTGCAGACCGCAACGAGCGACTGCCCGAGGCCCGAGCACTGATTGAACAAGCCCTTCAACTGCTACCCAACGACCCGCATATTCTTGACAGCATGGGCTGGGTTTATTTTCGCCAAGGTCTGCCTCGCGACGCCCTACCCTTTCTTTACAGCGCCTACGAACGCCAGCCCGATGCTGAAATTTCAGCCCACCTTGGTGAGGTGCTCTGGCAGTTATCAAGAGCCGACGAGGCTCTAGCCGTCTTTCGGCTTGGGCTTAGCCACGACCCACAAAACGCTGTGCTTCGAGAGACACTGTCTCGACTGGGTATTGCCCGTAAAGCCGTTTTATCCGACCCACTCTCCGAGGCACTGGACCCGTCTGGCTCGCCCTGAACCTCGCACTTGAAATTTTCAGTATTCGCCGCAGGTTGTATGTCGGCCCTTGTCATGGGTTGCGCAATCCGACCACTGCCGGAAGGTCCGCTTGCCTCACTTCAGACCCTCCAAGGTCACACCCTAAGTACAAATCACCAGCAGGTGGCCGGCCGCTTTGGGTTGAGGGCCTCTTTCCTTAGTGAGCCCATTCAGGGGCGTTTTGACTGGCGAAAGCCTCGTAATGGCATAGGGCCAGAGTTGCTTGAATTGCAGAACCCTTGGGGCGAAGTCCGGGCAGGGCTTGGGCGTATTCGGGGGGTTGCGGATCAGCCTACGGGCATAACTGTTGAAGGGAATCGCGTCCCTGAACCCAGTGACAGATTATTGGGCTGGCAGATCTTTGACCAAAGGGGCAGGCCTGTCAGTGAAGAGGCCCTTGACCGCTGGGCTGCTGGCCTTGGTCTCGATGCTGAAAACATGGGCGCCTTCCTTCAATTGCTGCATGCACTTGAGCCCAGACTTACCAGCCTGTCTAACCCTCAGCCCGTTGCGGAACGAATAAACACACCGGGGGCTTGGATAGAACTTCGCCTCATTGCCGACCCATGCTGCAACTGAAGGCGCCGGCCAAACTCAACCTTTTTCTGCATGTCACCGGCCAACGACCCGATGGCTATCACCTGCTGCAGAGCCTCTTCGTTCCCATTAACTGGTGCGACACGATTCAAATTCGACCGACTCAAAACAGCAGTATTCAGCGCCTGTCCTCGCATCCTTGGCCGGCCGAGAACGACATTTGTATCAAGGCGGCACAACGGCTAAGGGCGCTTGGCGTAAGCAAAGGCCAGATGGACTCTTCTCAGGGATGTGAGATCACCATTCAAAAAGAGATTCCGCATGGCGCAGGCCTTGGCGGAGGCAGTTCCGATGCGGCCACCTGCCTAAAGGGCTTGGTTCAACTCTGGGGTCTTCAACTCTCAAACCAAGAATTGCTTGAACTTGGCCTTGGGCTTGGGGCAGATGTCCCCTTCTTCATACAGCCCGAGCCCGCCCTCGTGACCGGCATTGGTGAAACGCTCCGAGCCTTTAGGCCTTTGGCCAGACAGTTCGTTGTGGCCGTACCCAACATCGAGATTCCCACGGCGCGCATCTTTCAAAGCGAGCAGCTCATAAGGAATAGTTCGGCCTTAAGTGAGGACGCCATCCAGAAAGCCGTTCAGGCGTCCGTCTGGACGGCCGGCCGCAACGACCTTCTTAACGTTGCGCTGAACCTCTATCCCTTGCTTAGCGAAGACCTTAATCTTTTAGTTGACGCTGCCCAAGCACAAGGACTTCCAGCGCAGGCCGTGCGTATGTCGGGCAGTGGCTCAGCACTCTTTTGCAGTTGCCAGTCCGCAGCTCAGGCAAGGCAGCTTGCTGACTGGCTCACATCGCAGCCTGTAAGCTCCACACGCTTTCGTGGAATTCGCGCCGTGGAGACATATTTATAAAATGAAGTCGAATCCAGTACGATTAGGGTTTTGATGGTGGTTGTATCGCTGGGGAGTCGCCAAGTTGGTTAAGGCACCGGATTTTGATTCCGGCATTCGAGGGTTCGAGTCCTTCCTCCCCAGCCACTTCAAAGCCCGTTCATGCTAAGACTACCCACCCGAACCGAGACGCCCCACATGGCCGATCGCCTTAACACCTCCGGCTCGCCCGCTGAAGGGGTCATGCTCTTTACCGGTAACGCCAACCCACGGCTTGCCTCCGATGTTGCCAAGTGTCTGTCCATTCCACTTGGACGCGCGAACGTTGGGCGGTTCTCTGACGGTGAAGCCACGATCGAAATACTTGAGCATGTTCGTGGCCGCGATGTCTTTGTTTTGCAGTCCACATCGGCCCCCGCTAACGATCACTTAATGGAAGTGATGCTCATGGTCGACGCACTTCGCAGGGCCTCTGCAAGCCGAATTACCGCGGCTATTCCTTATTTTGGCTACGCCCGACAAGATCGACGTGTGCGGTCGGCTCGTGTGCCCATTAGCGCCAAGGTTGTAGCCAATATGCTGCAGTCGGTGGGTGTGAACCGAGTGCTCACCATGGATTTGCACTCCGACCAGATTCAGGGCTTTTTTGATATTCCGGTCGACAATATTTATGCAGCCCCTATTATTCTGGGTGACATTTGGAAGCACGACTACCGCGATGTCATGGTGGTCTCGCCCGATGTCGGCGGCGTGGTACGAGCCCGAGCCTTTGCCAAAGAGCTCGATACCGACCTTGCCATTATTGATAAACGCCGACCCAAAGCCAATGTCTCCGAGGTGATGAACATTATTGGTGACGTTCAAGGCCGTACCTGCATTATCATGGACGACATGGTCGACACTGCGGGAACCCTAACCAAGGCGGCAGCGGCCCTTAAGGCCCATGGTGCTTCGCGGGTCGTTGCCTACTGTACGCACCCCGTGTTGTCGGGTGGGGCAGCCCAAAGGGTCGAGCAGTCCGAGCTTGACGAGTTGGTGGTTACCGACACCATTCCGCTTGACGCTGAAACAGCTGCCTGCGAGCGTATTCGGGTTATTTCCTGCGCAGGCCTTATGGCCGAAACCATTATTCGAATTGCCAAATCGGACTCCGTAAGCTCTCTATTTCTTGAATAGATAAGCCGTCTGATAGAATGGAGGGCTTTTTCGTTGGTGCTGGTCGCGGCCCGACGAGCCTTTCAAAACCAATTAACGGAGTCTTATTCCATGAAAATTTCCACCTCCCACGTGGTGGCAAGCCGTCGTGAAACGCAAGGTACGGGTGCGAGCCGCCGCCTTCGTCGCAGCGGTAAAGTGCCAGGTATTGTTTACGGTGGGGCTAACCAGCCCATTGCCATTGAAATGGATCACAACCCCATCCTTCTTGCGCTGAAGGTTGAGGCCTTTCATTCGTCCATTCTTAACCTTGAACTTGACGGCAAGTCTGAACAGGTTCTCCTGCGAGACTTTCAAGTGCACCCCTTTAAGGCGCAAGTTCTGCATGTTGACTTTCAAAGGGTCGATGCAAACTCCAAGCTCCATACCAAAGTACCTTTGCACTTTATTGGTCAAGAAGGCTCGCCCGCCGTCAAGCTAGAGGGCGCCATCGTAAGTCACGTACTTAACGATCTCGAGGTCTCCTGCCTGCCCAAAGACCTTCCCGAGTTTCTTGAGGTTGACCTTTCAAACCTTACCGTGGCGCATCCCGTGCACGTGAGCGACATCAAGTTGCCTTCGGGGGTTACCCTGGTAACTCACGGCCAAGACAATCCTGTTGTTGCAACAGCAACCAAAGCCGGTGGTGCGTCTAAAGCCGACGATGCCGCAGCCGAAGGCGGTGAGGCTGCAAAGCCTGCCTAAGCTGTTCTAAGGTGATTTGACGACGTCTATTCAACTCATAGTGGGGCTCGGCAATCCAGGGCCCCGCTACGAGGACCATCGTCACAACGTTGGCTTCTGGTTAGTCGAGAGACTCGCCGACCTTACGAAATCAATGACAGGATTCGCACCCTCGACATGGCGTGAGGAAGCACGCTTTTCCTGTCGACTTCAAAAGCTGGCATCGACTGTTTTCTGTTGTCAGCCCACCACCTACATGAACGACTCAGGCCGGGCCGTTCAGGCACTTGTACAGTTCTACAAAGTTCCAGCCGATGCCATTCTGGTCGTACACGATGAGCTTGACATTCTGCCTGGGGATATTCGCCTTAAAAAGGGTGGCGGCCATGGGGGGCACAATGGGATTCGTAGCATCGCCCAACATCTTGGCACTGCCGACTTTTGGAGGCTGAGGCTTGGTATTGGGCACCCGCGCAGTCTCGGACTTCAACAAGACGTTGCCGACTTCGTTCTTCATCGCCCCTCGGCTACCGAACAGACGCTTATTGAGGCCGCCATTGACCGAAGCCTTCAGTCCATGCCCGACGTTCTGAATGGCCGTTTTGATAAAGCGCAGCTTGCACTCCACACCACTGCATAAACCACTTACGACAGGCAAATTTCTATGGCACTTCAATGCGGAATCGTAGGACTTCCTAATGTAGGAAAAAGCACCCTGTTCAACGCACTCACCAAGGCGGGAATCGCGGCCGAGAACTACCCTTTTTGTACCATTGAGCCCAACAACGGCATTGTTGAGCTGCCCGACCCCAGGCTTGAGCAGCTTGCAAAGATTGTCTCGCCCGAACGCATCCTGCCCGCCACCGTCGAGTTCGT
>JALRJP010000029.1 GCA_023261135.1 Burkholderiaceae bacterium | reverse complement strand
CACTCTATGCTCTGAGCCAAGCCGGGCCTTCAAAATCACAAACGGGTTGGTCCATTCATCACGACCCATGCATCAGAGGCAATGAGTCGCTCCAGCCCAGTGAGGCCGGGCTTGATGCGGTATTAGCGGATCTTGCTCAGAAGGTCAAAGTATCCATTGGTGAGAAGGGCCAGCTCGTTGCTGTCGCCCATCGCATTGTGCATGGAGGCCGCCTCTTTTCAGGCCCAGCTGTTTTGGCGGCCAAGGACATTGTGGAGCTCGAGGCACTAAGCCCTCTTGCGCCACTGCATCAGCCCTTTAATCTTCGCGGCATCCGAGCATGTGAAAAGGCGTTCCCGGGTGTCATGACCGTTGGTTGCTTCGACACTGCTTTTCACTTCACTATGCCCGAGGTTGAGCGTCGCTTTGCTCTGCCGAAATCCTATTTCGAGCAAGGCATTGGACGCTACGGTTTCCATGGCTTGTCCTACGACTACGTGTCGCGCCGCATGCGCGAGGCTAGCCCAAAGGCCAAGGGCCGCATGCTTATGGCGCATCTAGGCAATGGCGCGAGCCTTTGCGCGGCCGTGAACGGACAGAGCATTGCAAGTTCCATGGGCTTTTCAGCGGTCGACGGCCTGGTCATGGGAACGCGCTGCGGCGCCATCGATCCTGGCGTGCTGCTTTACCTTCTGCAGCAAGGTCAAACTCCCGAGGACATCGAGAGGCTGCTTTACAAAGAGTCGGGGCTGCTCGGCCTGTCGGGCGAATCCCCTGACATGCGCAGCCTGCTTGGTTCAAGTCGGCACGAGAGTCAAATGGCGGTTCAAGTCTTTTTGCATCGACTGGTGCGTGAAATGGGCGGGCTTGTTGCCTTACTTCAGGGTTTGGATGTCTTGGTTTTTACAGGCGGTATCGGTGAGAACCAGCCGGTTATTCGGCAAGAAGCCTGCGATCAACTCGCCTACCTTGGCCTGCTTATCGACCCTCTTGCCAATGAACAGGCCTCTCGGGTAATCAATAAAGGCCACCCGATTGCCATTCATGCGGCTGACAGCTCGGCAGAAATCTGGGTTCTTGCAACAGACGAAGGCCGAGTCGCCGCAGAGCAGGCGGTTGGGCTATACTCTGCCTCTCTCGGGGTGTAGCGCAGCCTGGTAGCGCATCTGCTTTGGGAGCAGAGGGTCGGGAGTTCGAATCTCTCCACCCCGACCACAGATACAAGGCTGTGATACCGTGGGGTTTGGCCAGGCCCCCATCTGCCGGTAGCTCAGTTGGATAGAGCAACAGCCTTCTAAGCTGTGGGTCGGGGGTTCAATTCCCTCCCGGCAGGCCATACGTGGTGACCGTAGCTCAGTTGGTAGAGTCCCAGATTGTGATTCTGGTCGTCGTGGGTTCGAGTCCCATCGGTCACCCCATCCCCCACCCCTATTGATGTGAGAAGCCTCAGTCTTTCGGGGGCGCGAAGGCCAACGTTTCTCTTGGGCGGAACCCTCGCATTTTTATGTTAGCCTCCGTTGGGTTTTGTCACATGTATCGAGAAGTTAAATGACGCGAAGCTTTACAGGTTTTCATGGTTTAGTGCTTGGCTTTTTGTTAGCCGCCCCTTTCTTGCAGGCAGTGGCTGATGAAGATGCGCAAATGCTCCGTAAGGGCGGTCAGCGCCTTATCATTACCCAAGATGTCATGCGAACGTCGGTTGCCTATGACCCTTCCACGGGTGCCCGCATAAGCTTCGCCAATTTCGAGGCGGCCCAACTGGGGCTGTCCAACCTTATTCAAGACGCGGGGTCCTCTCGATACGAACGCAGGCGAACCATCATCACCTACGACCGTGGTATTACCCCCGACTTTGCCCTTGGAGTGCGCGCTGTTTGGATGGATCTGGCCATTCATCGTCAGCCGTCGCAGCAGCTTCAAGCGCTCCCTCTACCTTTTGATGTTCCCAATCGCTCAAGCGCAGAAGCCTGGGGCGATACTCTTCTTGGTTTTAAATGGCGTTTCGTCGGGGAGTCCAATCAAGACAAATATCGGGCCGCACTCTTTGGTGGCCTGCGGGCCCCTACGGGCCGCCTAGCCGATGTCCAAGATCCCTCCGACCTTAGCACTGGGGGTGGCCAGTGGGATCTTGGTCTTTGGCCAAGCGTTGATTGGCAGGTAAGGTCTAGCGGGTACATCAATCTAACAGGGTACTTTGAGCACTCTCTGCCTGGGCGTCGCAATCAGCTCGTCACGCGCGATGAATCGGGTGCTGCGCTTGCGTCGCCCATCGTTCGAAGCCAATCCTTCCAACCTGGAGACTTGGCCGTTCTCGCCCTCGCCTATATCCACAAACCCTCGACAGCTTCGGTGGACTGGGAATTTCGCTTAGGCTACTGGTGGGGCTGGCAGGGCAATTTAAAGGCACAGGCTTTGGCAGGGCAGGGCGGTGATACCCACTACGCAGGCCCACGCGTATCGCGACCCAACACCAGTTGGCGGGAGACTTGGCTGCGTGTTGAGGCAGGGGGTTATCTTTTTCGTCAGGGGCTTCCCCTTGGTATTTTTCTCACCCTTTCTGAGCCCCTTGAAGGTGAGAATGCACCTAAGGGCCGCACCTGGGGACTTCGCGCAGAATATTATTTTTAGCGCCTTTCCTTTCCCAGTCTTTCCGTTACGAAAGACGAGTGGCGCGTGAATCCTCACCTTAGTCTGCCTGCACCCCTAACATGGCCTCTTAAGCCGGCGGCCAATACCAAGTGGTCAAACGTCGCGTAGCAAAGGAACAAAGGTCTTGTCGCCTTGTTGCTTACGCTCAAACTTAAGGAAAGAAAAATACCCACAGGTTTTTCCGTTGGGGTACTCGCGGCAGACTTCAGGACGCCCCTCGTAAATGGTGCAACGACGTTTCTTCGTATCAAAGAAACCGCAGATGCTTCCATAAATTGGATCTTTTTGATGTTTTAAAATGCGTTCATCCACTGCTTCCGAGGGGTCGTCGCTCGCAAATTTATAACGGCGCGTGTGCCGAGACTCTGCTTTTTTTCTTGAAAGGCCGAGATGATTTGCAAGCCTTTCAATATCGTCTTCCGACACCACTATGCGTGGATAACTGCAACAGTAGCCCGGGCACTGGCCACAGTCGTAATCTACCTTCACGGGGTTGACCCCCTTCTTTTTTGACAACGAAGACATGAATTGATTGTATAGTCCTTTGCCATGTCCCTCAGTTCAGATGAACTTAAACAGGCCGTAGCAAAAGCCGCTGTACGTGAACTCACGCCCGGCATGCGCCTTGGTGTTGGAACGGGCTCTACCGTTGATTTTTTCATCGATGCCCTTGGTGAATCCTCGCTTGCAGTTCGTTTGGCTGTATCCAGTTCAGTACGAAGCGAGCAACGGCTGCGTGCCCATGGCATTCAGGTGGTGAGCCTTAATGCCGTTTCTGAGCCCCTCGACCTTTACGTTGATGGCGCCGACGAAATTGATGGCTCGGGCTTCATGACCAAGGGTGGCGGCGCAGCCCTCACGCGGGAGAAAATTGTGGCCAGTGCATCCAAGGCCTTTCTCTGTATCGTGGACGATTCAAAGCAGGTAAAGACCCTGGGTCGGTTTCCCATTCCCATTGAGGTCATTGAAATGGCCATTGAGCCAGTAAGCCGTGCCCTACTTGCCATGGGTGGTCAGGTCAGACTGCGTGAGGGGGTTTTGACCGACAACGGTCACCCCATTCTTGATGTGCACGGCTTAGTGATTGATGATCCGCGGGCTTGGGAGGATCGACTTAACGCGTTACCTGGTGTAGTAACCAATGGTATTTTCGCGCGGCAAGGGGCGGCAAAAGCGCTTGTGTCTACCCAGCAGGGCGTGCGTTCCATCTCTTTTGGTTGAAATAAAACTGCAATCTTTTTGTCATATCAATGACGATTTCCTTCGGTACCCTTAATGTTTCCCGTTTGTTCCATTAATCTGTAGTTATTGTTGTTTTGTTCGTTATTTTTTTGAAGGGCAACCCACCTCATGAATCGTCATACCTCCAGTCAATTCGACCAAGAGCTTGAAGAAATTCGTACGAAAATTCTGCGAATGGGCGGCCAGGTTGAGGAAATGATTAAAGGCGCCCTGGTTGGCTTTGCAACTGCAAATCACGATCAGCTTAATGGCGTTCTTACCCTTGAGAAAGAGGTGAATGCCGCCGAGATGGACATTGATGAAATCTGCAACAAGGTGATTGCCAAGCGCCAGCCCACCGCATCCGACCTTCGGTTTCTGGTGGCCTGCTTAAAAATGATTCGCGACCTTGAGCGAGCAGGTGATGAGGCCGAGAAGATGGCCCGAATGGCCCTTCGCTTTTACGATGGCTCGCCCATTTCTTTTCCTCGAATCGACTTCACAGCCATGTCCACTCATGTGACGTCTATGCTGCATCAGGCACTTGATGCCTTTGCCCGAGAAGACGAATCAACGCTCACTAATGTGATTAAAGAAGACAAAGTGGTGGATGAGCACTTTCGAAACCATATTCGGCTTCTCATTTCTTATGTGCTCGAAGACGCCCGCACTATCTCGCGCTCCATCGACATGCTCTTTTTTGCCAAGGCCATGGAGCGCATTGGGGATCATTCAAAGAATATGGCCGAGCACGTGGTCTACATGGTGCGTGGGCGAGATATTCGTCATACCGAGCCTGAGGCAATCGATATGGCCAAGGGGTAGATTTAAGCGGACGGTGGTGGGGTAAAGCCCGAGGCTACCTCGGCTCCTTCGCCAAAAAAATGCGCTTCTAACTGTTGCAGCAGGTACTTGCGTGCTCGTGCATCCGATAAGTTCAGGCGGTATTCGTTCACAAGCATGGTCTGGTGTTTAAGCCAGTCGGCCCATGCTTCTTTCGAGACTTGCAAGTAGATTTTCTTGCCCAGATCACCTGGAACAGGCGGGAAGTCGAGACCTTCAGCCTCTTTTTTAAGTTTGATGCACTGAATTGTTCTAGCCATAAAGACCAGTATGCCATGAGGTGTGCGCCGCATGCTTGCACAGGTAAAGGGATTGCGGGTCTGCCTCCGCGGGCTGCATGCGTCTGTTTTCTTGCAATTGGTTAAGTTTTTCCTATGTTTGCCTCCATTCGATTCAAAAAGTCTTCTCGCTCACGCCTTGAAATTGTTGCATTGCGTCATTAGCATTGTCATAGTCAAAAGCAAGGCCCTCTTTTAGTTAAGTCTCTTTCGTTATTTCTTTAAGGAAATTGAACCGTGAACACCAACATGACCCCAGACCAGCTTATGAACTCTGTTAAGGAAACCCAGTCCGCTATGGTGGAAATGGTTGCCAAGACCATCGAGTGCATGGAAAAGCATCTTGACCTTAACCTGAAAGCAGCCCGCGCCAACTTGGCCGATGCAACAGAGGCTTCGAGTCAGCTCATGAGCGTAAAAGATGCCCCTGAGTTTTATGCAACAGTGCAAGCCGTTTCTCAGCCTGTGCTAGGTAAGGCGACTAACTACAGTCGCAACGTTTACAACATTAATGCCGAGGCTGCGGCCGAGTTTGCCAAAATGGTGGAGTCCCGTATGGCAGAAGTGAATAAGGCCATGTCGGCAAGCATCAACGAGATGTCAAAATCGGCGCCCGCGGGCTCCGAAGGGATGGTCGCCATGGTGAAGTCAGCCTTTGCTGCTTCCAACTCCGCATTTGATGCCATTAACAAGGCTGCCAAACAGGTTGTAGAAATGGTGGAAACCAACGTAGACGCTGCAACCAAGGCAGGTGAGGCTGTTGTAGCCGCCACGCCAAAGTCTTCTGCACGCCGTAGCACCAAAGGCTAAGCCCCGTCTCAGCTTCGTTATTTGCCCCGCTCCGGTTTGGGCGCACGATAAAAGCCTCTTGCATGCAAGAGGCTTTTTTTATACACCCCAGAAAAAGCGAACGACCGCCGTGTAGAGGGGAATACCTAAAAGGATGTTGAGCGGGAAGGTAATGCCAAGGGAAAGGCCTAGGTATAACGAGGCGTCGGCCTCGGGTATTGCCTCTCTAAGTACAGCGGGCACTGCAATGTAGCTTGCACTTGCCGCCAGTACGCAGAGTAAGACAGCATCGCCTGCGGTGAGCCCACCAAGTCCGGCCAAGATCAGTGCCACAAGGCAGTGGGCCAGAGGGGCAAGCAAGGCATAGCCAATAAGTAGAACTGACTGACCTCTTAAGCTGGGTAGGCTTCGCGCCGTAAGCAGGCCCATGTCCAAAAGAAAGAAGGCCAGCATACCGGTAAACAAATCCGCTGAGAAAGGTTTCATTGCGGCTGCACCCTCTGGCCCCATAAGAAACCCAATGAGCATGCTGGCAAGAAGCAGTAATTGGCCACCATCGGTAAACGATTCGTGCAGAACACCAAGAAATCCACCCTTGTGGGGCGCCCCGGCGGTAGGGAGACGAACATCGCCAGCAAATTTAAAGGGCTGCGCCTCGGGAAGCCTACCCTTACGTGCTAGGTTGGCCACGACTACAGCAAGAATGACTGCGGGCGACTCCATAATGGCCATGCAGGCGGCCATGTACCCGCCGTATTCGATGCCGCGCGCTGAAAGAAACTCACCTGCAGTAATAAAGGTAACGGCACTGACCGATCCATACGTTGCGGCAATACTTACGGCGTTATAGGCGTGGGTAATTCGTCGCAGCAGAAAGAAGCCGGCAACTGGAATAATGCAGGCCAGAATGAGCGAGAGCTTTAAGGCCATAATGACCTCGGGCGTTAGGCCAGTCTGGGCTAAGGAAAGCCCCCCTTTGAGCCCAAGCGCCATAAGCAAATAAAGGGCTAAGAAGCGGCTTATCGCTGACGGGATTTCAAGGTTCGAGCGAACCAGACCGGCAAAAAGCCCAAGCAAGAAAAAAAGAACAGCAGGATGCAGCAGTGTCGACATAGGTTGTTCGAATCCCGAGGGTTGTCGAAAGACAGCCCTTTAAGCAATCACCTGTAAACGCTCTCTTAGGCCGCCTTGAGTCGCGCCGCCTGGCCTGCGAGACTGGCCAGTTCTTTGTAGCGATCGGCCGCACAGCTCGCGGCAAAGGCTAAAGGTTTCACACGTGGTTCGACATTGCATACACCACGAATATACCCGATGGCCTGCTGAACAACGCAGTTCGAGCCATTCTCGGGATCCGGCGAAATATCCAGGTGCACTTCCACCGGACGATCGAGGAGAACCGGTGCGAGCTTTAAATAAAGGTCAGCCACTTTGTAGACTTCGTTCATCAGTCGCATCTGAGGCCTGTCCACGCGTTGGTCGTAATCACGTTCGCGAATGGTTTCTCCAAAAAGTTTGCACCCGTGCTTGCCATCAATATGAACAACCACAACCAAGGTGTAGTCGGCGTACCAGACGTTACCCTGAGACAGGCGACAGGAGTCGGCACCAATATAAATTTTCGAGGCAGGGGATTGCGCAGCGATATAGCGCTCGAGATGTTTGAGATCGATGGCCATGATTCGAATCCCCCCGTTTTTTGGTTAAAACAGCAAAAGCAGGTCGAAAGCGAGCATTTGCTTTACATCAACTTTTCTAATCTTAGTCCCTCTTTGTGACGAAATTGTCATCTTTGTTTAGCAAATATATGGTTTACTGCATATTACGGGTTTACCCCGTATTGTTGTCTCCTTGCAGACCCAGTTCTGCTTACAGCCCCTGCACCTCTGCTGGGGCTTTTTTTTGTCTATGCCGTGACCGAACAAACCTTATTCAACTATGAAGCGGGGTTAAGAAGCGCCCGGGCGCTCGAAATCCCTCACACTAAAAAAGTGACAACAGAGCTTCGAGTTTATTGCCAGGCGGGTGCCCGTCATACCCAGGTGGACGGCTGGCACGATGGCCGCCTCAAAATCCGGCTAAAAGCCCAGCCTGTCGAGGGCAAGGCCAACACGGCCTTGGTGGAGTGGCTTGCCCGGAGGCTCGAACTGCCCCAGACCCAGTTGCGTATTAGTGCAGGGGCGAAGAGCCGATTCAAAACCATTCAAATCGAAGGTGCAGCTGCTGAGGAAGTGCTTGGAAAGCTTTCGGCGCTCTCAGGGCCGCGGGCCTCTTAGCCCCGTTGCTTGGCCTCGTGGCGTTTTGGGTTTAAGGGGTTTGCCCCGCCTTTAAGCACATCGGGATTCAACCCCTTGCATTACTAACGTGAACGCTTAGGCATCTGAAACCCCTTGCAGGGGTCCTCTCGTGTGGCGGCAGGGGTGATCCAGACGTAGTCGTAGAGCGCCCATTCGGCCGTTCGGGCTGTATCGGCAGATCTTGGTGTAAGGCCTAAACCGGCCTCGCTGGGTTCGGTTTGTTCGTCGGACTCAATAAAGCCTACGGTCACGAGCCTTATGCTCTTAGCAATCGCACCTGTAAGGCTTGGAATACCAAAGTCTTTTCGAACATGGCCATTGCCCGCAATCACAATGGCGGGCGCTCGTTGGCTTGCAGTTACAAGCAGTGCCAGGTCGGTCGCACGCTGCACCAGGCCCATGGGTTCCAGCATGGTTTCGGGTAGCTGACCACAGTGGCCATCCACAAGGGCCTTGTCGAGTGCCTTCTGACTTCGATCTGACAAAGGAGCTTTCTCTAAAAGGCCTTGCAGTGCTGTGGGCAGGCTCGATTCGCCCTGGCGAAAAAGCTGCATGGACTGCCCAGGAACCAAATTGCCTCCGTGCACCGCCATGCCTTGCGCGAGGGCCGCCTTAAAAACGGGCTCGTGCAGCGGCCAGCCCCAGGCCTTTTCAAGAAAACCTGCGCGATTCAATTGCGTAAGTAAGTCGGTGTTTGTCTCTATGACACCTGGGCTAATCACTGCATCCATAGGCAGCTGCTCAACAACCAGCGTGAAGGCTTGGCCTGTGTCGTGCCCAGAGCCTAGAGCTTCGATAAGCTGAGCGCGTGCCTGATGATGGTGCGGGTTGTCGTGCAGCTCACCGAGAAGAATGATGTTGTGGCTTTTTAGGCGTTGTGTAAGCGTCTTGACGTCGAGTCGCTCTGTCGTGCGGGTTTCAATAACGACAGGGGCCAGAGGCGTATCGTAGGCTGCAGATGTCTGACCTAGGAGGTTTGAGTCTGAATGCCCCGCCGCCAATATTTCTGGCCCGCCCCGGCCAACACCGGTGCAGCCAAATAGGCCGGCAAGGCTCACGATGCAAAGTGATTTAAGAAGAACGTCGCTTAAGGTCATGGTCTCACTGCATTTTTATTAAACAAAGACTTGTTCTTGCCGTACTTGCAAATGGGCTCGCTTGACAAGACCGCCCTTCATTAGAACACTACCCCCTAGCGAATTGAGCTTGCAGGAGAGATCACCTTTTTTGGGTGACGCCGAAGGTGTAATACGCCCCTTAAACTCTCAGGCAAAAGGACTGCAAGCTTATTGCTCTCTGGAGAGAGGTGCATTCTTATTTATTGCAGTTCAAGAGCGCGCCCGCCGAAGGTTAATGTCTCAGGCGCCAAGGACAGAGGGGGGCACTATGCTTTATCGAACCTCGTCCTTATCCCATGGAGCCTCGCATGAACTTTCCTTCCGACCTTCGTTACACCACAAGCCATGAGTGGGCGCGTGTTGAGCCCGACGGCCTAATTACCGTGGGTATTACAGAGCTTGCACAAGACTCGCTTGGCGAGCTTGTTTACGTTGAGCTCCCTGCGGTTGGGCGCCAATTTCAGTCCGGCGATTCGGCTGCAGTGGTGGAGTCGACCAAGGCCGCAAGTGATGTTTACTGCCCCGTGGCAGGTGAAGTCGCCGCCATTAACGAGGACCTTGGTCAGAACC
Source organism: Burkholderiaceae bacterium (assembly GCA_023261135.1). Taxonomy (GTDB): domain Bacteria; phylum Pseudomonadota; class Gammaproteobacteria; order Burkholderiales; family Burkholderiaceae_A; genus Hahnella. Next base: position 7,011 of record JALRJP010000029.1, on the reverse strand, counting down.
CACAAACCGTCAACGAGTCCCCTTACGAGAAAGGGTGGCTCTATAAAATGAAGCCTACGCAAGCGGCCTCCGCTGCCGTTGCTGGCCTTCTGGATGCCGAGGCTTACAAGGCTCAGGCCAAGTCCAATCCTTCCTAGTTGCTGAAAGGACCGACACCATGCAACTCAGCGAACCCATTGATTCCCTGGATGGCCTTTTAGCAGAAGACGCCTTTCATGAGCGTCATCTAGGGCCCGATGCAGCCGAGCAGCAGGTCATGCTTGCTGCCCTTGGTCTTAGCTCTATCGATGCCTTGATTGACCAGACGGTGCCGGAGTCCATTCGTCTGCGTCGCCCTTTGAATCTGCCCGCACCCACGACCGAGCAAGAGGCACTAAGAGGCTTAAAAGCGCTTGCAGAAAAAAATCAGGTCTTCCGAAGCTACATTGGTGCGGGCTATTACGGATGCCTAACTCCCGAGCCCATTAAGCGAAACCTTCTTGAAAACCCCGGCTGGTACACCGCCTATACGCCTTATCAGGCCGAGGTTGCTCAAGGCCGACTCGAGGCCCTCATGAATTTCCAGCAACTGGTTATCGACCTTACTGGCCTGCCTATGGCTAACGCCTCGTTACTCGATGAGGCAACGGCTGCAGCCGAGGCCATGGGTATGTTCTTGCGTCTGCGTAAAGACAGTCAGGCCAATGTCTACCTGGTTGATGAGGCGGTGCATCCCCAGGTTTTTGCCGTTATTAAGAGTCGTGCTCAGTGGATGGGCGTTGAGGCCCGTCAGGCCGATCTTCTTAGCGAAGAGGCTCAGAAGACCAGTTCGCTTGACCAGGTCTTTGGGGCTCACGTTCAAATTCCCAACACGGAAGGAAGGCTTGCTGACTGCACAGTTATTGCTGAGCGTCTTCACAGCCAGGGTGCGCGTTTGTCGGTCGGCTGCGATCTGCTTGCTCTTATGCTCTTAAAGCCGCCGGGTGAAATGGGTGCCGACGTGGCCCTGGGTAATGCCCAGCGCTTTGGGGTTCCCATGGGCTTTGGTGGCCCGCATGCCGCTTTCTTTGCCGTTAAGGCAGACCTTGTGCGGTCTGCACCTGGCCGCATTATTGGTGTGTCGGTTGATGCCGCGGGTAAGCCCGCCTACCGTATGTCCTTGCAGACCCGCGAGCAGCACATACGCCGCGACAAGGCAACAAGCAACATCTGCACGGCCCAGGCCCTGCTTGCAAATATGGCAAGTTTTTATGCGGTCTACCATGGGCCCGAGGGTCTTCGTCGTATCGCCATGCGAGTCAATACCTTCACCCGAATGCTCTCGCAATCACTTCAGGCATCAGGCTTGTTGGTTCGCCATGACCATTACTTCGACACCTTGGTCATTGAAATGACGTCGGCTGATCAGGCTAAGGCCATTGCGGTTCGAGCAAAAGAGCAGCAGATCAATCTCAGGCCTTTCACCAACGCTCATGGCGCCACCGTTGCCTATGGCGTCTCGCTGGACGAAACGGTAGGGCTGCAAGACCTCGCCGACCTTATGCAGGTAATTAGCGACCAGCGCCCTGATCCGCAGTCGCTAAGGGGGCAGGCGCTTTCAAAGCTGCCGTCCTCTATCTCATCGGGGCTCTTGCGCACGGGTACCGTGCTTTCGCACCCCGTCTTTCATCGCTACCGCAGCGAAACAGAGTTTGTTCGCTACATGAAGCGGCTTGAAAATCGCGACATCTCATTGGTCCACTCTATGATTCCTTTGGGCTCATGCACCATGAAGCTCAACGCCTCCTCGGAAATGGCTCCGGTAAGCTGGCCCGAGTTTGCAGGCCTTCATCCTTTCGTGCCCGAGGATCAGGCGTTGGGTTACAAGGCCATGCTTAATGAACTGCGCGACTGGCTGGTTGAAATTACGGGCTTTGCCGAAGTCAGTTTTCAGCCCAACTCGGGCGCGCAAGGCGAGTACGCCGGCATCATGGCCATACGCCGTTATCAACAGGCGCAGGGCCAGGGGCATCGCAATGTCTGTCTCATTCCCTCGTCGGCACATGGCACCAACCCCGCAACCGCGCAAATGATGGGTCTGTCCATTGTGGTGGTGGGCTGCGATGCTCAGGGCAACATCGATCTTGCGGACCTACAGGCAAAAATTTCGCAGCATTCCGAGAGTCTGTGTGCCCTTATGGTCACCTACCCATCCACCCACGGTGTCTTTGAGGCAAGCATTGAGGCCATCTGTGCCCAGGTTCATGCTGCCGGTGGCCAGGTCTATATGGATGGTGCAAACCTTAATGCCCAGGCCGGCCTGACGCAGCCCGCCCTTATTGGAGCCGATGTCTGCCACATGAACCTGCACAAAACCTTCTGCATCCCTCACGGTGGAGGAGGCCCCGGCATGGGTCCCATTGCAGTAGCCAAGCACCTTGCTCCTTATCTCAATGACCATCCGTATGACATGGCAGACAAGGCAAACAGCGTTTCGGCAGCACCCTATGGAAGCGCCCTGATTGCCACGATTTCGTACATGTACATTCGAATGATGGGAGCCTCGGGCATTCAACGGGCGACCGAGCTCGCTATTCTTAATGCCAACTACATCGCCCATCGCCTTCAGGCCGTATTCCCCATTTTGTACAGGGGCGAGAAGGCAAGGGTGGCGCATGAGTGCATTCTCGATCTGCGAAGCTTGAAGGCCGAACTTGGTATTACGGCAGAAGACGTCGCAAAGCGTCTGATGGATTACGGCTTTCACGCCCCTACGCTCTCGTTTCCTGTAACCGACACGCTGATGGTGGAGCCCACCGAGTCCGAGGGCCTTGAGGAGCTTGATCGTTTCTGCGATGCCATGATTGCTATTGCCGGGGAAATTCAGGCCATACGCGAAGGGCAATTCGATCGACTCGACAATCCGCTAAAACATGCACCTCATACGGCGGCAGAGATAGCGGCAGATGCATGGAGCCATGGCTACAGCCGCGAACAGGCCGCCTTTCCCTTGCCCTGGGTGAAGGCATCGAAGTTCTGGCCAAGCGTGAAGCGCATTGACAACGCTGCAGGCGATCGTAATTTAGTCTGTACCTGCCCGCCGGTGGAGGCCTATGTCTAGCGCCCCGACTGTTTCTTCTTCAGAGAGTTCAGCCTTGCAATCCATTGTGCTCGAGCCCTTGCACAAAGCGTACGGCGCAAAGTTTGGTCCGTTTGCAGGCTTCAACATGCCTATTCAGTACGGTACAGGTCTAAAAGCTGAGCATCTGCACACCCGACAAAAGGCAGGTCTTTTTGATGTCTCGCATATGGGTCAGCTGCGCATCACAGCGCGTAATGGCGAGGGACCTACCTTGCGCAAAGCGCTTGAGTCTGCACTGCCGCTTGACTTTGAGGGCTGGCCCTCGGGCCAGCAGCGCTACAGTCTGTTGCTCAATGACCAGGCAGGTATCGAGGATGATCTTATGCTGGTCTGGCGGCCTGGGCCGCATCCCGAGGTCCGTATGGTGGTCAACGCAGGCAATCGGCAGACCGATCTAAAAAGGCTGCAGTCGTTAGCGCCTGAGCTTTCGTTTGAATGGGTCGATGCTGCCCTTCTTGCCCTTCAGGGACCCGATGCAGAGGCGGTTTTGTGCAAGCTGGATAATCGCGCGGCTGCCCCGCGCTTTATGGAGTCCATTGAACTCCACCTTGAAGGTGCGGTATGTTTTGCGACTCGCAGTGGTTACACGGGTGAAGACGGGTACGAGATCTCTGTGCCTACCGAGGCCGCCGATTGCGTTGCCCGTAAGCTATTGTCCGACGATCGTGTTGCGCTGGTTGGTCTTGGTGCTCGAGACACACTCCGGCTTGAAGCGGGTCTGCCTCTGCATGGTCAGGACATCAACCCCGCCGTCAGTCCCGTTGAAGCCGGTCTTTTGTTCGGTATTGCGCCTTCTCGCCGTCCCGGCGGAAGTAAAGCCGCAGGCTACCCCGGCGCGCATGTTATCGAGCAGCAAATGGCCCAGGGGCCAACGCGCCGGCTGCGTGCGTTTTCCTCGCAGGCGCCTGTGCCTATTCGCGCCCACAGCCCTGTTGTGCTTCAGGACGACACTGTGGTGGGTGAGGTAACCAGTGGCACAGTGTCCCCAAGCCTCGGCTTTCCTGTTCTTATGGCAAGCCTTCAGGTGTCCGCCTTGAATGCACCGGTTTTTGCGCAGGTACGCCAGCAGAAAATACCCCTTGAGTCGGTGAAGCTGCCTTTCGTTCCAAAGCGCTACAAACGATAGGCTGCAATCGATGTGTTCAGCCTGCGCGTGGGCTTAGGTTTGTTTCAACCGTCTGTCGCTGGCTTTAGACCAGCGTTCAAGGGCTTCACGTGCGTTGGTTGAGGTGGCCAATTGCCACTCTGCTTACCGTGGTTGCCGTGTATCAGGCCTACCTCTTCATGTCGGTGGCCTGGCTGGCCAATAACAATCCGGTGACCACGGCATTTATAACTGCGGAGAAGGATCGGCTCGCCCAACAAAAGCCTGTCAAACCTATTCGCCAGACCTGGGTACCTTACGGCGCGATTTCCTCAAACCTAAAAAGAGCGGTTCTTGCTGCAGAAGATTCGGGTTTTACCGAACACGATGGCGTGGAATGGGACGCGATTGAAAAGGCTGCCCTTGAGAATCTTAAAAAGGGAAAAATCAAGCGGGGTGGGTCGACCATCACCATGCAGCTTGCAAAAAACTTGTTTCTCTCTGCCGATCGCAGCCTGCTTCGCAAAGGCCAAGAGCTCATCATCACGTTCATGATCGAGGCAGCCCTTGATAAGCGCCGGATCTTGGAGATTTACTTAAACGTAGCGGAATGGGGTGAGGGCGTTTTTGGCATTGAAGCAGCAGCGCGTCACTACTATGGCGTGAGCGCCCGTGAGCTTAGCGCTGAGCAGTCGGCCTGGCTCGCCTCTATTCTTCCGGCCCCAAAACGTTTTGATAAGAATCGCGGCAGTGCCTTCGTTCGCAATAAGGCCGAAGTCATTCAAGCCCGCATGCCACAGGTTGCTTTGCCATAATCACGCCGCCCCGGCTTTTGCTGCGCAGTCAGGCCGCTTGATCCTTCTTTCATGCCACTTTTTAAGCCATTTGGCCCGGAAGCCGCGCCGGAAAGCGTTAGACTTAAGGATTTAGGCCAATAGAATTCCCCAACTCACGGAATTCACAAGGAGATTTCACTTGTTGAAATTTAATTTCAATGCCCGTCAGGCTCGGCGGCTTCGCGATTTTGTCTCACTGGGTGTTGGTGCCGTTTTGGTTGCCTTGGCCATCTTTTTGTTTTCCGCAGGGGCGAACTGGGGAACAGACGTCTCCTCCAGAATCTTTGAAAACTACCCATTAGCTTTTCTTGTGATTATGCCGGTGGGTTTTGGCTTGCTTCGTTATTTCACTGTGAAGTACGCTCCCTTTGCCGCCGGCAGTGGAGTGCCTCAAACGATGGCTGTTTTGCGCATGTATGACGTTCGCGCACAACTCAAAGGTATTCTCTCCCCTACCCAGGCCCTTATTAAAGGTATTTTCGTCTGTCTTGCCCTTGCCTGTGGCGCAACGGTTGGCCGAGAGGGTCCGTCTATTCAAATTGGTGCGGCCATCATGTCGTACTGGGCTTTTCGCGTGATTCGTCGCGTCAGAGTCTCTTCAAAGACCATCGTTATCGCGGGCGGTGCCTCTGGTCTTGCTGCCGCATTCAATGCACCCCTTGCAGGTATTTTATTTGCGCTCGAGGAACTCTCAAGGGGCAAAGAGGCAAGGTCCAGTTGGTTTTTGGTCCTTATGGTTCTCACCGCAGGGTTCGCCTCGCTTTCTATCTTTGGTAGCTACAACTTTTTCCCTATTGAGAACCGGTCTGACGTTATTCCCTCCATCGGTCTTATGCTCGCTTTGGCTGTGGGCTGCGGGCTGCTTGCGGGCTTTATGGCCTGGCTCATGGTCAAAGGTATTCCCGTTATTCTTCCCAAAACCAATACCGCTGCAGGGGCCGGCGGTGTCGCTGCTGGCATAGGCTTTGTGCTTGCACTTCTTGCCTTGGCGACCGACGGTTATTCCATGGGAGAGGGCTACCACACGGCGTCGGAACTGCTTAATGAGTCGGAGCAGTACTCTGATTTTCTTGGCTTTGGCTTTTTTAAATACGTGGCGATGACGCTAAGCTTTTCCTCGGGTATCCCAGGGGGTATTTTCTTGCCATCCCTCTCCATTGGTGCTGGTATGGGTCATGACTTTGCGCTTCTATTTAATAACGCCGAGGCGCGTCAGTTTCTCGTTATTGTCGGAATGGCTGCTTTTCTGTCGGGTGTAATTCAGGCGCCTATCACCACGGCTGTTCTTTTAGTTGAGATGACCGGTAATCAGAGCGCCTTTCTTTATATCTTGTTGGTTGCATTTACAGGCGCTTATTCCTCCCGAATTATTTTCTATCCGAGTCTTTACGAGGTTCTCATTTTGAAAATTCTGAATGCGGAACCTAAGCAGAAGCCGACCTAGTCGAAAACTTTGGGCTTTTGAAGAACTGGTTCAGAATACGAAGCGCAAAAACCATTCTTAACCGGGGGGAACCGCATGTCGGCCGCACAACGCCTGCGTCACGAACTGAATGAAATCAAAGCAGCTAAGCACCCACTACTGACTGACCCGATCCAAATGGCGACCGAAGAAGAGATTCGTGCTGCGATTGGTGCAGGCCCAGGCTCACTTGGCCCTGTTGGTTTAAAAATGCCAGTCCTAGTCGATCGTGCTGCTGCCGTCGCTAACGACTTCTCAGCCGGCGCCAATGAAGATGGTAAGCACTTCTTTGGTCTTAACTGGGGACGTGATGTTGAGCTTGGTGAGGTCGTTGATCTACGCAACGTTATCGAAGGCGACCCAAGCCCATGTGGCAAAGGTCATATCACTATCGCGCGCGGTATCGAAGTGGGTCACATCTTCCAATTAGGTCAGACCTACAGCGAAAAGTTGAACTGCACCGTGTTAGATGAAAACGGCAAATCTATCGTCACCACCATGGTCTGTTATGGCATTGGTGTATCACGCG
>JALRJP010000296.1 GCA_023261135.1 Burkholderiaceae bacterium | reverse complement strand
CCTGATCCAGGCTCGAGGCGTAGGCGATCATGCCCCAGCGTGAGACGCGACCATAGGTGGGCTTCAAGCCCGTGATGCCACACATGGCCGCCGGCTGACGCACCGAGCCGCCCGTGTCGGTGCCCGTGGCGGCCGGAGCCAGGCCAGCAGCCACTGCGGCCGCAGAGCCCCCCGAGGAGCCACCTGGAATACGGGCACGATCCCACGGATTTCTGCAGGGCCCATAGGCGCTGTGTTGGGTGGCCGAGCCCATGGCGAACTCATCGCAATTGGCCTTGCCCAGGCCGACCATGCCCGCCTTGGCCAGGCGTGTGACCACCTCTGCATCAAATGGGCTGCGATAGCCCTCGAGCATCTTGGAGGCTGCCGTGGTGGGCCAGTCGGTGGTGACAAAGACATCTTTGTGAAGCACAGGAATGCCCAGCAGGGGGCTGCGCTCGCCTTGGTCGATCCGAGCCTGGGCCGCCCTGGCCTGGGCCTGGGTGACCTCGGGGTCCGTG
>JALRJP010000295.1 GCA_023261135.1 Burkholderiaceae bacterium | reverse complement strand
CATGCAAATTGGCAGTTTCTTCTTGAGTAAAGGCGGTTTAAGTTTCCCGGCACCCGTATGGGCGTTTGGCCACCTAACTGGCTTACTGGGCCTGGTATTGGGTGTTGTTGCCATGCTGGCCTATCGTCGTCGCAACCAACGCCACTTTGAGGCCACTGGAGAGATTACGGGCTCAATTTGGGTTTCGCTGCTCTTGGTCGTTGGTGGAGCGGTTCTGGGGTGGCTGGTCGGTGGTGCGCCCGCCTCCTTTGACGTCCCCGTCAAGGGTGAGTTCGCCATTGAACACGGCGCTGCGGTCACGCCAGAATTTTTAACTGTCCTGCTGGGCCTGACCATGTACACGGCTGCGTTTGTCGCCGAAGTGGTGCGCGCGGGCATTGCATCCGTTTCCGCGGGACAGGGTGAAGCAGCTGCAGCACTGGGTTTGAGCAAAGGCCAGAGTATGCGTCTCGTGATGTTGCCGCAAGCTTTGCGCGTGATCATTCCGCCGCTGACCAACC
>JALRJP010000294.1 GCA_023261135.1 Burkholderiaceae bacterium | reverse complement strand
GGCTTGACCCTATAACCTTGAATACAAGCTTATAGAGCAACGCTCTAAGTAAAATACGCAGTACGCTGCAATCACAACACCAAGTCGGCAACGAAGATCACCCTTCGTCACTACTTCTCCAAATGCGGATCGATGTCCGACACCCGTCACAACATCCTTCCAACCCCTTCGCTTGGCGGCAATAGCCTTTCGGACCCACCCCTTCCCATCTCGAACAGGACCGTGAAACGAATGAGCGCCAATGATAGTGAGCACCTCGCTCGCGAAAGTAGGTCACCGCCAGGCACCCCATACCAAAAAACCCATCCTAAGTAATTAGGGTGGGTTTTTTATTTGGTGCAAATATGCGGCTGGCTTATCATTCTGATCTTTGCGATATCCGTGCGGAGCAGGATTTATGATCGATTACAAGAACGGTATTTACGCGGTTGATTCGGACTATGTCCGCCCGATACTGGATGCGATTCATCTGATTGAAGATGCCGGGGAGATCGCCATTGT
>JALRJP010000293.1 GCA_023261135.1 Burkholderiaceae bacterium | reverse complement strand
GCTTCGCCAACTTTGAGGCCACTCAACTGGGGTTGTCTGGCCTTGTTCAAGATGCGGGGTCCTCGCGCTTTGACCGTCGCAGAACAATAGTCACCTACGATCGTGGCCTTACGGCGGACTTCGCCATTGGTATTCGAGCGGTTTGGATGGACCTTGCCATCCATCGTCAACCCTCGCAGGAGCTTCAGGCCTTTCCCTTGCCCTTTGATGTTCCAGCTCGCTCACATGCAGAGGCTTGGGGTGACACACTTCTGGGGTTCAAATGGAGGTTCGTTGGTGAATCCAATCGAGACACCTATCGAGTTGCGCTCTTTGGGGGTTTAAGAGCGCCCACGGGTCGCCTGGCCAATGTTCAAGATCCATCGCAACTGAGCACGGGGGGTGGCCAGTGGGATCTTGGTCTTTGGCCTACTTTTGATTGGCAGGTCAGGCCCAATGGCTACGTCAATGTAACGGGCTATTTTGAATACGCCTTGCCAGGCCGTCGCGATCAGTTGGTGACG
>JALRJP010000292.1 GCA_023261135.1 Burkholderiaceae bacterium | reverse complement strand
ATTACTGCCATTTGTAAGTGATTGGCGGTGGGGAGTCTCCAATCGATGTCTATGGTACGAGCGAACCCAGCTCCTCCGACAGCAAGCACGCGGGGATTGGAGTACTCCTTTGAGTGAGCTCAAAGGGGTGCTAGAAAGTTTGATGAGAAAGAAATAATAAAAGGGGCCATTCGGCCCCTTTTCGATGCTTGCTCCCGAATCAGAGCAAAGGTGCAATCACCAGACTCACGATCGCCATCACGTTAATCAGAATGTTCATCGACGGGCCCGAGGTATCTTTAAAGGGGTCGCCCACCGTATCGCCGACCACCGCGGCGGCATGCGTGCTGGAGCCCTTGCCGCCCAAATTACCTTTCTCAATGTACTTTTTGGCGTTGTCCCAGGCGCCACCGGCGTTGGCCATCATCAGTGCCATCAGCACACAGCCCAGCAGGCCGCCGGCGAGCATGCCGCCCAGGGATTCGGCACCCAGTCCCAGACCGACCACAACGGGTGCCAGCACAGCAATA
>JALRJP010000291.1:278-512 GCA_023261135.1 Burkholderiaceae bacterium | reverse complement strand
GAGGGTGTCGGTCATGGCTTGGGTGCGGCGTCAGACCGCGCGGCGAATCATCAGTTCCTTGATCTTGCCAATGGCCTTGGTCGGGTTCAGGCTCTTGGGGCAAACGTCCACACAGTTCATGATGGTGTGGCAACGGAACAGACGATAGGGGTCTTCCAAATTGTCCAAGCGCTCGGCCGTGGCGTCGTCGCGGCTGTCGGCGATGAAGCGATAGGCCTGCAGCAGGCCAGCGGG
>JALRJP010000291.1:0-249 GCA_023261135.1 Burkholderiaceae bacterium | reverse complement strand
CACTCGTACAGGCCGTTGAGCTCCTCGCGCTCTTCGGGCGACTGCAGGCGCTCCTTCTCGGGCGGCGGCGTGTCGTTGACCAGGTAGGGCTTGACCGAGTGGTACTGCTTGAAGAACAAGGTCATGTCGACGATCAAGTCGCGCACCACCGGTAGCCCCGGCAGCGGCTTCAAGACGATGGTTTGCGGCAGCGTGCGCAAATTGGTCAAACAAGCCAAGCCGTTTTTGCCGCATATGTTCATGGCGTCT
>JALRJP010000290.1 GCA_023261135.1 Burkholderiaceae bacterium | reverse complement strand
ATTCGCTGAAGGGGACGGGCTGGCTGAAGCGATAAATGAGCAGGTTACGAAACCACATGGTGCTGTCCTTTCTGTTGCTAAGGTCTTGGGAAGCAACAAGCAGAGGAGCCTTCTCGGCCATCGTTGGGCGGGTCGGTTCGATTGTGCTTCCCGGGGAAAGCGCCCAATAGTGCCTCAGCCATCGGTTGGCAGCCAGTGTTTCCGGGGGTTGGAATAAGATATTGAAATAACCTGAATTTTTTTTTGAAAAAGGTGTTGCCAGATCCGGAAAAGCTTCGAGAGCAAACGGGTGATTAGCTCAGCTGGGAGAGCATCTGCCTTACAAGCAGAGGGTCGGCGGTTCGATCCCGTCATCACCCACCACTCGAGAAGAATAGCGCAGCGGTAGTTCAGTTGGTTAGAATACCGGCCTGTCACGCCGGGGGTCGCGGGTTCGAGTCCCGTCCGCTGCGCCATTTCGCAAAAGCCAGGATTCGCAAGAGTCAGGGCTTTGTTGCTTTTGTCTTGCGGGTGC
>JALRJP010000028.1 GCA_023261135.1 Burkholderiaceae bacterium | reverse complement strand
CTTCAGCCTCAAGGTCATTGTCCAAATCCATTGGCATGCTTTGCAGCTCTGGCTTAAGGGCTGCCGGCTTGTTCCACGCACCTAAAAAAGAAAAGAGCCTCCATGCCTCCCTCCTCCGCAAGCCAGTCTGCCGTCCTTCGTCCAGAATCCGAGTCCCTTCATTCGGCCCCTGCGACTGCTCATCAGGTAAAAACGAGTCAAGGACTTCGCGGACTTCGCAGTCGCCTGGTTTTATCGGTGCTGAATCGGCTCCAAGTCGGCCAGCTGTTACTTGAACTACCCGATGGCACCCGTCAACTTATTTCTGGAAAAGATCAACCCCATGGCCACCGTGCCGACCTGAAAATTCACCGCTGGCGCGCACTAAGTGATGCTGGTTTTCGAGGTGATATTGGTTTTGGGGAAGGCTATATGCGCGGGGACTGGTCGACGACGGACCTACCCGCCCTTCTTCGCCTGCTTGCCGCCAACCGCAAGGCCATTGAGCCTGCCCTCTACGGCAGCCCACTGCGTCTGATCTGGGATCGCCTGCAGCACCAACTTCGCTCAAACTCCAAGCGCCAGTCACGTCGCAACATTGAGTTTCATTACGACCTGGGCAATGATTTTTACAAAGAATGGCTTGACCCAAGCATGACCTATTCAAGTGCCCTTTTTGACCGGACCGGTCAATGGGGCGAGCCGGTCAACCTACAAGAGGGACAAGAGCGTAAGCTCGAAAGGGTTCTTGAATGCCTTGAAGAAGCGCAGGTTCTGTCCGTAACCCAGCCCAAGGTGCTTGAGATTGGCTGCGGCTGGGGTGGATTTGCCGAGCGGCTTCTTCAAAAAAACCCCGCTGACTACACTGGGCTCACGCTCTCGCCCGCACAAAAGGCCTGGGCCGAAGACCGCATGCTGAAGTCTGCGCCGTTTTCAAAAGACAAGCACTGGCAATTTTTACTTCAAGACTATCGCGACTGCCAAGGCCAGTTCGACGCCATCGTATCCATTGAGATGATCGAGGCGGTTGGCCAGGCCTACTGGCCCAACTATTTTCAGACGCTCTACAACAGGCTGCGACCTGGCGGACGTGCGGTTATTCAGGCCATCGTCATTGAAGACCGGCTCTTTGCGCGCTATGCCCGATCGCCCGACTTTATTCAAAAATACATTTTCCCCGGGGGCATGCTGCTCACACCCCTCACGATTAAAGACCAGGCAAGCCGCGTTGGGCTTCAGGTTGGTGAACTCTTTGGCTTTGGCCGAGACTATGCACGCACCTTACGAGAATGGCTGGAGCGTTTTCATGCCCAGGAACCCCGCATCCGGGCGCTTGGGTTTGACGACCGATTCTTTGCCATGTGGCGTTTTTATCTCGCCTACTGCGAGGCTGGCTTTATGGCCGGGGACATTGACGTGGTTCAGGTCTGTCTTGATAAGCCTGTTTCGTAATTCTTGATTTTTAATTCCTGACCGCATCGTGACGAAACGCCAGTCAATTCGACCACTAACGAGATACGCGCTGAATCGTATTGCTTGCGTAGCACTTGTTTTTGCGTCGCTTGTGGCGCCAACGGCGGCAATGGCGTCGCCCGCTCCGCCCGCCCCAGTTGCTGGCTTGCTGAGTCAACAAATTAATTTTGTTGGTGAAGGAAAGTTACGCTTCCTTGGGCTCACGGTCTACGAGGCAAAACTCTGGTCGGCGGCCAAAGCCGATCAGGCCAAACTCTTTGAAAGACCCCTTGCCTTAGAGCTCACCTACCGGACAGGACTGCAGGGCAGCACCATTACCAACACCAGTCGCGAAGAAATCCAGAGGCTGGGCTTTGGAGCCAAGCCTGGTCAGATTGAGTCCTGGGAGAGTCAGATGCGCACTATTTTCCCAGACGTTCTGTCGGGCGACCGTATTCTTGGTGTCCATCTACCCAATCGCGGTGCCTCCTTTTTTCTTAACGACCAGCCCATTGGCCAGGTGAACGACCCCGACTTTTCAACGGCGTTTTTTAGCATCTGGCTGCACCCTGAGACACGCGTAGCCAGTCTGCGCAAAAAGCTGCTCTCAGGGCTCAATCCCAAGCCATAGGCTTATCTGGCGCGCGCCATGATTAGCCGTTTTCAGCTGCAGCTTGATGCGGCGCTCTATGGCCTGCCAGGATTTGTTCTTGCCTTCGCCGCGCTGCCGCTTTATTTACTAACGCCTTCACTTTATTCGAACAGCTTTGGCCTACCCCTGACGGCCGTTGGGCTCGTGCTTATGGCCTGTCGACTCACCGATGCCATCACCGACCCCCTGGTGGGCAGCCTGCTTGACCAGACACGGGGCGCCCGGTTCCAACGCTGGATGATTCCAAGCCTGCTGCTCTTAATAACAGGCTTCGCAGGCCTGATGAACCCACCCGAGTCCTTGTTAAACAAGGAAACTCAGAACGGCCTGCTGGTCTGGCTCGCGGCCAGCGTATTAATGGTCTCGCTTGCCAATAGCGCGGCACAGCTTGCCCACCAGAGCTGGGCCATCGCCCGCGGCAAGGGGCTGCGCCAACAGGCGCGCCTTATTGGCTGGCGCGAAGGTCTGACGCTATTAGGTGTCATGGTGGCCTCGCTGCTCGCAGCTCAGACATCGGTCGTGGCCATGACCTTTATTGTGCTTGGGGCGGGCCTGCTTGCCGTGCTTGTGCTCCGTAGGATGCGGCCCGGCCATCTCTTAAACACGAAAGAAAGCCCCGAGGCATTGCCCTTCGCCTTAAGCTCTTGGCTCGTCCAGCTTGTTACCGGCTATCGAAGAGTCTTCCATCGACGCTACAAGCAGCTGCTTCTGGCCCTCGGGGTCAATGCTCTGGCAAATGCCATTCCGGCAAGCCTCTTTCTTTTTTATGTTCGCGATGTATTGAAGCTTACCGAGTTGGCGGCAGGCCTTCTTTTACTTGCCTACTTCAGTACGGCGGCCCTCTCCATTCCGGCATGGAGTCGGCTCATGGCCCGGCTTGGGCCCCGGCAATGCTGGCGTGCAGCCATGCTCAGCTCTATCCTAGCCTTTTTCTGGGCCAGCTTTTTGGGCTCGGGCGATACGCTGGGATTTGCGGTTATCTGTTTCATTACCGGCATGGCTCTTGGCGCAGAACTGGTCGCACCATCACTTTTTATTGGGCGCGTGGTGCAAGAGTCAGGCCATCATCAAGCACTCGAGGGTCAGTACTTTGGCCTCTGGAACCTTCTTGCCAAACTGGCCTTAGCGGCAGCTGCCGGCCTTGTTTTACCTGCTCTTGCCCTAACGGGCTATGAGCCTTCGGCAGGCTCCCATCAGAGCTCTGAGCAGATCTTCTTAGTGTCGGCCAACACAAGTATTTCAGCGCTTGCCCTTTTTTACGCTGGCCTTCCCTGTCTTCTAAAACTTATTGCCCTTGGTCTCATCCCTTCATTCAATAAGGAGCCCGCAAATGCCCTCGTTTAGCCTATTGCCCACCAGCCCGTCCGCTAAGTTCTTACAGGTTTTTTTAGGCCTGCGTCATGGGTTTGTTCTTAGCCTACTTGGACTTACTGCCATGATTGGGCTGTCGGGCTGCGCAAGCCCGAAGCTAGAGGACTATGCAACGCAGACGCCCGTGCTTGATCTCGAGAAGTACTTCAAAGGACAAACCATGGGCTGGGGCATTGTTCAAGATCGGTTCGGACGTATTACTCGACGTTTCGTCGTGGAGATTGATGGCCGGTTTGAAGGCGACCGCGGGGAGCTTGATGAGCGATTCGTCTGGTCCGACGGTGAAAAGCAACGGCGAGTCTGGCGACTTCAAAAAATTGGGTCCCAAGAGTGGGTTGGCGAGGCCGATGATGTTGTCGGTAAAGCTCAGGGAAGACTCTCGGGCAATGCACTGCAGTGGGGCTACACCCTTGCCATACCCATTGATGGCCGGACGATTGAAATGCAATTTGATGACTGGATGGTGCTGGTCGATGAAGATGTTCTTATGAACCGTGCAGTCTTTAGCAAGTTTGGAATACGGCTAGGTGAGGTCACGCTCTCCTTTCGTCGTATGCCAGCCCCGCCAGCCCCTTAACGCTACTGCACTCGTACCTCTGAATGGCAAATCCTTCCATCCCTCGACTTCGAGATCTTTTTAGGCCGTTAAACCCACCCATTAAAGAATGGACGGGTCGGACCGTCTGGCTTGTTGGCGGCTCTGAGGGGATAGGCCTTGCCCTTGGGCGCGAGCTTATTGCGCGTGGCGCCCAACTGATCGTTTCGGGGCGACGTCAGGAGCGTCTTCTCGAAGCCTTTCCGGAACCAACCGTCTGCAAAATAGCCTGTGACATCGCCAAGCCCGAAGACCTTGAACAGACATGCGCAACGCTTTCAAAGCAGAAACTCATCCCCGACACCGTCTTCTGGGTTGCGGGCGTCTATTCGCCCATGCAGTCTTGGGACTTTGACCCATTTGAGGCCGAGCAGACGCTGCGTATTAATCTTCTCGCCTGCTACCACGGCCTTCGTCAGGTTCTGAACCTCTGGCAGACCCATGAGCAGTCTGACGTTCCGCGTCACTGGGTATGGGTTTCAAGTGTTGCCGGCTACCGGGGACTTCCATTGGCGATGGCCTACGGGGCAAGTAAAGCAGGGCTAAATCAGCTTGCCGAGGTCAACTACCTGGAGTTGCGCCCACGTGGCATTGGCGTGAGCCTTGTGCTTCCCGGTTTTGTGAAAACTCGCCTTACGGACCAGAATGATTTCGCCATGCCTTCCCTCCTCAGCCCCGAGGAGGCAGCTCATTTCACACTTAAAGGGCTCGCACGAGGCGACTTCGAGATTCATTACCCGCGTCGCTTTACCCGTCTACTTAAACTTTTACGCTGCCTGCCCTATGGCCTTTACTTTCGGCTCGTGGGTCGCCTGCGACAAGACTGAAGGCGACCCCGAACGACTTCAAAATACCTACGATCGACCCGACCCATGACACCGAACGAACTCGCCGCCTGGAAGAAAGACTTTATTGAACGGGCCGCCGCACTCACACCCGAGACGGTCAATCATTTTGTAAGCCTATACGCGGAGGACTGCAAATTCTCAGACCCCTTTCATAGCCTTACAGGGCGTAAGGCCATTGGCCAAGCCTACCGCAGCATGTTTCTAAATCTCCACAGGCCCTGCTTTACTGATCTGGTCATCGCCGAGGTTCCTCAGCCAACTGCAGCATCGGGCTTGTCTTCGGAATCGGGCACTGAGCTGTCGCTTGCCACGCGTTGGGTTTTCCGATTTTCCGTGAGCCCGGCTAAGCCAATTCGTGCGATTCCTGGAACCAGTTGGCTACAAGTCGATGGCAGCAACGGTCAAATAAAAAAGCACGAGGACCATTGGGATTCCAGCCTGTTTTTTGAATCCTTCGGCGGATTGTCTTGGGCAGTTCGCTATCTGCGCCAGAGGGTTGCTGCAGCCAGTCATGTCACTAACATGACTTA
Source organism: Burkholderiaceae bacterium (assembly GCA_023261135.1). GTDB lineage: Bacteria > Pseudomonadota > Gammaproteobacteria > Burkholderiales > Burkholderiaceae_A > Hahnella. The sequence continues at coordinate 12,289 of JALRJP010000028.1, read as the reverse complement.
AAACATGAATAAAATAAACCAGTATGAAGTCGATCTCCGCCCATCAAATGCTTTACCCGGAATTGTTTCGCGCGTTTGAGCGCGTGCGCTGGGATCTTGAAAACGATATTCATTGGGCGGCCTATGACGAAAGCCGTCTAAGTGACGAACAGGCACTCACCATCAAAATGAATGCCATTACCGAGTGGGCCGCCTTACCCGCTACCGAGATGTTCCTTCGCGACAACCGCCACGACAGCGACTTCTCGGCCTTTATGTCGGTCTGGTTTTATGAAGAGCAAAAGCACAGTCTCGTTTTAATGGAGTATCTACGTCGTTTTAGGCCAAGCTTTCTACCCACCGAGGCCGAGCTTCATGCCGTTCGATTTGAATTTGATCCTGCCCCAGCACTCGAAACGCTTATGCTGCATTTCTGCGGCGAAATTCGCCTTAATCACTGGTATCGGTGCGCGGCCGAGTGGCATACCGAGCCGGTCATTAAACAAATTTACGAGACCATCGCCAAAGACGAGGCTCGACATGGGGGTGCCTACCTACGCTACATGAAGAAGGCTCTTGCTCAAGTGGGCGACACAGCGCGAGGAGCCTTCTCGAAGATTGGTGTGCTTATGGCCTCAGCCCACCGAACAGCAAAGGCTCTGCATCCCACCAACCTTCATGTCAACGAATCGCTTTATCCCAACGACACCGTTCAAAGCAGACTGCCCGAGCCGGGCTGGCTTGAGCGTTGGCTCGATGAACAGATTCAGTTTGATGCAGGCTGGGAGAAAAAGGTGGCCGACCGCATTCTTCACAACCTCTCACTGCTTTTTGACCAGCCCTTCAACACGGTGCAAGAGCTTAATCGGTTCCGAAAGTCCTTCGCAAGCGCTTCGAGTGGTTCGGGCATTCCAAAGGTTTCAATGGTCAGCTGAATTCCAAGGCGCTTAAGTCAGAGGCTCAGCCAAGGACTGACGCCAGGCCTGAAGACCCTTTAAGACCAGCCCTTGGGTATGCAAAGGCTCGGGAAAATTTCGCTGATTAGGCTGGGTAGTCTGAACACCAGACCCCTCAAGTTCACCGCGAGTCAGCAGACGGTTGAAATCTTTCTTCCATTGCCGTGCAAAGCCTCCATGCACCACAATCAGGCTGGGCATGCCCCGCGACAAAACACCTGCAACCTGAGCCTGTGCAATACCCATTTCAATAGCCTTTCGTGTTGTCGGGGGGCTTTGGGGGCCTAGGCCTGCCGTCGCCTGACCTAAGCCGCCTGCCATAAGCCCATAACCGGGGCGTAAGGTTCCGCCTTCAAAATAAAACCGTCGAGTTCGAGTTGTCTGAGAGGCCTCGAAATGAAGCCAATCCATCACGGTAGCGGTTCCCGCTGACACCAACACCACGGTTTCAATGCGCTTGGCACGCGACTGAACCAACCCAGCCCAGAGCGAGGGGCTCGCCATAAAACCAATCAGTGCCGCCCATCGATCCACACCCAACTGACCGGCCACCTTGTAACCATTGACCAGTTCGACTTTTAGGCCTCGACCTGCCTTCCCATCTCTTCCCACTGCAGCGGATTGCAGCTGCGAGGCCCGAGGCTCCTTAGACAACCTCAAGCGAGAAAGGCCTGACTGCTCACGTGCACCGACATAAAGCGCAAACTTAGCCTGACTTTGGAACTTCCTTGACCCGCAGTGAAGTGCCTTGGAGAGCGCATCAACCAAGGCCTTCGTTTTTCCGGATGTAGCCACCGAGCAGTAAACAAGCTCAAGGGTATTCGGAGCGTTGGAAGACTTTCCGTCGGGCGGTCTAAATGACGCATGAACCTGGGTCTGCATGGCCTTGACCAATGCCTTAACGCTGCCGTCGGCTGGCCAGGCAAGCGCATGTACAGGGCCTAAGCTTTGCCTACGCGTCGCCGCGAGACACCACTTCACTGCAGTGTTACCCATATCAACCAGCAGATAGTCCATTAAGTGCCGCCTCGCCATTTCTCCAGTGACATTGGCATCATAAGGGGCATGCGCACAGGCCGCCGACACCACGTGAAAAACCCTTTCCCTTGGGGTCTCTGGCTTATTGCCACAGGCTATGGTCTTGCGCTTGTTAGCCTAAGCCTCTTCCCTTTTATCGGCTGGCAGAATAACCCTGACCCACCATGGACCTTTTTATTTGAAGGGTTCCCGCGCTACCGTACTCAGTTCGATATCTGGTCCAACTTCTTGGCTTATATCCCTATGGGGCTCGTCTGGGCGAGCCTCTTCAGTCGCCTGCAAACGAGAAAGTCACAGGGCTCAAGGCGCCTGCAAACACGGGTCTTCTTACCCGCAGTCAAGTCCATCTTGGTCTGTCTGGTTTTGTCTTTTGTTATGGAATGCCTGCAGACCTACCTGCCTACTCGCCGTGCGCAATGGCTCGACCTTCTCACCAACAGCATGGGCGGCCTGGCTGGTGCGCTGCTCTGGACGCTCGGTGGATCGATTCAAGCGCTTTACCAGAAGAAGCGGCGTCCCTTTCGAGGTGTCATTTGCATGACACCTCTGCCTGGGGGCTGGCCTATCGGAATGGGCCTCATGGGTCTTTGGCTTTTCGCTCAAGCCATGGGCCAGAGTCCTTGGCTTGCGATGTCGCGTAACTCGCTAGCGGCTCTTGGACTCTCGGCTCAGATCTTTTCCGCAAGTCCAGGCGGTGGGGCCATGATTGGGCTTGAGGCGGTCTTAACAGCCAGTCAGCTCATCTGTCTTGCTGCTCTTGTTCGCCTCACGCTGCTTGGACTTGGCGCGGCCTGGGCTAACCGGCTGCAAGCCCAATGGTCCATGGTCCTTGGCCTAACACTCTTTCTTGCGGTCTTGATTCGGGGGCTTTGGATCTGGCAGCTCTCGCCCGGCGCCTCCGAGGACAGCTTGCTTTTTCTAGCGGCCCTGCACAGCTGGCTTAACCCAGGTGTTCAAACAGGACTGTTTCTTGCGGGCCTTCTTGGGGCAGCCGCTTTTGCTCTAGAACCACGAGGGCTTGCGCGGCTTGGGGTCGTTCTGATTTGTTTTGTGCTTGGTCTTTCGGCGAGCCTCGGCGCGGTTCAGGGCCAGCCCATTCTTGCCGGGTGGGGGGAGCGGCACTGGTCAAACCTGCAGGGTCTTGCCTATTTCTGTTTTGAAGTCTGGCCGCTACTCTTTCTAATGTGGATGCTCATGATTAGCAGCCAGCCCTCGCCCAACAAGACGGGCCGACGCGCCTTAACGTAAGCAAAGTAAAATAGTCTATGGCCTATTTTGAGAGACATGTTTTTTTCTGTATTAATCAGCGCGACGGCGGTGCCGAATGCTGTGCGGAACTAGGAGCAGTTAACGCTCAGGCACACGCCAAGGCCAGGCTTCAGGCGGCCAACGCCCATGGCCCTGGCAAGGTAAGAGCAAACCGGGCTGGCTGCCTTGACCGCTGCTCAGAAGGCCCTGTTGCTGTGGTCTACCCCGAAGGTGTCTGGTATCGCTACGTGGACACTGTCGATATCGATGAAATCGTCGATCGCCACCTCATCGGTGGCGAACCGGTCGAACGGCTCCGTATTTAATCTTCAAGCCTCTTTTCACGCTTAACCCAACGGCTTGAACGCTCAGACCGAACGCCTCTTAATACAGGGCCCTGTGGGCAGTCTGGAGCTGGCTATCGACCAGCCTGCAGCGCATGACCGAGCTCAGGGTCTTGCCGTCATTGCCCACCCGCATCCCCTATATGGCGGAAACCTTGACCATAAAGTCGTGCAGACACTGGTGCGGGCCTTTCTCGAAATAGGTCTAGTCTGTGTGCGGCCCAATTTTAGGGGGGTGGGTAACAGCCAGGGCGAGCATGCTCATGGTCAAGGTGAGCAACACGACCTCTGGGCTGCCTGGCAATGGGCGGAAACGCAGTACGGCCAGAGTGTAGGCGGCCTGCGTTGCATGGGGGGCTTCTCATTCGGTGCGGCGGTGGCCAGTTTTATTGCAGACCAGTGGGCGGATCATCGACAAACTCTTAGCCTGCGATCCCTTCCGCTTCAGGCCTGCGTCCTTATCGGGCTGGCCGTCACCCGTCTCACCCCCGCCAAGCTCGGCGATGAGGTTGCTCTTCTTCATGGAGAAAACGACGAAGTCGTCCCGCTTGAGGCTGTCTATCGATTCGCCGAAGACCAGAAAAAATCGGTGCTTGTCATGCCAGGGGCGGGGCACTTCTACCATGGTCGGCTTACCGAACTAAGATCCCAGATTCAATTTGCTGTGCGCGGCCTTGCTACCGAGCAAGTCAAAAGTGACCATGCTGAGTAATTCAAATCCGCTCAATAAGCGCTCGGGACATCAAGGGCACAGGCTACTGGCGAGTCTTTGCCTCGCTATCTGCCTAAACGCTGGCCTTAGCTGGGGGCCCTCAGCCAAGGCTCAGTCATCAAACTTCTGGCCCATACCCAGTCAAATTTCCGCAGACTCGTGGCTGCTCATCGATCTGTCTACCGGTCAGACCCTGGCAAGTCTCAACGAGAATCAGCCCATGCACCCGGGTGGTCTCACAGCCCTTATGACCTCGTACTTAAGCTTTACGGCCCTGCGTGATCGCGTCATTAGGATGGAGCAAGTCATTCCCAGCCCTCCAGAGTCCGAGATCCCTCCCGGACCCCGCATTTTCTTAAGCGCTCAGGGCGCAAGCGTCAAGGATTTGCTTGAAGGGGTCATTGTGCTGGGCGCCCACGACGCAGGCCTTGCCTTAGCTCGGGCTATTGCAGGCTCAGAGGCGGCCTTTGTGGCCCTAATGAACCAGACCGCCCAGAAACTGGGGATGCGTCAGACGGTTTTTGTTAATGCAAGCGGTGCCTTTCATGTCGATACCCAAAGCTCGGCGCGTGATCTGGCCATCTTGGCATCAACACTCTTTCAAGACTTTCCCGAGGCACTGAGCTACTCAAGTCGTCGAGAAATTAGCTTTAACGGTATTCGTCAGACCAATCCTAACCGACTGCTCTGGCTTGACCGCAGTGTCGATGGCCTTATGGCAACCGACCTACCCGGCCGGTCAAGCGCCCTTGTCACAGCAAAGCGACCGCAGCCCCTGGGCCCGCAGGAGCAAGTTCGGCGTCGCATGATGGTTGTTATTAGCCAGGCCGAGACCCCCGAAAAACGGGTACAAGATGCCCAGCGACTTCTTAATTTTGGCTATCAACAGTTCGACCTGATTCGTTTGTATCGACAGAACGAGGTCTCTGCAACTATTCGAGTTTACAAAGGCGCAACTGACGCGCTTAACACCGAGTTCCGCCAAGATGTCCTTGTTGCCATTCCAAGAAACCAGCAGGGCGGAATTCGGTCTGAACTCCAACATCCACAGGGCGTGGTAGCGCCGGTTGTGGCAAACCAGCCGGTTGGTGAGCTTCGTGTCTGGTTTGGCTCGCGCCAAATTCACAGCGTCTCTCTTGTGGCTGCGGATTCTGTACGACCTGCTGGACTTCTAGGTCGTGCCATTGACAGCCTGGTGTTATGGTGGAAATCATTGGGCCTCTAACCGCCCGTCCAAGCTACAGGTCACTCGTCATGAATGCTTACTTTCTTCCCCATGCTTTCGACTCATCATTTCCTGAAACCCTGGACCCGAAAAGTCTTGCCTACCTGAACGGCCAGTTCATTGCCCTTGAAGACGCAAAGATCTCCGTGCTTGACCGCGGGTTTCTCTTTGCAGACGGCATCTACGAAGTCGTGCCCGTCTATCGCCGACAACCCTTCCTCTGGGAGAGTCATCTGCGGCGTTTGGTTCGAAGTCTTAATGCCATCGAGCTGACCTCACCCTTAAACGAGGCCGACTGGACGGCACTTGTACATCAAATTATTGACCGCCAAGCCTTCGATAACCAGTTCATCTACCTTCAAATAACTCGGGGCGCCGCCCGCCGAGACCATGCATTTCCTCAAAAAGTTCGGCCCACGGTTTTCGCCATGGCCTCCGAGTTCATTCGCCCAAGTCAGACCGATCGAGGCAATGGCTTGAAGGCTATAACGGTCAATGACGAACGCTGGCTCCGTTGTGATATTAAATCTGTTGCGCTTCTGGGCAACGTCTTGGCGCGCCAAAAGGCTGTAGAACAGGGCGCGCACGAGGCTATTCTTATTCGCGACGGTGTCGTGACCGAGGGCGCCGCAAGCAATATCTGGCTTGTCATTGACGACGTGCTTGTGGGACATCCCAGAGACAACCTTGCCCTTGAAGGCATTCGTTACGGACTGATCGAAACCCTCGCGGAAAACTCTGGCCTTAAGCTCAGCCTACGCCCGCGTAGCCAGTCCGATCTCGACCGCGCCAGCGAGGTTCTTCTGAGTTCAGCAACCAAAGAGCTCTTGGCCGTCTGCGCAATTAACCAAAAGCCGGTTGGCAATGGCCAACCCGGGCCCGTTTTTCAGAGACTACGCGCAGCCTACGATCAGATCATTGAAACCGAATGCCCGGCCGGACAGGTCTCCAAGATCGCTTCCGTTGCCTAGGCCGGCCATGATGCAGCCGTCTGACCCGCAAGAATCGCTAATTGAATTTCCTTGCGAGTTTCCCATTAAAGTCATGGGTCTAAGGCGTGAAGGCTTTGCCCAGGCCATGATTGAAGCCCTTTCGGATCTTGTGCCCAACATCGCGGCCGAGAAAATCGAAATGCGAGTCAGTAAACAAGCCACTTACATCAGCCTTACGCTCTACGTCGATACTCATTCCAAGGCCCACCTCGATCAGATCTATCTTCGGCTCACGGGCCATCCATGGGTCAAAGTCGTTCTCTAGTTGTCTGGCCCTCCGACCGGGGCCTCGACTACGAAACCGCAGTCGAACACATGAGGCGCTTCACCCTTGCGCGCACCAATACAACAGAAGACGTCCTTTGGCCGGTTGAGCATATGCCCGTCTTTAGCCTAGGCCTTGCCGCGCAAAAAGAACACCTGTTAAAGCCTGCCTCAACTGCCGTGGTACAGACCGACCGAGGTGGGCAGGTCACCTACCATGGTCCAGGCCAGTTGGTGGTCTACTGTCTGCTTAATTTACGTCGCTACGAACTCACCGTGAAGAGCCTGGTTGCGCTGCTCGAAGAGGCTCTCATCACCTTCATTCAAAGGCTTGGCGTGCAGCCCGCCTACCGAGTTGTAGGGGCGCCAGGTGTCTACGTCAACCGTGACCACGCTCGCCACAAAATTGCAGCCCTGGGGCTCAAAATAAAAAATGGCTGCTCTTACCATGGCATTGCCCTTAACCTAAACATGAACCTTGAGCCCTTTGAGCGAATCAACCCCTGCGGCATGCAAGGACTGAAGGTTACAGACCTGTCTAAAATGGGTGTTGATATGTCATGGGACCAAGCGGCCCATCAGGTCTGCACAATCATCAAAGAAATGCTCTTAAATCGAAAAACTCATGACCAGTGACCAAAGCGTAACCACCGCTCAGGCAACAACCTCTGCGAATGCCGATCCGACGGGCCCCAAACCCAACCCGCAAAGCCCGGCCGCGCTCGCGCCCCCCGCCAAGAAAAAGGGGGTTGCCAAAACCCGCCTTATTCCCATCGTGGCAGAGGCTACATCGCTAGGGCCCAAGCCCAATTGGATTCGCGTGAAAGCGCCCAGTCTGGGTTCACGTTTCTTTGAAATTAAATCGATCCTTCGCGAGCATCGTCTGCATACCGTCTGCGAAGAGGCCTCCTGCCCCAATATTGGCGAGTGTTTTGGCCAGGGTACAGCAACCTTCATGATCATGGGCGATCGTTGCACGCGGCGCTGTCCATTCTGCGACGTGGGTCACGGACGGCCGGACCCGCTCGATACTGAAGAGCCCCAAAACCTGGCCAAAACCATTGCCGCTTTAAAGCTGCGTTACGTAGTTGTCACCAGCGTGGATCGGGACGACTTAAAGGACGGGGGGGCTAATCACTTCGTACAATGCATTCAAGAAATTCGAAGCCGTGCGCCGAACACACAAATTGAAGTGCTGGTCCCTGACTTTCGTGGCCGCCTCGACCGCGCGCTCGATATTCTCGTGACTGCGCCGCCCGATGTCATGAACCACAACCTTGAGACCGTACCCAGGCTCTACAGAAAGGCCCGCCCTGGTTCCGATTACCTGCATTCACTAAGGCTCTTAAAGGAATTTAAGCTGCGAGTACCCGGCGTGCCAACTAAAAGTGGGCTCATGCTTGGCTTGGGTGAAACCAACGAAGAGATTGTTCAGGTCATGCACGACCTTCGCGCCCACGACGTGGACATGATCACCATAGGACAATACCTTGCGCCCTCCACCGCCCACCTGCCTGTGCTGCGTTATGTCAGCCTCGAGGAGTTTGCGTTTTTTGAGGCGACCGCCAAAGACCTGGGCTTTGCCCATGCTGCTGTGGGGCCCCTTGTACGATCCTCCTACCATGCTGATCATCAGGCCGAACAGGCTGGGTTCACCAGTTGAAAACGCCTTTATTGCCTAGATTCAGCGCCAGAGCGACATTCGAACAAACTTAGCTGGCCGCCGCAAGCTCCTCTTTAAGCCACTGACGTAGGCCATCGAAATCGGGCTCTCCAACATAGCGACGGGTGACATAGCCCTTTCGATCGACAATGAACGTGGTAGGCGTGACAGCAACATCACCCCAGGCTTTTGCCCAGGCCTGATCGAGATCATGGATAACCAAAAAAGGGAGCTTGCGATCCTGGACAAACTGACTCAAAAAGTCGGGCCTGTCGTAACTCATGGCCACCGCGACCGTCTGAAAACCTTTTGCTGCAAACTCCTCGTGCAAGGCAATGAGATCGGGCATTTCCTTAACGCAGGTAATGCAACTGGTTGCCCAGAAGTTAACCAAATAAGGTTTACCGCGAAGTGCATCAGTAGAGACAAGCTGCCCTTTAAGGTCAGTCGACACAACCACGGGGCTTAGTGTTGGCCGCAAAAATGACCACCAGGCCCCCACAACCACGACCGCTGCCAGCCCAAGAACCAGCCATTTCTTCATCCCGAAAACTCCAGCCAAAAAGAAGTAACGAAAGGCTTAGAGTGCAATTAAGGCCTGGGGTTCTGGCCGCGTGTCTCGGGGGGAGATCCTCCCGACTCTACCGCACGCTCAATAGCTCGACGCTGGTCTTCAGTAATGATCTCAAAGGCGCGAACCACCCGACGTACGCCAGGAACACGTGCCGTAAGACTGGCTGCCTCATTGGCTTCTTTTTCCGTCACTAGCCCCATAAGATAGACGGTCGAGGACTCGGTAACGATCTTAATGGCATTGGCATTGATCGTGCGACGATCAAGCAGGGTAAGTTTCACGCGCGTTGTCACGTAGACGTCTTGGGTATAGGACATCGTGCCAGTAGGTCGATCAAGCTGAATCTCATTCACCACCTGGCGAACGTTTTCGACCTTGGCAACGATTTCGCCTATCTCAAGCTTAGTTGCTGCATCAGGCGCAGAACCTGTAATAAGTGCCGTACGGTTAAAACTTACAACACTTGTTGAAATGGCCTTGTCAGAGCTAAATCGATCGCGTAATCGGCTTGCTGCCTTAAGTTCAATGGCCTGGTCTTCGGCCTGAGCCCCGGTTGTTCGTCGGTCGCTAATGGACATAGCCCCCGCAACCATGCCGGTTGCAACGACAGGGAAACATCCTGGTAGCGTCAGAACAAATAGCGGCAGCATGAGAAGAGAGAATGCGCGCAGGGCAAATGTACGCGAGACAAACCCGGTCGAAGAAGAAACAGGCCATTTCATGCCGCAAGGCTCCTTGGAAGCAAGTAATTTTTTCTTATTCTAAATGCTTTAGCTTTTACTTAAGACACGACAAACCATTAAAAATGGTCGAGGCCAGAATCTAAGAGGCTTAGAAAGTCAAGGGTTAAAGGCTAAAGGCCGCTTTAATCCAGTGGATCCTCCTCTGGCCGTCAAGTCCGACAACATCAAAGCGACAAAGGGGTAAGCTTGTCCAGCCCGTTTTCAATAGCCAGCAGCGGCTTGCATGGACAATGCGCCGTTGCTTGAATCGGTGAACCGACGCCTCCGCGCCGCCAAAGCGTGAAGACGACCGTTGTCGAACTTCAACAAATACGAGCTGCTGCCCATCACGCATAATGAGGTCAATCTCGCCGCCTCGGAACAATTGGTTTCTCGCGACGAGTTTTAGGCCTTCTTTTTCCAAAAAGGCCAAGGCGAGGTCTTCGGCAGCCTGGCCCACGGCACGCGAGGAGATCGAGGACGGTAATGACATACCAAGAGAGCTTGACGACGATGACCCAGGCCGATCTATCCCCCAACCGCTCAAAGCTCTATGTCGTGGCAACACCCATTGGCAATCTCGGGGACTTGAGCCCGAGGGCCCGCGAGGTAATTGCTCGTGTCGATCTCGTCTGTGCTGAAGATACCCGTGTCTTTCGCCACCTCTGCGCGGCAGCGGGCCTATCCACCAGCCGAAGGGTTGTGAGTCTGCATGCCCATAACGAGGCAGAGAAAATCGCTAATGTGCTCAACCTTTTGAAGCAGAATCAGTCCGTTGCATTGGTCAGTGACGCAGGCACCCCGGGCCTATCGGACCCCGGACAGCGACTTGTTTTTGAACTTGCTCGACAGGGCATAGAGGTTGTTGCCGTCCCCGGCCCGAGCGCCCTTACCGCAGCACTAAGTATCGGGGGGCTAAGGCCCGAAGATGGCGAGCCCATAATGTTCTGGGGCTTTTTACCGGCTCGAACCAGACAACGCCAAGACCAATTGGCGAGGCTTTCCCAGTTGGCTGGCTTACACGTTTTTTTTGAGAGCCCTCACCGCATCTTGGAGTGTCTTGAAGACGCACTCAATACCTTCGATCCGAATGCAGAAGCAGTGATTGCAAGGGAACTAACAAAACGGTTTGAGACCTGTCTTCGGGGCAGCCTGGCAGAGCTTCTTTCAACGCTAAAAGACCAGGCGCAAACGGCTGGCCCACAGGTGTTCAAAGGCGAATTCGTTGTGCTTATTAAGAACCCCGCACAGGCGACCTCGCGAGTGAAAACTGCATCAGCGATCGAGCCAAAAGACCTTGAGACCCATGATCTTCTGTGGCTAAAAAGCCTATGCAGTCATTGCCCAAAACCTATTGCCGCCAAAGTTGTCGCAGAGGCCCTTGGGATGAGCCGGGATGACGCCTATCGCCTTGTGCTTGACGCAGACAACTAGGAGGCCTTGCGCTCCCGTGCCACTAGGTAATCAACGACAGCAAGGGCGCGTTGATGATGACCACCCACCATCGCGGGTGAAGTCACGTAGCGACCATTGACCGCAAGCTGAGGCACTCCGTCGATACGATAAGCCTGCATGAGTGCGTTGGCGCGCTTCATCTGCGATTGAACTGAGAACGACATCCATGCCTTCTCAAACCGGACCGGGTCAATGCCATTGGCTTTGGCGAATGCCTTCTGGTCATCAAGGCTTATAAGCGGCTTGCGCTGAACATGAATGGCCTCAAAGACCTTGGAGGCGAGCTTATCTGCAAGCCCCATGGATTCAAGGCTGTAGAAAAGACGTTGATGGGTTTCTTCTCGAAACGGGACATGGACCTTGCGGAAGACAATATCTTTCGCAAGGCTAGCCTTCCAAGAGGCCAGAGGGCCCTCAAACGACTTGCAATGCGGACAGCCATACCAAAAAAATTCAAGCACCTCAATCTTGTCGGGGCTTGCCGTGGCAACCGCCTGACGAAGAACGCGGTAGTCAATGCCTTCGTCAAAACCCTGCGCAGAGCCCGTCGAACAGAGTCCAAGAGCAGACAAGCCCAGAAGGCTCACGCTGAGCTGTCGACGTTTAAAGTTCAAATTTTCCTCATGCATAAAAAATTCCTCATTCGCATTCAGATGCGCATTCTTTCGCCTCGGGCCAATCGAATGGCTTTAGGCAACAAACTTTATTTTAAGGGTTCAGCCGAACCACGGTTGCCTCAAGACCATTCTGAGACAGGCTGGACTTTGCACGATTCAGCTCTTCAAAGTTTCGGTAGGGGCCAAGTCGCACGCGGAAAAAGATGGTGTCGTCTTTCTTTGTCTCAAGGATGTGGGCCTCAAAACCCATAAAAGCAAGTCGAACCCGCATCTGTTCCGCCTCGTCGGGAGACTTAAAGGCCGCCACCTGAAGAAAAAACTGGCTTGCAGCAGAGGCTGAAGGTGAGGTTGTGGGCCGTGGCTCTGGCGTGCCCTCCTGAGAGGTGCTTGAGGCTTGACTGGCCGCAGGCGCAGAGGCTTTGTCATCTTTTGCCCGGTCATTGTCTGACGAAGGCTTTAAGGCTGGGGTTGCCCCCGGCAAAGGCTCGGGCAGAGAGGGC
>JALRJP010000289.1:271-523 GCA_023261135.1 Burkholderiaceae bacterium | reverse complement strand
CTCTACACCTCGGTGCACATCGAGAAGTACGAGATCGAAGCGCGTCAGACCAAGCTCGGCCCTGAGGAGATCACCCGCGAGATCCCCAACGTTGCCGAAGAGAGCCTCGGCAACCTCGACGAGATGGGCATCATCCGCATTGGTGCCTATGTCGAAAGCGGCGACATCCTGGTGGGCAAGGTGACGCCCAAGGGTGAGTCGGACCAGCCCCCGGAAGAGAAGCTGCTACGCGCGATCTTCGGTGAGAAGGCT
>JALRJP010000289.1:0-261 GCA_023261135.1 Burkholderiaceae bacterium | reverse complement strand
GCGGCCGCGTCGTTGACGTGCGCATCTACACCCGCGAACAGGGTGACGAACTGCCGCCCGGCGCAAACATGGTCGTGCGGGTCTACGTGGCCCAGCGCCGCAAGATCCAGGTCGGCGACAAGATGGCCGGCCGCCACGGCAACAAGGGCATCATCAGCCGCATCCTTCCCCTGGAGGACATGCCCTATCTGCCCGACGGCACCCCGATCGACATAGTGCTCAACCCCCTGGGTGTGCCGAGCCGGATGAACGTCGGACAGG
>JALRJP010000288.1 GCA_023261135.1 Burkholderiaceae bacterium | reverse complement strand
ATTAATTAAAAACTTATGACAGAAACAGTATTTTGCCGAAAATTTAAACAAGACCTTCCAAAAATGAAAATCCCTCCCATGCCAGGGTCTAAAGGATTGGATTTAATGAGTACGATTTCTCAACAGGCATGGGATGAATGGAAATCAAAACAAACCATGCTCATCAATGAAAAACATTTAGACCTATCATCTATTGATGATAGATCTTATCTAGAAGAGCAAATGGAGAAGTTTTTTAATAATGATCAGACAGATGAGCCAACCGGCTTTAAACCATTAGCTTAGCTTGGTGACATTGCTATTAATCTAAAATATAATTTCTGACTTCTTATTGCCCAGATAGCTCAGTCGGTAGAGCAAAGGACTGAAAATCCTTGTGTCGGTGGTTCGATTCCACCTCTGGGCACCACTCAAACCCTTTAAAATCAATACTTTAGGGGTTATTTTACTTCTTTTTTTATATTATTATATATTTACACCAATTTACACCATGTGATTTGGTGTAAATCTGTAATGAAGAAGA
>JALRJP010000287.1 GCA_023261135.1 Burkholderiaceae bacterium | reverse complement strand
GGCCAAGGTTTCGGAAATTGCCGCGCTGTAGCTGTCCCAGCGGGCCAGCCCATCGACATCGATCTGGCTGAGTTTCCACTGTTTAAGCGGATCACGTTCGCGCGCCAAAAAGCGCTGCAGCTGTTCGGCGCGCCCGATATTGAGCCAGAATTTGAACAGGTAAATGCCCTCGTCGATCAGCATTTCTTCGAATTTGGGCACTTGGGCAAAGAAATGCGCCCGTTCGTCGGCGCTGCAAAAGCCAAATACATGTTCCACCACCCCGCGATTATACCAGCTGCGGTCAAACAAAACAATTTCGCCCCCGGCGGGCATATGGGCGATGTAGCGTTGGAAATACCATTGGCTGGCCTCGGTTTCGGTGGGTTTTGACAAGGCCACCACCCGGGCTGCGCGCGGGTTTAGGTTTTCTGACACGCGTTTGATGGTGCCGCCTTTGCCCGCGGCATCGCGCCCCTCGAACAAGCAGGCGATGCGTGCGCCGCTGGCGCGGGCCCATGATTGCAGCTTCACCAGCTCGATTT
>JALRJP010000286.1 GCA_023261135.1 Burkholderiaceae bacterium | reverse complement strand
ATGAATGGCCAGAGTTTCACAGGCGTTACCAGGCGGGTCAGATCAGCCTTGACCGTGCGAATTTGCTTTGTCTTGTTCACCTTCTTAAAGCAAAGCGGCATGCGACGACCGCCGAGAATTCACCCCCAATTGCTGCGCGGTTTGTGGCTGTCTTTGCCTTTTTGCGCTCTGCAGACGATCCCCTGCCACTGATCGGTCAGGGCCAGTGGCTAGGCGAACTTGTGCTTACGCCCCGAGGTGAGAATGGGCATGGCTACGACCCTATTTTTTTCGATGCAAAACGTGGGCGTACCGCTGCCGAAATGAGTCTGGAGGAAAAAAACACATGCAGTCATCGGGCACGAGCAGCGCAGGCCTTCTGCGCAGCCTTCCAGACTTAAGCCTTTATATCCATCTGCCTTGGTGCATTCGTAAGTGCCCCTATTGCGACTTTAATTCGCATGAGATTCGCGGAGAACCGCCTGAGCAGGCCTATCTCGATGCGCTACTCGCTGATCTTCAGGCAAGCCTTCCTCAGGTCTGGGG
>JALRJP010000285.1 GCA_023261135.1 Burkholderiaceae bacterium | reverse complement strand
CCGATCGCGCACAAACACGCTCTGACGGGGCTGGGCCAAGTGCACCCGCGCCGCCGAAATCGCGTCGATCTTGCCAATCGTGTACGACAGCTCTTGCTCAATCGCCGCGTTGACCCGCACCTGCTCCATGTACTGGCTGGTGGTCATGGCGTTTTGGTCTTTGAGCGAATCCAAGCCACCTGTTTGCGTCGCACGCGGCAAACCCTGGCTGGCCAAGACGATGCGGGCACGGTGGTAGTTTTCCGTTGGCACCGTCAGCTGCCCGGTGTTGGGGTCGATGCGCGGATCCATTTGCGCCACATCCAAGGCCTCGTAGGCGGCTTGCTTGTCCGACTCCGACATGTTGGGGATCAAGACCCGAAACACCGTCGCCGTCATGTACTGGTAGAGCACGAAAAACACCACCAGAGCCACACCAGCGACCACCATGGGCAACCAGCGGCGGGTCGCGGGGTTGGTGAACACATCACGCGTGTAAGACTTGAAATCGGCCATGGTCGCGGCCATGCCGGTGCGCTGCTCAATC
>JALRJP010000284.1 GCA_023261135.1 Burkholderiaceae bacterium | reverse complement strand
AAGCGACGGTGGTGGACCAATCCGCGCCACTTTTACGAGCGAAGCAAGGCTTTTTGGACGCGTTGGTGGAACGCGTGCACGACGTTTCCGCGTTCACTCGAGCGAGAGTTTTGAACACGTGGGCGCAAATGGCTGAGCAAAAAGCAATTCCGTTATCGCACTGGTTAATCGTATGCGATTTGGCCATCGGGAGATTGAGCGATAAAGGTGGCTTGGTGAGAAAAGCGGCGATGAACTTGATTGGCACGATGTTGGGATTTAACCCGTTCGCGCCAGAGTTACCGACGGCGGCGTTTGCGGAGAGTTTGCGCGAGTACGAAGCCAAATTGAAGGAAATGGAACCAACGCCGGAACCGGAGGAAGAAGAAGAAGGAGAAGAGAAGAAAACTCCGGAACGTTTGGAAGGCATCGACGAAGAAGGAGAAGAGGAGGAAGGAAACGCCGATGATTCTGATAACGTTCATGTGAAAGTTGCGGATGGTGAACAAGAGGTGAAAGAAGAAGCCGAAGAAGACGCCGCGCCGGCGAAAAC
>JALRJP010000283.1 GCA_023261135.1 Burkholderiaceae bacterium | reverse complement strand
GGCAGTTTAATTACCAAAGATGGAGAAACATTTAAATAAGGAATAATCATGGGAGAGCTTTTAACACTTCAGAATATAACCATTTTTGTTTTAGCGATTTTTGTGGGTTATCACGTCGTTTGGAATGTGACCCCAGCCCTGCACACCCCTTTAATGTCCGTGACGAACGCTATTTCAGGCATAGTTTTAGTGGGGGCTATTTTACAAGTTGTTGAAATTAATGGTAATTTAATAACATTTAGCAGCATTTTAGGAGCTTTTGCTATCTTTTTTGCCTCTATTAACATTTTTGGTGGTTTTTTTGTAACGCAGCGCATGCTTGAGATGTTTAAGAAAAAAGACAAGGTTAATAAGGAAATAAAGTCCGATGACTGAACAATCTTTTTCTATCATTGCTTATTTAGTTGCGGCTATCTTCTTTATTCTTGCCCTAAAAGGGCTATCGTCTCCAACATCTGCAAGACAAGGCAACCTCTTTGGCATGATAGGTATGGCCATTGCGGTCATCACCACTTTAATCATTGGTGAGAATTTAATTGCCT
>JALRJP010000282.1 GCA_023261135.1 Burkholderiaceae bacterium | reverse complement strand
AAAATCAGCGTTTTCAGCTAGGAAACCATAACCTGGGTGAATAGCAACAGCATCAGTCACTTCAGCAGCCGCGATAATACGCGGAATATCTAAGTAACTTTCTGTGGCTGAAGGTCTACCAATACAAATTGTTTCATCTGCAAGCAATACATGCTTAAGATCGCGATCCGCCGTTGAATGCACAGCAACCGTTTTGATCCCAAGCTCTTTGCAGGCGCGCAAGATACGAAGTGCAATTTCACCTCGGTTTGCAATGACTACTTTATCTAACATTAGAGTTGGCCTTTTAGGTTACGCTATTATTCAATAATGAATAGCGGTTGATCAAATTCTACTGGCTCGCCATTTTCAACTAAAATAGCTTTTACTGTGCCCGCTTTATCTGACTCAATTTGGTTCATCATTTTCATCGCTTCGATGATACAAAGCGTGTCACCTACTTTAACTTGTGAACCCACTTCAACGTACGGTGATGCTTCTGGAGAAGCTGCTGAATAGAAAGAACCAACCATAGGTGATAATACTTGATGACCAGTAGGACCAG
>JALRJP010000281.1 GCA_023261135.1 Burkholderiaceae bacterium | reverse complement strand
CGAGCATGATATCTCAGGTAATTTAGAGCGTATCTTAAAGGCGGCAGGTCAGCAGACCCCTGAAAATAAGCCCACACTTGAGATTAACCCTAAGCATGCGCTGATTCAAAAGCTCGATAACTTTAAAGAGTCCAGCGACTTTGATGAATACGCATCGGTGATCTTTGATCAAGCGATTTTAGCCGAGGGCGGGCAGCTCGAAGACCCTGTTTCTTACGTCAAACGCATCAATCAATTGTTAATAAAGTAACAAAATTGTAAAAAGTGAAATTTTTGTTTGACATTGCGAAAACCCCTTGTTATAGTCTCGCGTCTTTTGCGTAATGCGCAAAAAATAGACTGATATTGAGTGGTTCTGAATGGTCATTTTTTTTATGTTTTTTACTTAAAAAAACAATAAATTAAATTGACACAAAAATTCAAAAGATGCTAGAATCTCACCTCTTTGCGTCAAGTACGCGAAACGGTTTTTTTTAAGCCGTGAAATCGATCGCGGGGTGGAGCAGTCTGGCAGCTCGTCGGGCTCATAACCCGAAGGTCACAGG
>JALRJP010000280.1 GCA_023261135.1 Burkholderiaceae bacterium | reverse complement strand
AACGCCTCAAAGATTTAAATCAAAAAAAAATGGGCTCTGTGGAGCCCATTTCTGTGAAATCAGTTCTGCCGGGATTATAGGCGTTTGGTGCCTCTCAATCAAGCCCCACAGCAGCCTGAGGCGCCCAAAAACCCTGACCGATCAGGCCTGAGGACTCTTTTTGGGCCCCTTGCGGCGGGGACCTCGTCCCCCCAGCTTGCCGCCCCCAGGTCCAGCCGAGCCGCCAGGTCGCTCACCTGCAGGAGCGACCCGCCCTGCCCGTGGCGGTCGGGCCGGAGGTCGACCGCGGTGTCGACGCGCTCCAGCAGCTCGGTGGCGTCGTGGTCGAGGCCGGTGCTGCCGATCACGGCACGGGCGCCGAGGCGGGGGTCGGAGAGACTCAGCCAGGCCGCGTCGTGGAGCGTGCGTCGGCACAGCCAGGTGAGCAGTGCCGCGACGCGGTCGGTCTGGGGCGCGCACGAGTCCGCGATCTGCACGATCTCGTCGACGGACGGGTCGTCCTGCACGACTGCCCCCTCCCGATGGCGGTGTCGGGCACGCGGTGGCGCG
>JALRJP010000027.1:244-17802 GCA_023261135.1 Burkholderiaceae bacterium | reverse complement strand
TAAGAATATCCTTCAAGGGTATGACACCAAGATCTTCCCCACCCCTTCGTCGAACAGAAACGCTCTCTGTTGCCTTTTCCTGGTCACCAACCACCAAGACATACGGGATTTTTTGAAGGCTTAACTCACGGATTTTGTAGGAAATTTTGTCGTTGCGCAAATCAGCCTCGGCCCGCAGGCCCTGGTCTTGCAACATTTTTGCAACATTAGCCGCGTAATCGGCCTGCCCCTCGGAAATACTGGCAACTACACACTGAACGGGTGCAAGCCAAAGGGGAAAGGCTCCGCCATGGTTTTCAATAAGAATTCCGATAAAGCGCTCAAGGGATCCCACAATGGCTCGGTGGAGCATGACTGGGGTCTTGCGGCTGTTGTCCTCGGCGACATACTCGGCACCAAGCCGCTCGGGCATGTTGAAATCGACCTGAATGGTCCCGCATTGCCAGACACGGCCAAGCGAATCTTTTAGGCTGTACTCGATTTTGGGCCCATAAAAAGCGCCTTCGCCAGGAAGGAGTTCCCACTGCACACCGACAGCGTTGAGGGCATCGGACAAGGCCTTTTCGGATTTATCCCAAATGGCGTCGGAGCCGACACGATTTTCAGGGCGGGTTGAAAGCCGGTAAATGACGTCGGTAAAACCAAAATCTTGGTAGACCTGCAACAGCCGATTGGTGAAGTCTTGAACCTCGGACTGGATTTGATCTTCAGTGCAGAATATATGCCCATCGTCCTGAGTAAAGCCGCGAACACGCATGAGTCCGTGCAGGCTTCCCGAGGATTCATTTCGATGACAGGAGCCAAACTCGCCGTAACGCAGCGGAAGGTCTCGGTAGCTGCGAAGGCCCGAGTTATAGACCTGAACGTGGCCGGGGCAGTTCATGGGCTTGACCGCATAGTCACGATTCTCAGAGGACGTCGTGAACATATTGTCCTTGTAGTGCTCCCAGTGACCGCTGCGCTCCCATAGCGAGCGGTCGAGAATTTGCGGGCAACGGATTTCCTGGTAGCCCGAGGCCTTGTAGACCTTACGCAGGTACTGCTCAATTTCCTGCCAGAGCGTCCAGCCCTTGGGATGCCAAAAGACAAGGCCCGGCGCATTGTCCTGCACATGAAAGAGGTCAAGGGATTTGCCCAGCTTGCGGTGGTCGCGCCTCTCAGCCTCTTCAATTTGATGCAGATACTGGTCAAGATCGGCCTTTGAAGCCCAGGCTGTGCCGTACACCCGCTGAAGCATCTCGTTACGATGATCGCCTCGCCAATAGGCCCCGGCAACCTTCATGAGCTTGAAGACCTTCAGCTTACCCGTGGAAGGCACGTGCGGGCCACGACAGAGGTCAAGGAAGTCGCCTTCACGGTAGAGTGATAGAGGCTCGTTGGCCGGAATGGCTGCAATGATTTCCGCCTTGTAGTGCTCGCCCATAGACTTAAACAACTCAACCGCCTCGTCGCGCGACCAGACCTCGCGATGAACTGGCTCGTTCTTCGTGGCGAGCTCCTTCATCTTCTTTTCAAGGGCCTCAAGGTCCTCGGGTGTTAACGGGCGTTTATAAGAGAAGTCGTAATAGAAGCCGTTTTCTATGACCGGGCCAATGGTGACCTGCAGGTCGGGAAACAGGGACTTGGCCGCATAGGCAAGCAGGTGGGCCGTGGAGTGCCGAATAATGTCGAGGCCTTCGGGGTCTTTCTCGGTAATGATGGCAAGCCGAGCGTCAGTCTCGATGGGAAAAGACGTGTCGACAAGCGCATCGTTCACACGCCCAGCAAGGGCCGCTTTTGCAAGGCCCGCACCAATAGATTCGGCAACCTGCGCAACCGTGACAGGATGATCGAACGACCGTATGGAGCCGTCCGGTAGCGTTATTTGAACCATAGTGGAAGAGACCCGCGCGCCAATACAAAAGGGAATTCAGAAAACGGAATTCAGACACCTAAAAACATAGTGGTAGGCGCGATTGGACTCGAACCAACGACCCCCACCATGTCAAGGTGGTGCTCTAACCAGCTGAGCTACGCGCCTGCCGAAGCTTTGCATTGTAGGCATTTCATCGGTCATTAGCAAAGTCACGGTTTCGTCATCAAACCGACACGAAGCTGTCAAGGAGAAGTCGCATGCTGGGAGCCGGTATCTGTTGGACGTCACTTGGAGAAGCGATGATTAAAAATTATTTCCGCAAACTCGTACCGCAGTTCTGGGCCCAAAGGTTTCAAAATTCTGAGAGTTCGTATTTGTTCCAGCCGGGCCTGGTCGGGAAAAAAGACCGCATGGCCGCCAACCTTCCCGTTTTCAGAGCGCCCCCCTTATTTGAGTTGTCTATGAGCGCCAAATCCAATGACCGTTACAACATGTCGTTTGCTCAGAGCCTTGAGGAGCTTCGTGAGGCCCAGCGACTACGCTACAGCGTGTTCACGCAGGAATACCAAGCCACTATTACAAGCCGCTTGGCTGGGGTCGACGAAGACCTATTCGATGCCTACTGCGACCACCTTATTGTGCGTGACCGGGTCTCGCAGGAGGTCGTGGGCACCTACCGCATCCTTGACCCGCATCAGGCCAAGCGTCTCAAAGGCTATTACAGCGAGACGGAATTCTTCATTACACGTTTAAACGACCTGCGCGGCAGCATGGTGGAGCTTGGCCGGTCATGCGTTCATCCTGACCATCGCAACGGCAGCGTCATCATGTTGCTCTGGTCGGGTATTGCCCGCTACATGCAACACTTTGGGTTTAACAACCTTATTGGCTGTGCGAGCGTAAGCATGCGCGATGGTGGTCGTACTGCCGCGAGTCTTTGGGACATGCTAGAAAAGAAGGCTTTAGCACCGAGCGAGCTTATGGGTTTTCCCCGGCACCCTTTGCCTTTAGAGCGGCTAGAGCGCGAGGCCAATGTAGCGGAGCCCCCCCTTATTAAGGGTTATGTGCGTATTGGAGCCAAGGTATGCAGCCCGCCTTCGTGGGATCCAGACTTCAACACCGCCGATTTCTTGATGCTGTTGAACCTAAACACCATGAACCCCAAATACGCACGACACTTTGGCATTCGCTCTTCTACCAATTAAACAAGAAGGATCACTGGCGTGAAACGACTATTCAGCCGACTTTTTGCGCACCTCAACGACCTGGAAGTCGAACCCCATTTTGCTCCATTCTAGACGCTCTTGATCCAGCGTAAACCGGGTCAGCGGATGGCGCGCAAGCCATTGCCCCTCGACCTGCAGCTCAAAGCTATTTCCTTCAAAACGCAGACTCATCGTGGGTAATTTCAAATTCACACGACTTCGGTAGAACACCGCAGCGAGTCGAAGACAGACCAAGGCTGCGGTCTGCATGCGGTCGCCTAGACCTGCCTGCACCTTGGCAAGCTTACCGACGTGTCCAAGCACCAAAAAGTGCATGATCTGCTGGTCCTTCTTTGAGAAGCCAGGCATATCGGACTGTGAGACCAGGTAAGCCGAATGCTTGTGATAACTGTTATGCGAGACCGAATGGCCAATTTCAAGCAGTCGAGACGACCATTCAAGAATACTTGCCAGGGCCTGACGCTCCTCGATGCTGCCTAGGTTGATCTGGCTCCATAGTTTGCTGCTGAGCGCTGCAATGCGCCCCGCCTGAGCCTTGTCGATTTGATAGCGGGCTATGAACTGCTCAACTGTCATCGACCGCAGGTCATCCTGGCCCGCGCGTCCGACCAGGTCGTAAAGCACCCCAAGACGCAGCGCGCCCTCGGAATACTGCATTTCGTCAATGCCAAGTTCTTCAAAGGCCGCAATAAGAATGCTAAGCCCGCCTGGAAGTACCAGCCCCCGGTCGGCCTTAATGCCTGGTAGATCGGCCGTCTCGGCCGAGCCTGACTTTACCAATCGCGCGGCAATGTCGCGCATGGTCTCGAGCCGAATGCCATGCTGCCCAGTGAGGTTATAACTGAGATCGGCAATAGCCCGTGCGGTGCCGCTTGAGCCCAGAGCATAGTCCCAGCCCTGGGCTTTAATACTGCCCGCCACCACCTGCAGGTCCTTTCGGGCCGCGAAAATTGCATCCCGAAAGCCAGCCTTAGTGAGTTCACCTTTCGGGAAAAACTCGTGGCTAAATCGTATGCAACCCACAAAGACACTTTCAAGCGTAAGAGGCTGATCGTTGATGCCCACGATGAGCTCCGTGGAACCGCCCCCAATATCAATGACCAGTCTTTTTTTGCCATCGGCAGACAGGCTGTGGGCAACGCCGTTGTATATAAGCCGCGCCTCTTCTTTGCCCGCAATAATTTCAATGGGAAAACCCAGCGCGGCCTCGCAAGTACGAAGAAACTCCGGGCCATTCTTCGCAACCCTAAACGTGTTGGTTGCCACCGCCCGCACTGACTGGGGTAAAAACAACCGTAATCGCTCACCAAAGCGTTGCAAAGCTGCCAAAGCTCGAGCCTGCGAGCTAGGGTCAAGCCGCTTCTCGGCAGATAAGCCCGAGGCAAGTCGAACAGCCTCTTTGAGGCTATCAATAGGAATGACCTGATACCCGGAACGCGTGGGCTGCACCCTGCCAACAAGGAGATGAAAGGAATTCGAGCCGAGGTCGACGGCGGCGACAAGCTGAGGCTCGTCTTCAGACTCGGATGCAGAGCCCTCCCCCCGTGCCCGCCTCGAAGACCCTTTGACTGCGCTGGGATCACTGATCATGCGCTGGATTATAAGCAAGGCTAAACTGTATCCACGATGATCACGTTCCAGCAGTTCAAAACTCATTCGCGCTTTTTAACCGCCCCTACGGCGGGTGCTGGGCGCTTAGTTAACCGTGAGCTGAGTCTTCTTGCATTTAACGAGCGTGTTTTATCTCTCTCGCTTGACCCCAGTGTCCCTCTCCTTGAGCGACTTCGCTACCTATGTATTGTTTCAAGTAACCTTGACGAACTTTTTGAGATTCGCGTTTCGAGCCTGAAGGCTAAGCTTAAACAACAGCCCAGCGCAGCAGAACCCGATGGTGCCTCGGCTGAAGAAAGCTTCAACAGAATTTCCGAGCGTGCCCATGCTCTCGTGGCTCAGCAGTACGACATTCTTAACAACAGCCTATTGCCACAGCTTGCTGAAAAGGACGTCGTTATTCACTTTTCAGCCGATTTCAACCCACAGCAGCGGGAGTGGGCGCACAAGTATTTCATGGATGAGGTTCTGCCAGTCCTTACTCCAATTGGACTGGAGCCCTCTCACCCCTTCCCAAGGGTGCTTAACAAAAGCCTCAACTTTATTGTCACCCTCGAAGGCGAGGATTCCTACGGCCGCAGCAGCAAGCTTGCTGTGCTTCAGGCACCGCGCATACTTTCCCGGCTAACGCCTGTTCCTAAAGATGTCTCAGGTCACGCCTTCGGTTTCATGATGCTTGGCTCGGTTGTCCATAACGGTGTGGGCGAACTCTTCCCAGGTATGAGGGTGACAGGTATTTACCAGTTTCGCGTCACCCGTAACAGCGACTTGTTCGTTGACGATGAGGAGGTAACCGACCTTCGTGAGGCATTGCGCGGTGAACTCTCACAGCGTCAATTTGGCGATGCTGTAAGGCTTGAGGTGTCCGACACCATGCCCGAAGACGTGGTGCATCGACTGCTTAGCGAACATCAACTCATCGAGAAAGACTGCTACCGAGTAAAGGGGCCGGTTAATTTGGTTCGGATGATGACTATCCCTGATCTTATTGAGCTACCTGAGCTCAAGTTTCCCGCCTTTACCGCGGTCTACCCCTCTAGTTTCTCTGCGCAAGAGCCTTTCGAACTAATTGCAAAGTCGGACCTGTTGGTGCATCACCCCTACGAATCGTTTTCAACAGTGACTGACTTTATTGCCGCCGCAGCGCGCGACCCTGCCGTTGTTGCTATTAGCATGACCATTTATAGAACGGGTCAGACCTCTGAGATTATGGAGTCCCTTATTGCTGCGGCCCGCAGCGGCAAAGAGGTCACGGCTGTGGTCGAGCTCATGGCACGCTTTGATGAAGAGACCAATATTAGCTGGGCCTCTCGGCTTGAGAATGTTGGAGCCCATGTTGTCTTTGGCGTTGTGGGCAATAAGACCCACGCCAAGATGTGTCTTGTGGTTCGTCGCGAAAAAACAGGCCTCAAGCGCTATGTGCACCTGGGTACAGGCAACTACCAGCCCAGGACAGCAAAGCTTTATACCGACTTTGGTCTCTTTACCGCTGACCCCATGCTCTGCGCTGACGCACACGAGGTCTTTCATCAGCTCACAGGCCTCGGTAAAGCCCGACCTTTACGTCGGCTCTGGCAGTCACCTTTTACGCTTCACAGCCAAATTATGAAGGCCATTCGCCGCGAGACCAGCATTGCAAAGGCCGGCGGCCGGGCTGTTGTCATTGCAAAAATGAATTCATTGGTTGAGCCCGAAGTGATTGAATCGCTTTATAAGGCTAGTCAAGCCGGGGTTAAGGTCGACCTGATTATTCGAGGTGTCTGCATGCTGCGCCCGGGTATCAAAGGTCTCTCCGACAACATTCGTGTGCGTTCGGTAATTGGACGCTTTCTTGAGCACAGCCGTATTTTTTACTTTCGTAACAATGGCGAAGACGACCTTTATCTTTCGAGCGCGGACTGGATGGATCGAAACTTTTTTCGTCGCGTTGAAATTGCAGTGCCCGTGCTTAACCGCAGCTTAAAACAAAGGGTGCTACGCGAAGGGTTTCGAGTCCATCTTCAGGCATCCGCGCAGGCCTGGCAGATGCGGCCCGATGGCAGCTACGAACTTAAAAGACCACGAGGAGCTTCGTCTGGCAGTGCCTCAAAGCGCGCCCTGAGCTCGCAAGAGCAGTTGCAAGAACTGATTTGCACCATGCCTGCACCCAAGGGACAACGTAAGGACAAAGGAAAATAAACATCGATGGCCTCACGACTTCAAATTGATTGTCTATCTTTAAGCTATTCAGGCCCCCAGGGCGAAACAAAGGCCGTGGACAACCTAAGTCTTGATGTTGCCCCTGGCGAGATCGCCTGTCTGCTGGGTCCCTCAGGCTGCGGTAAGAGTTCGCTATTACGCGCAATTGCTGGGTTTGTTGAGCCCAATCTTGGACGCATTCTGATTGATGGCCGTGTGGTCACCGAGGGATCGACAAGCTTACCGCCTGAAGAGCGAGGGGTAGGCATGGTCTTCCAAGACTACGCCCTATTCCCCCATTTAAATGTGCTCTCGAACATTTTGTTTGGGCTTACGCGTGGACGCCCCAAAGAGGCCACACAGACCCAAGTAAGTCGCTCCAAAGCAATGCTCGAACTTGTTGGTCTTTCCAGCCTTCACGATCGTATGCCGCACGAACTCTCGGGTGGGCAGGCGCAGCGCGTGGCGCTGGCGCGTGCGTTGGCACCCGAGCCTCAAATTATTCTGCTCGACGAGCCTTTTTCGAGCTTAGACCCCTCTTTGCGTGCGCGTCTCGCACGCGAGGTGCGCGAAATTTTAAAGGCGTCAAAGACTACAGCCATTCTGGTCACGCACGATCAAACAGAAGCCTTCACCATGGCTGATCAGCTTGGGGTGATGTTCGACGGACGTATTGTTCAGTGGGGAAGCCCCTATACGGTTTACCATGAACCGTGCACGGTAGATGTGGCGCGCTTTATTGGTGAAGGCGCGCTTATTTCAGGTCGGCAGTACGACCACTCGGTGACCACTCCTCTTGGAAGTCTGCCCTTAGCCGCCTGCTGCTGTGGAAAGGAGCATCCCGAAAAGCTCGTTCGGGTGCTTCTGCGGCCTGACGATGTCGTGCACGATGACGACAGCGGCTTAAAGGCCAAGGTAGTTCAAAAGAATTTTCGTGGGGCCGACTTTCTTTACACGCTTGAGCTACCTAACGGTGAACGTATTTTGTCACTGGTGCCAAGCCATCACGATCACCCGCTCAATGAGCCCATTGGTATTCGACTTGAGGCGGACCACGTAGTGACCTTTTCGGAAGACGAACGACCCGAGGCATTTAAGAACAACTAGACTATGGCCATAGAGCGGTTTAGATTACTGGTGCCCGACGAGAGGAAACCTCGGCGTATTGCGGCCACGCTGTATAGAGCGCATGAAAAATCTCAGGATCACTCGTTAATTATTGCCTTGCCTGGACTTCTTGAGACCCAAGAAAGTTTCGTTGGACTGACACAAAGACTGGAGAAGCACTTCAGCATTCTTACCTTCGACTGGGTTGGGCGTGGGCAGAGTGACTGGCTTGAAGATTCCTCACGGTATCGCATGAGCCTTTACCTGAAAGACCTTGGCCTTATTTATTCCTTTGCGCACGGGCTTGTTTTGGGTAGAAGCCACATCGGCCATAGCCCGTTACAGGACGAATCTCAAACCGCACCAGGCATCGTCATGGTTGGGACCAGCATGGGCGGACTGGTTGCCCTGGCCTATGCGGCGATGCGCCCTGAAGGTCTTAAGAGAATCATCTTAAACGACGTGGGAAGTCTTCTTCCTTGGACCGGTATTCTTGGCCTTATGACAGGTCTTCACGGTGCAACCAAAACATCCGGATTGTTTAGCAATCCTCAGGATCTTGCAAAAGAGTTAAGAGTTGATCCGCGCCTGATTCGCGCGGTTCAAAAGCCCGGACACCTTGACCTCCCCTACGAGGCAACGCTAAGCGGGGTTGATTTTTCAGCCGTGTTTCGTGCCGTTCAAGAACCCATTCTGGTCTTGAAGGCGGGTCAGAGCGAGATGGTGGATGACAACGCTTTGGGTCAACTTGATAACAAGGCCATTAAGCTTGTTCCCTTCGAAGCGGCTACGCATCCCGTGCCTTACGACGATACAAGTTGCTCCGTTATCAAGAACTTTTTGGAGGCATCAAGGCCCTAGCGTGCTGCGGCGGGGCTCTGGCCAGCAGCGGCTGGAATAGGCGCCGACCCCACGGCAGGTGTCGATGCGGCAGGGGCAGCCGCAGCCATGGCATCTTGACGCTTACTGCATTCGCTAAGCATCTGAACTTTTTTTCCTGCGGCAACCATGCCGGCCTGCGCCGCACAGATGGATGCGAGCTTGTTGTCGATATCCACCATTTGAAGTGCACGATCGTAGGCTTCGACGGTTGAAGGATCAGCCTTGCCCTTCACGACGAGCCGCAGTGCACCAAGCGAAAGGATGCGCTCGGGAGTCTGTGCTTGTTGTGCCTTGAGAATGGTCTCAAGGTCCTGCAAAAGTACGCCGTTTGAGAGCGCCTCTTTCACAGCGTCAAACTGTTGTGCCTTCTCAATAAGAGACGCAATCGAGGCCTGTTGGCTCTCAGACTCCTTCACCACGGCATCAAACTTTTGTTGAATGTCCTGAAGCTTCTCGAGTTCAGCCTGCGCCTCGCTCGCCGATGAATATTGCATGAATGCAAAGCCCGCAGCGCCACCGGCAATAAGCACAAGCACCACTATGACAATAATCATCTTCTTCACTTCAAAACTCCTTTGTGGTCAGACAACGCTCCATTGTCCCGCAATTTGTCTATGGATTCGGCAGAAAAGGCAGAGACTAAAATTTTTAAAGCTGCATGGCCTGGGCGTAGCCCGTCATTTCAAGATAGCCTCGACCAATCCGCTGGCCGCTCTCGTAGAGCTCAACAGCACCTTCCCAGTAAACAATACCCGTTGAGGAACGGCCATCAAATTCCTGATTCGGCATGACAGGACGAATTTCAAGCCGGCGGCGCTCTTCTAGGCGCAAGATCCAGCCCCTTGGATAGACCGCAAGCGAGTTGGGTGAGCGCCACTGGCCTATGGGCTGCCATTGCACCTTGGTGCTTGACGACCGCGACGTTCGGTTACCCTGAGCGTCGCGTTCGTCGAACTCGGTCCAGAGCGCCTGCCTTTCGCGGCTACGAAGTTGAAACGCCATGAGGCTTCCACCATTAAGCAAATGAATACCAATCCAGTCCCAGCCTACAGCCCCGGGGGGCAAAATACTGCTTGACCATTCATGATCAAACCAGCCAAGGCCCTGGCTGCGTGCAGGTAACGGCAGGTCGGGCTCATTTGTTGGAGCTTCGAGTTCGACCCGCATATGGGTATGACTGTAGTAATAGCTTGCATAGTCCCTCCCTGGGCCTTTCTGGGACAGGCCATTGACGCCACGTAAGGTGGGAGGCTGGCGCGGATACAGTCCTAGTGTTAGTTTTGAACGCGTTCTTAGGGTGAATTCAGCCAGGTACTGGCCAGAAGCAAGACGCTTGAATGTCCAGCCGTTAAGACCAAGGTCCGTTGTGTTCTCGGAATAACGAACATCGGCCACACCAACCCGGCCCGCACGCTCATCGTGACGATACAGACCATTGGCTGGCAATGAGACGGCGGCATGCGCCAAGAGCAGCTGGCGAGGGGCAAACCGGCTGGGGTTTGATTCACCAAGACCCGTGCGCCGGCGAAAGAATGTTAGCTGCAGACCAAAACCTTCGTAATCCAACCCGTTGCGCCCATCGGCAACACCGTCGGTCGAGGCTTGCATCCAAGCAGTCAGGTACCACCACTCGGTACGAAAAGCCGGGTGTGCTCCATGATCTTTAGGAAAGACCAGTCGACGAGGAACAACCCCGGCGAAGTCTTCCCGACTCGTGGCAGCAGCCCCTCGCCCCTGGCCTGTCTGGGCAAAAGCTGCCTTCTGCCAACAGAGTCCAGAGGCTGCCATAGAGCCAAGGATTTGTCGCCGGTTCACCAGTCTTTCCTTAGTTCAAGGTAAAGGGACTGACTCTTGTTATGAAGAGAACGGTAGGCCGTCAGCACGGATGCCCCCACTGAAAGAAGCAGTACCACCAACAAGAAGCCAGCAAGCTCAGGGCCTGGAATGCTGAGCTGCATGGTCCAGTGAAACGATTGGGGATTCACAATATGAATAAGGATAAGGCCAATACCAAGGCCAAGAGCAAGGCCCCAAAGCGTGACAGAACCAATAAGGCCTAAGGCCTCCCAGGCTACCATCCGAAGCCGCTGGCCCGAAGACTGACCAAGCTGCTGCAGCAAGGCAAACTCCTTTTGACGCAAGAGCATTTGTGCAGCAGAGCCAGAAACAACAGCCACCAACGCAACACTAAGTGCAGCAAGCTCAAGTGCGTAAGTTAGGGCAAAACTACGGTCGAAGATTTCAAGCGAGAGCTTACGAAGCTCAAGGGTTGAGGCATAACGAAGCTCAGGCCAAATGCCAGGCCTTTGCATCAAGTCATTCACCAGGCCGGCGGCATTGGACTGGGGTTCGAGCCAAATGGAAAGACCCGTCACGCGGGTATCCCCCGTGAGACTTAAATAGTCGTCACGGTTCACAATAATGGTGCCGTGCTGCCGGCCGTAGTCACGAATAAACCCAACGACGAGAACACGGGCCATCACCATCGTGCCATCGAGTTTTGTCAGCGGCAGTTCAACGCTTGCCCCTAACCGCCAGTTGTACAGCCGAGCCATGGCCTCTGAAGCCCAGGCATTCATTTCATTACGGCCAGGCCCGCTTGCAGCCCCCAAGATCATGGTGTTAGAAAGAACCTCTGACCGGGCATTTTGCAGATCTTCAATCATAGGCAAAACGGCACGGGGCTCAACCTCGTGAAAATCGCGTGCAATGAAGGTGACCGCAGGCAGCTCGTTACTGAGACGAAGGCTGGTCTGAAGGCTTGCATGCAGTCTGCGAATCTCAGGCATGGCCCTGATCCCTGTAAGCTCTTCGTTCTGAATCCGCGCATGGCTTGGCAGGTCACGCGTGGATACGTAGAGGTCAGCGGGAAGCACCTGGTCGAGCCATGTGCTTAACGACACACGAAAACTTGTGACCATAATAGCCATAGCTATGGTCAAGGCCACTGCGGCAACAATGCCTGCTCCAATTGCAGTTGACGCCGCCGGTGCCTGTCTTAGTCGCCATGCCGCCATGGACCGCGAGCTTGACCCATGAACTCCGAACAGAAAAGCAAGCGAAACCCCCAGTCGAACAACGTCGGGAACAAGCAGAACCGCAGCAAATAAAAGGCAGGCAATGCCCGCGTAAGCTGCAAGTGCAAGGCCATGCACTGCGGGTGCGGCCATGGCCGCAAGCCCGACAAGACTGAGCAAGAGCGCTAGCCAGCGCTGACGCTGCGAAACGCGAATGGCTTGTACCGCTCCCCAGTGAAGGCTTCGTGCGGGGGAGTCGCCGAGGGCCTGAAGACTTGGTCCAATGCCACTGAGTAGGCCAAGCCCAAGGGCCAGCGCCAGAAACCCAAGCAGACTCATGGGCGTAAGCCAAAGCAAGGTGTCTTGTTCGGCAAAGTAGCCTGCTCCCAGATCGGCTCCAACCGTACCTAAAAGCCCTGCGGCCAAAAGCACACCAAGCACAAGGCCAAGAATGCCCCCTAGGCCTGCGATGAGCATGGCCTTTAAAAGCGCTATGCCTCGAATGACCCACGGTTGAGCTCCCAAGACCGCAAGCAGTGCTAACTGTTGTTGCTGCCTTAATGTGGAGAGCCTCACCGCACTATGAATAAGAAAGGCCCCGGTTAGTAAGGCCACCAAGGCAAGCACCGAGAGGTTCACGCGATAGGCCCGCGAGAGGTTGTTAAGCTGGCTCTCTTGATTCTTGGGCGTAAGAACAACTAAGCCTTTGAGTAAAGGCTCTTGACGGGCAAGTGAATTCAGCGCGTCTTGAAAACCTTCCACCGACTGGCCCTCGCTAAGGCGAAGGTCGATGCGGTCAAGCTGGTTCAACCTTTCAAATATCCGTTGTGCACTGGCAATATCCATAAGCCCAAGGGCGACATCGCCGGAGCTGGCCAGCACGCCAGCAATACGCAGATTCACAGGGCCCTGTTTGGATGGATAAACCAGAACATCGTCGTGCTCAAGATTGAGTCGAACAAGAGCCTGTTGCGATAAAAAGAGTGCTTCTTCACTCAAAAGGTTAAGCAGCCCTGTTTCTTCTGCAGAAGGTAAAAGACTGCGGTTCACCACGGCCGCCCGGAACAGGTCAATGCCAAGGACATCAAGGTCTTGAATGCGTCCTTTCACCACAGGGCTTGCATCAAGAAGACCAAGCCTCTCGCGGTGTGAAAGAAGTACATCAAAGATCCTATCGGAGAAGCCCTCGCGATTGTTATGCCTTGGAAGCAATTGCGCCTGAGCCTCGCCCGAAAGAGCTTTGACCGCATTGTTCATGGCCTCTACTGCCGATTGATTGACCAAGTGAATAGAAACGGCAAGGGCCAGACCAAGCGCAACGCTTAGGCTTGCGACAATCCAATGCCAAGGCTGATCACGAAACGAGGCCCTTATAAGCCAAACGACGAGACGCGCTTCGGGAAGCTTCCGCATCAAGAAAACCCCAACCGCAGGGCTAGGACTCGGGCCAAGTCTGGCCTGCGTTTTGTAAACATGTCTTCAGAAGCCTGCCCTGGTGAAGCGCGTAGTGGTCATCAAGTCGAGCGGCTGCCTGGTGAGAGTGGGTCACCATGACCAAGGCTGCGCCTGTCTGCCGACAGTGTTGACATAAAAGTGTGAGGCTTGCCTGAGCGGTTGAGGGGTCCAAATTGCCAGTTGGCTCATCGGCAAGGACAAGCCGCGGTGAATGCGCAAGCGCACGGGCAATACAGACCCGTTGTTGTTGTCCGCCTGACAGTTCATCGGGTCGGCCATGCCGACGTTCGTTAAGGCCAAGCCTGTCGAGCCATTCAAGGGCGGTCTTCTCGGCGTCTTGATGCGTGTGACCCGCGAGCAATAAAGGCACCATGACATTTTGCAGTGCCGTCAGATGCCCAATAAGATGAAAGGCCTGAAAGACAAAGCCAAGCGTTGTTCGACGCACGGTCAGCCTCTCGTTAACGGTCATGTCTGACCAGGCCTTGCCCAAAAGACGAATCACGCCCGACTGAGCTTGGTCCAAACCCGCCATCAAGTTAAGTAAGGTGGATTTGCCGCAGCCGGACTCACCGGTTAAAGCAATCTGCTGGCCCTGATTCAGTTCAAGCTCAAGCCCATCGAACAGTGGTGGCTGCTCCGGGTAGCCATGCCGGAGCGCCTTTATTTCAAGGAGAATGCTGGACAAAATGACTGACCCAGTAGGCGTTGTGTGCGTCGTGAATGAATCGATGAATAGTGAAGCCGGGCGGTTCGTCAATGACCAAGGGCTCATGCTTTCGACCACGATACGACAAAGGATAAGCGTGAACCGTACTAGGGCTCACAACCACAGGAATGGCTCCAAGTTGAGTGACGCAGGACCGATGAAAATGCCCGCACAAAATACGCTCAACGGTTGGAAACGCAAACAAGACCTCTCGCAAGGCATGGCGCTCTTCGACCACCATGGAGTCAAAAAGACCGCTTCCGGTTAAAAAGGGTAGGTGGTGCATAACCAGAAGAATGCGGTCCTTGGGGTATCGGCTTAAGGTGGTGTGAAGCCATTGCAGTCGCTTTGGGCAGAGGTGGCCTTGGTCATCACCAGGCTCAAGGGTGTCAAGCACCACAAGCCTTACAGTCTGGCCGTTACACTGAAACAGCGGTGTGGAGTACTGATAATGACTTTCTGAGACATCGTTAAAATCAGAGGCTCCCAGGGGACCAAAGACCTTTGCAAAGGCATCGCTGGCGTCATGATTACCCAGGCAAAAGAAAACCGGAAGATCAGCCGGCAGGTCGCGCAGGCCTTCTTTAAGTTCAAGGTATTCCTCTTGCGCGCCACGATCGACCAGATCGCCCGACAGAATGACTCCATCAAATCTGGGTAGCATACGAAAGGCTTTTGAAATTGCACTCTTGAGTGCCTGAGCCCCAGAGTCGCCAGTTTTTAGGCGCTTACCCGCAGCCTGCAGATGGGTATCGGAAAGTTGTAAAAGTGAATACTGTGTGTGTTCCATGGTTACTATTATGCGTATGGATTCTTTCACCCCCGTTATCGTGATTGAGGGCTTTCTGGCTTTCGGTGTGGTGCTACTGCTTTACCTCCTTCACGTAAGAGAAATGCGACAAATTAAGGCTAAGAAAGCGCTGCTTGAGCAAGACAAAACGTCGAACACGAATCAAAGGTTGTCCAGCGGCCCTCGTTCCGGCCTGGTTGACAACTCGCAGGCTGAAAAGAACACCTGAGTGCCTTCTTAGTTTTTTTTATTCTGTGCCGATACTGCTCCCATGCGAATGAATAAGCTCAACCTGGTTGTTAATGACTTTCTGGGCCGGCGTCAGCTGGTCTTTGGTCTTTTTCTTGCCATGGTCATGGCCTCCGGCCTGCAGGCCCAGGTGACTCTGCGCATGGTGGGCGACGACAAAGACCGTAGTCGGCACTACATCGATATCGACCGCGTTGAAATTGGAGGTGATGTTCGTGGGTTCTGGCGAACGGTGGATCTTCCCCAAAAGGATTTGGTTGGTGCCATGAGCCTTCGGCATCGGCAGGAGATCAACTGCAAAGAAGAAACCATTCGTACCATTGTTACCAGCCATCATCAGGGTCTACGCGGGACAGGCCCGATCATCATTACCCTTCCCGCCCAGGACCAAGCGTTCCAGCCCATTTCCCCCGACAACATTGACCCGCGTGTGGCCACGCTGATTTGCCAGGGCCAGTTTGCGCAGCGTGTGCTTAAAACCAAGTCAGCCAAGCCCAAAGTCGATGCAGATGGCAATCCTATTCCTGAGGAGGAAGAGGCCAAGTAGGCTTAGCGCCTAGAGGATGTTGGGGTGTTCGACGTTCCGTTGGGCGGCAAGACATTGCCGATTTCCGAACGTAAGAAGGAGAACCGCGGCAAGGCATTGCCGCCTGAAGAGCTTCTTGCGCAAGGCTTGCGGCAAATCTTCCCCGCCTTTAGAAACGCTGGTTTCGACCGATTTCTAAACAGAGATTTGTTTTGAATAGCCGGTTGGCAAACCCAACCCTGGAGCCCGCAATGACCCCTGAAGATTACTGGCCAACCCACAAGCCCATTAACCAGATTCTGGTTTTTACGCTTCTCTTTCCGCTCCTTATTGGTCTTATGGTGCTTGCTTTCATGTTCCCAAAGGTGTTTTTGTCCATGGATGTCATTGCCTTCATGTTCATGATGGCGACCATCACCATTGCTGTGGTCATTGCCAAGCCCGGGCTTCTGGTGCCCAAGCGCCGGCGTAAAGGCCAGCCGAAGCCCCCTGCTCTTAAAATCCTCCCAGGGCCCAAAATTATTGTGAACCGTGGCGAACTTCAAAAAACCTCTCCCTTGCTGCTTGGATTCATTGACAAGGCAGGTAAGTCTCCCTCGCGTCCAGGCTTTGAACTTGTCCTTCATGAAGATCACCCCCTTACCCCTGCGGAGTACGACGAGATGCCACACCATCAGCGGGCAATAGCCGCCCAGCCGCCCCAGAAGAAAGAGCCCAACATGCGCGTCATCTGGGCGCTTCTTGGCATAAGTTTTCTGTTCATCTTCTCCGCATGGGTTTATTCCATGCTGCCTGCAAAGTTTGCCTCCTCGGCGCCTGCCCAGCTCTTTGCACTCGCGATTCTTTGTGCAGGGCTCTTTGCAGCGGCCTGGGTGGCTGTTGTGCCTGCCCCGGAACAACGTCATAAGGCTCGCCAGGCGGCCGGGGTTGCGAAAGAGGCAGCAAAGCATGTCAAAGAGGTCCATGCGAAGGTCGAGGCAGCTGTTGTTCAGGTGGACGATGCTGTTAAAGAGGCCCATGCCGCCGCCGAGCGTGGTGACCCGGAAGCGGCGCTTGCAGCCGCTGAAAAGGCCATGGCCTTTGCCAAAGAGGCTAACAGTGCAGCAGAAATTGCCGAGCTTAAGGCGAAGCTTGCACCTAAGGTGAAAGCTGCCCAAAAGGCAGCGAAAGAGGCTCGCGCCCGTGCTGACAAGGCCGACCGCGATGCGCGTTACGCCAAAGTAGCCGCGGTTAAAGCGATGAATAAGTTCGAGAAAGAGCAAGAAGCTCAGGCCTTGGCCTACGAGCAGGAATCTGGTGAGGAAGAAGAAGTCATTGAAATTGACGAGGGCGAGTCGCTCGAAGAAGTGAAGAACCGCCTGAAGCCCAAGAAGCCCAAGGTGCCGATGGAGCTCTTGACCTCGGCGAACACCTACGACGACAAGGTTGCCCTGATTCGCTTCCTTGTTACCGAAGACTCAGGTCGTGTCATGAAGGCCTTCCAGGCCCTGGTGAAGCCCTCGTGATCTTCAGGCTATACTCCGGCCAGCAAGGTTTAAGCGGGCGTCGTTCAATGGCAGGACCTGAGCTTCCCATGCTCAAGACGTGGGTTCGATTCCCATCGCCCGCTCCAGTTTCCAGCGCTGTTGGTCTTGCTGTGGGCTTTGCCTTAAGCACCGGCGCCGCCATGGCCCAGCTGCCGGGCATGGAAGAAGAAAAGCCTAATTGCCTTGTAAGCGAGTTTCGTGCTTTGGCGTTGTCATCGATTGAAACCAAGCGCGCCGAGGCTGCCAAGGGTTGGATTTTGAACAAAGGCAAAGACTGTTCACTCGATCGGCTCGTCATTCTTCGAAACAATCGAAACCAGTGGTTAGGCCACGCCGATTCGGCCGAGCTTGCCGGCGAGATCGACAAGCTTATTGAACTTGCTGCAAAAGATACGCCGGATGTGGTGAAGGGCCTCTACACCTCGCC
>JALRJP010000027.1:0-234 GCA_023261135.1 Burkholderiaceae bacterium | reverse complement strand
TTCAATACCCTTGCTGTCATAGGCTGCAGACTGCCTGGCCAGCCCAAGAGCTTCTGGGGCAGCGGAGATACGAAACCCACGTGACCACCCTGCCCTGAAATCCATTGGGTGACGCTTGGGCAGGCTTTCCCCACAGCCTCTAATGTGACGCTTTCCCACGGAATAAAGGGGTCGTTACGAGCATTAAGAATGAGGCTAGGCTTAGCAACATACGGTAGCCAGGGCAGCGCCGAG
>JALRJP010000279.1 GCA_023261135.1 Burkholderiaceae bacterium | reverse complement strand
ACCAACGTCGATGCGCTGCTGGGCAAGATCCGGCGCAAGTACAAGGAGTACGGCATCAACGAAAAGCCCTTCGTCGTGGTCAAGGCCGACAACGGCACCTACGGCATGGGCATCATGACGGTGCGCGACGCCAAGGAGCTCGACAGCCTCAACCGCAAGACCAAGAACAAGATGAACGTCATCAAGGACGGCCAGCAGGTCTCCGACGTGATCATCCAGGAGGGCGTGCTCACGCACGAGCAGGTCAACGACGCGGTCGCCGAGCCCGTGGTCTACATGCTCGACCGCTATGTGGTCGGCGGCTTTTACCGTGTCCATGCGGAGCGCGGTGTGGATGAGAACCTAAACGCCCCAGGCGCGAGCTTTGTCCCCTTGGCATTCGAGCAGTCGGCGCAGCTGCCCGAGCCAGGCGCGAAGCCCGGCGTCAGCGCGCCAAACCGCTTCTACATGTACGGCGTGGTCGCTCGTTTGGCCATGTTGGCTGCCAGTTCCGAACTGGAAGCGACTGACCCCAATGCAGAGCAGTACGATTAATTCGGCTGCTTGAGTTGAGTAG
>JALRJP010000278.1 GCA_023261135.1 Burkholderiaceae bacterium | reverse complement strand
GTTGTTTGTGCTGTTTTTGGGCTACGGTGCATCGGGCTATGCGGTTTATGCCTGGCTCAAGTCCAAAGGGCGGCCAGCCAGCGTGGTGAGCACCAGCACCGACGAGCCCGAGGAGCGCGGTTTGCACCGCTGAGGTGTTGCGCATAGCAAACGCCCTATCGGGGTGATGCAAATCTTCTATTGCATCGCGTTGAAAATATGCTACATTGACCCTTATGAAATGTGCGTTCAACCTTCTACTACTAAGCCTTCGTTAACACGGGCTGGTGTAGTCGCACACGCATTTTTTTAAACACAGCCCGTTTGCACACGCAGCGGGCTGTTTTGTTTTTAAGCACCCGCAGTGGGGCAAGTGGCCACTTGATGATTGCTTAAAACTGGAGCCTGACCATGACCGACAAACTCATTATTTTTGACACCACCTTGCGTGATGGCGAGCAGTCGCCCGGCGCCTCCATGACCAAAGACGAGAAGCTGCGCATTGCGCGCCAGCTTGAGCGCCTGAAGGTGGATGTGATTGAGGCCGGTTTTGCGGCCAGCTCCAATGGCGACTTTGA
>JALRJP010000277.1:297-558 GCA_023261135.1 Burkholderiaceae bacterium | reverse complement strand
AGGGTGCAGAGAGGGCTGTAGACAGTAGCTCTCCGAAGGCTTCGAAGAGAGCCGTTGTGGCCCCCGCAAGTTCAATTGCGGCAAAGGACCTGTCGCGGCGACCTGCCTACCCCTTTACCGCATTGGTGGGTCAGCACGAAATGCAGCGGGGCCTGCTTATTGCCACGGTGGATCCGTTAGTAGGCGGAGTGCTTATTCTTGGTGACCGCGGTACGGGAAAGAGTACAGCCGTGCGAGCCCTTGCTGCCGTTCTTCCTGACA
>JALRJP010000277.1:0-228 GCA_023261135.1 Burkholderiaceae bacterium | reverse complement strand
CCAGTGCGACCCGACAAAAACCGCAGGGCTGTGTGGTGCGTGTTCGCAAGGGGCGTCGGCTTCGGCTCAGCCTTGGGGGCATGCTTCGGCTGAGACGGTGGCGCCCTCAAGGCCGGCATCGGGTATTTCAAAATCACTGCAAACCTCACGCCCGGTTCCGGTGGTGGACCTTCCCTTGGGCTCCTCGGAAGACCGAGTGCTTGGCGCGCTTGACCTTGAAAAGCTCAT
>JALRJP010000276.1 GCA_023261135.1 Burkholderiaceae bacterium | reverse complement strand
TGTGATTCTCTTATGCCTGCATTTGTTATTTGAACAAAATTGGCTTTTTTGTGCATATCACTGATAGTCTTTACACCCAAGTAGCCCATTGATGCTCTAAGGCCACCCATAAGCTGATGTATGACGTTAATCACTGGACCCTTGTAGGGCACACGACCCTCAATACCTTCGGGTACTAATTTTTCAGAATTATCTTCATCGTCTTGAAAGTATCGATCGCTCGAACCTTTCTGCATAGCGCCAATGGAGCCCATACCTCGATAAGACTTATAGGATCGACCTTGATATAGCTCAACTTCACCGGGAGCTTCTTCTGTTCCAGCGAACATACTACCCAGCATAACAGAGGATGCACCAGCAGCAATAGCCTTAGCAATATCACCCGAGTATCGAATTCCACCATCTGAAATAAAAGGAATTTTTTTCTTGCTTAAAAATTCAGCCACATTAGAAATCGCAGTAATTTGTGGGACACCCACACCAGCAACAATACGTGTAGTACAAATTGAACCAGGACCAATACCAACTTTCACAGCATCGGCTCCATGATCAATTAATGCTT
>JALRJP010000275.1:329-575 GCA_023261135.1 Burkholderiaceae bacterium | reverse complement strand
ATTCCAGGCGACTACTGCGTTAGAAATTATTCTTTTCTAACAGGTCTCAACATGGCCAGGACACGTTGCACCCCTTGATTCGCAAGCTCCCCCTCCGGTTCCTTGCGACGTAGTAACAAATCCATTAAGTCATTGTCACTTAAATCTAACAAACTGTTGAGTGGCTCTAGGTCACTCTCTTCGATCTGATCATGGAAGCGCTCAAAAAAGCGCTCCATCATCAAATCATTTTCCAACAGACCTCGC
>JALRJP010000275.1:0-319 GCA_023261135.1 Burkholderiaceae bacterium | reverse complement strand
GGTCTCTGATGATATCGGCATTAAACTGCTCTGCGAACCATCAACTCTTTGATCTTACCAATTGCCTTTGTAGGGTTTAATCCTTTTGGACATACGTCTACACAGTTCATGATGGTGTGGCAACGGAATAGACGATATGGATCTTCCAAATTATCTAAACGCTCACCAGTCACTTGGTCACGGCTGTCAGCAATGAAACGATAAGCTTGCAACAAACCAGCAGGTCCAACAAACTTGTCTGGGTTCCACCAGAATGATGGGCAAGATGTTGAGCATGAAGCACACAAGATGCACTCATACAAACCATCTAACTCTTCAC
>JALRJP010000274.1 GCA_023261135.1 Burkholderiaceae bacterium | reverse complement strand
AACTCAGAAGTGAAACGCTGTAGCGCCGATGGTAGTGTGGCATTCGCCATGCGAGAGTAGGACACTGCCAGGCACCCAATTAAACAGTGATGTGAAGAATCACATGGCTGGCTGCGAGGATGACACCTCACAAACAAGCAGCAAAAGATTTAGCGAAAGCTAACCGAATGCGGAGCGGTAGTTCAGTCGGTTAGAATACCGGCCTGTCACGCCGGGGGTCGCGGGTTCGAGTCCCGTCCGCTCCGCCAATAAATTGAAAGGCCTTCCCTATTGGGAAGGCCTTTTTGCTTTCTGGCGTCTGGATAAGAGCTCAGGGAACAAGAGGCAACCACCAGGGCTGTGATACCAATCAGATTAAAGATGTGATCTAATTGCTCTATTCTGGTTTCACTGTAC
Source organism: Burkholderiaceae bacterium (assembly GCA_023261135.1). Classification (GTDB taxonomy): domain Bacteria; phylum Pseudomonadota; class Gammaproteobacteria; order Burkholderiales; family Burkholderiaceae_A; genus Hahnella. Next base: position 181 of record JALRJP010000274.1, on the reverse strand, counting down.
TCAGTATGTCCGATCCAATCGATTTCTTGGCCCTCGCCAAGGCAGAAACCAACGCCAGGAAACGCATGCGATTCCTGGCGTTAGCACACTTTCAAGAAGGTCATTCCAGAACTGACATTGCCCGCTTTCTCAAAGTCAGCAGCACAAGTGTCAACAAATGGGTGAGCAACTTCTTGCTACA
>JALRJP010000273.1 GCA_023261135.1 Burkholderiaceae bacterium | reverse complement strand
GCACGAACAAGCACCTGAAGATGACAACACCCTGTCTGACAACGCTGTTTCTACCGATGATGACGCCGCAGAAGCTGCTGCAGCCGCATTGGCCACCGTGGATAGCGACTTTGGCCGCACTACCGACCCTGTGCGCATGTACATGCGTGAGATGGGTACCGTTGAGCTACTCACTCGCGAAGGCGAGCTGCGTATTGCTAAGCGTATCGAAGCAGGTCTTAACCAAGTAGGTTATGCCGTTGCGCTATTCCCGCCTTGCGTACAAATGCTACTCGACAAATTTGACGAAGTTGATGCTGAAGAGACACGTCTTAACGACGTCATCGCAGGCTTCAAACTCCCAGACATTGGCGATGCAACCCCAATGCCGGAAAACAGCAACAACAATAACAATAGCTCTGACGACAATGACTCAGATGGCGACAGCGATGATGACGATGACGACAGCAGCTCAGAGCCAGAAGATACTGGCATCGACTTAGAAGAAGTTGCTGCTAAGCGCAAAGACCTTAAGCGCACCTTCAACGCATGGACCAAGCTCCTGCAGAAAGAAGGCAACTCGGATAAAGCACGCAAAGCTGGTC
>JALRJP010000272.1 GCA_023261135.1 Burkholderiaceae bacterium | reverse complement strand
CAAGGCAAGCGCCTGGGCAAGGTCTTTACCCAATGCAATCACCCCGTGGTTCGCCATTAGGCAGGCATTCCTATCCTGAAGTGCTTCAAGGGCAGCATCGGAAAGCGCTTGCGTTCCGAATAACTCATAGCGTGCGCATCGAATATCACTGCCCCCCGCCACGGCCACCATATAGTGAAAGGCGGGAATACCCTGTCGCAGGCAGGCTAAGGCCGTTGCAGCTACCGAGTGGGTGTGCACCACCGCCCCAACCTCGGGTCTTGCCTGAAGAATGTCACGGTGGAACCGCCATTCGGAAGAGGGTTTGCCTTCGCCAAGCACCTGGCCCTGAAGGGTCATCACCACCATGGCCTGCGCGGTCATCCGCTCAAGGGGCATGCCCGAGGGCGTAATCAAGAATTGATCGGACTGAGGACAACGTACAGAACAGTTACCTGCTGTTCCTTGGCTTAAGCCCCTGCGGATCAACTCCGAGTAGGTTTGTAAAAGCAACTCTCGAAGGTTAATCTGTTCTGTCGACATAGCAAAGACTCACCTTGATAGTGTTCTTAGTGAAGGGCAGTAGCCATAACCTATAGCACCCGTCCG
>JALRJP010000271.1 GCA_023261135.1 Burkholderiaceae bacterium | reverse complement strand
TTTGCAATCTTGATTTCTTTAATGATTGATTCACTGTTGAAAATATTTTTCAGTAGCGATTATGCAGATGCTGGAAACATAATCAAGATTATGATTTTTGCTTGGGCTATTAATGCTACTGTAAAGCTTTTAAATTACCCTGTCTTAGGAAAGCTTTATGGAATATCTTGGCTAAATAAAAAAACCTACTTTATCATTTTGCTTCACATTTTATTTTTTATTTTTTGGACTATATTTTTCAACACCACCTTAAGCATGGTCATAATATTCACAATCGTCAATTTAATTCAGTTAATTTTATATTTCTTCTATTACATTAACTTTAATCCTGCAAATCCCTACAAAGATAAAAAGATTTTAAAAAATAAAAATTATTGGAGCTGAATTATTATCAAGGTTTGTAAAAAAATGGCGCCCTCGACACGAATCGAACGTGTGACCCTCCCCTTAGGAGGGGGATGCTCTATCCACTGAGCTACGAGGGCATTTAAAACTAACTCTTAATAATCTGATTACCGGTAAAAGTATTAATTACTAAAAAAATCCCAACAACTAAACCAATCGCTAAAAAGCGATTGCCTATCCTAT
>JALRJP010000270.1 GCA_023261135.1 Burkholderiaceae bacterium | reverse complement strand
GAAGATGATTTTGATTACTTGGAGCCGCGCGCACCGGTCGTGACGATCATGGGTCACGTCGATCACGGTAAAACGTCTCTCCTGGATTACATCCACAAATCCAAGGTTGCCGCCGGAGAGTCTGGGGGGATCACGCAAGGCATCGGCGCCTATCAAGTCAGCACCATGGTTGGCGATGAAGAAAAGAACATCACCTTCCTTGATACTCCGGGTCACGAGGCGTTCAGCGCCATGCGCGCGCGCGGTGCTCGTGTTACGGACATCGCCATCATCATCGTGGCTGCCGACGACGGCGTTCGTCCTCAAACCGAAGAGGCTGTGTCGCACGCGAAAGCCGCGGATGTCCCGATCATCGTCGCCGTCAACAAAATGGACAAAGAAGGCGCAAATCCGGACCGCGTGCGCGATGAACTTTCTCGCATCGGTGTGATTAGTGAAGAGTGGGGCGGTGATGTTCCATTCCTCCCCATCAGCGCAAAGACGGGTGAAGGCATCGACGATCTTCTCGAAACCATTTCGCTCACCGCCGACGTCGCTGAACTCGTGGCGAATCCCGATCGAGAAGCTCAGGGTACAGTCATCGAGGCGTT
>JALRJP010000026.1 GCA_023261135.1 Burkholderiaceae bacterium | reverse complement strand
GAAATACAATGCGAAGTTTACAGGGTTGTCGCCTGGCGGGGCGATTTGTTTCACGTGAAACAGACTTGGTTGGGCGGGGCTCGCGTGTTTCACGTGAAACACGGCTTGCTCGGCCGCGATCAGACTTTTAAGGATTTTTTTGCGAATGGCTGCGGGTCAGTTTGACGTCATTGTCGTTGGTGGTGGGCATGCGGGCACCGAGGCCTGCCTTGCTGCTGCGCGGATGGGCGCGAAGACCTTGCTTATTACCCATTCACTCGATGGGTTGGGGCAGATGTCATGTAACCCCTCAATAGGCGGTATTGGCAAGGGCCACCTCGTTAAAGAAATTGATGCCTGCGGCGGAGCCATGGCCTTGGCAACTGATGGGGCCGGGATACAGTTTCGCACCCTTAATCAATCGAAGGGGCCAGCAGTTCGGGCAACACGTGCTCAGGCGGACAGGGTGCTTTACCGTCAAGCGATACGAGGTCAACTGGAGAATCAGTCCAACCTTTGGCTTTTTGCAGAGGCTGTCGACGATATTCTGCTGGAAGCCTATCGGGTCTTGGGTGTTCGAACGCAATCGGGGGTTGTCTTTCATGCCCCGCGAGTGGTTTTAACTGCGGGTACTTTTTTGAATGGGAAGATTCACATTGGTCTCGACAATTATTCGGCGGGTCGCGCGGGTGAGCCGGCGGCTGTTCGTCTTTCCGATAGGCTTAAGGATCTTGGCTTAGCGCAGGGTAGGCTAAAGACGGGTACGCCCCCGCGCCTTGACGGTCGCTCTATTTGTTATGAAGACCTTCTGCCTCAACCGGGGGATACGCCTGAGCCAGTTTTTTCTTTTTGGGGCTCTCGTGATCTTCACCCAGAACAGCGTCCGTGTTGGCTTACTCACACCAATGAAGAAACGCACGCCTATATTCGTGAAGGGCTTGATCGGTCACCCCTTTTCTCTGGAGTTATTGAGGGGATCGGGCCACGCTACTGCCCCTCGATCGAGGATAAAGTGCATCGTTTTACTCAGCGTTCAAGTCATCAGATTTATCTGGAGCCCGAGGGGCTTACTACCCACGAGGTCTATCCGAATGGCATCTCGACGAGCCTTCCCTACGATGTGCAGGTCCGTCTCGTTAGGTCAATAAAAGGGCTTGAAAAGGCACATATTCTTCGCCCAGGCTATGCCATTGAGTACGATTTTTTCGATCCCCGAGGACTTAAGCCCAGCCTTGAAACGAAGGCCTTGGAGGGGCTGTTTTTTGCTGGCCAGATTAACGGGACAACGGGTTATGAAGAGGCGGCCGCCCAAGGTCTCGTGGCCGGTGTTAATGCGGTTCTAAGTCTGCGGGAGAGAGCCGCTTGGCTACCTCGCCGCGATGAGTCTTACCTTGGTGTTCTTATTGATGATCTTGTGACTCAGGGTGTTACAGAGCCTTATCGGATGTTCACCAGTCGAGCGGAATACCGGCTTAGTCTGCGCGAAGACAATGCCGACCTTAGACTTTGCGAACAAGCGCATCATTTGGGTTTGCTTTCGGATCTACAGTGGCGCCGATTTAGCGAGAAGCGCGCGGCCATTGAACAGGAGCTTGCTTTCTTGAAGCAGGCAAGCCTCTCGGCGCAAGATCTTCAAACCCTAGCAGTGAAGGACCCTGCCTACAGCTCTGAGGGCCGTATGGCCGCTGCTGATCTATTACGACGCCCTTCAACGTCGTATGAGGTCCTTTCACCCTATTTGCAGCGTGACCAAGACTGTCTACCGGAGCCTGCTGTTCTAGAGCAGGCGCTCATTCAGCTTAAGTATTCGGGCTATCTCTCTCGTCAAAAAATCGAGGTTGAGCGGCAGAAACAGCTTTTGGAGACGCCTATTCCAGAGGACTTTGTTTATGACGGGCTTGCGGGCTTGTCGAATGAAATGGTTCAAAAGCTCAAAGCTATTCGTCCGACCTGTTTAGACCAGGCCTCACGCATATCTGGCGTTACACCAGCGGCAATATCGATTCTTTTGGTTCATATCAAGCGCCATCGGGCTGCATCGCTGAACGATTCCAGTGGTCTTGCTGCTTAAGGCATTGTTGCGCCATAACAATGCACCTTGCTCAAACCGACCAGGCCGCCGTCATTGCCCAGAGCCTTGATTCTCAGCTTGATGGCCATATGGAGCCTACATTCCGAGAGGGCTTGGTGGCTTTTTTGGTCTTGCTTCGTGCCTGGAATCGTGTGCATAACCTTACCTCGATTCGCGATCTCCACGAACAGGTTCGTCGTCACTTGGTTGAGCCTGTAATGACCATGCGAAGCTTTCCTTCTGAAGTGCTTAAGGCCGGCTCTTTGGATAAGCCCTTGCGCGTACTGGATGTTGGGTCTGGTGCAGGTGTTCCTGCAATTCCTTGGGCCATTATGACCGCATCAGTCTGTCACTTTACCCTTGTAGAGAAGGTCGGAAAGAAGGCCGCTTTTTTACGTCGTGTTGTGCATCAGTTGAATTTAAATTCACGGGTGACTGTGGTCGAAGAGGACGTTCGCAAACTCAAGGCGCAAGAGCCTTACGACATTATCTGCAGTCGAGCCTTTGCAAGCCTTGCCGACTTTATTCAGTGGACCCAGCATCTGCTTCGACCTAAGGGCCTTTGGCTGTATCTTGCTGGCCAGCTTGATCGAATTGCTGGCCTAAAAGAACAGCACTACCACCACCCCAACGCAGACTCGGTTATACGTTTGGTAAACATCAGCCCCGTTCAGTTGCAAGGTCAAACGTCCTCGCACTTGGTCTGGCTCTCAAAGGAAGGAACCGCATGCTAGCGCAGGTTTTTTGCATCGCCAATCAAAAGGGTGGGGTAGGAAAGACCACGACGGCCGTTAATCTCGCTGCCTCTTTAACAGGTTTGGGCTGTCGAACCCTCTTGGTTGACCTTGATCCACAGGGTAATGCAACGATGGGCAGTGGTGTAGACAAGACCGAGGTCGAGCAATCCGTTTATCCCGTGCTTTTGGGTTTGTCGAGCCTAAAGGAAAGCGTTATACAAAGCCCTGCAGGTTATGATTTGTTACCCGCTAACCGTGAACTTGCAGGCGCAGAGGTTGAGCTTGTTTCCATTGACCGTAGAGAGCATCGCCTTCGAGACGCTTTGGCAAGCGTTTCTTCGGAATACGATGTTGTGCTTATTGATTGCCCACCCTCTCTGTCTTTGCTCACACTGAATGGCCTGTGCTCTGCCCATGGGGTGGTTATTCCTATGCAGTGCGAATACTTCGCGCTTGAAGGCCTGTCTGACCTGGTGAACTCCATTAAGCGCGTCCATGGGGGGCTTAATAAAGAGTTGAAAATTATTGGGCTCTTGAGGGTCATGTTTGATCCGCGCATGACGCTGTCTCAACAGGTTAGTGAACAATTACTCAAGCACTTCGGCGACCGGGTTTTTAATACCGTCATTCCTCGCAACGTGCGTCTTGCCGAGGCCCCCAGTCACGGCCAGTCAGTACTCGCTTACGATCCGTCTTCCCGTGGGGCGGTTGCTTATCGGGCGTTTGCTCAAGAGCTTATAGACCGTTTAAAGCTTGTTCCTAGCGTTCCTAAGCGAACGTAAATTTTTTCTTAGAAAGACGTCGTCATGGCAACAACCAAATCGAATAAAAAACGTGGGCTTGGAAGGGGATTGGAGGCCTTGTTGGGAGAGGCAAATCCTATACCCGAGTCCGTCGCTGGGACACAAACGTTACCGTTAAGTCAGTTGCGGCCTGGGCGTTATCAGCCACGGCAGTCATTTACAGATGAGGCCATTTCAGAGCTCGCGGAGTCCATCAAGGCGCAGGGTCTCATTCAGCCTATTGCCGTTCGTCCTTTACCCGGGGGTAAGACTTTTGAAATCATTGCGGGCGAGCGGCGCTTTCGTGCTTCGAAGAAAGCCGGCCTAACGGAAATCCCTGTGGTTGTGCACGATGTCGACGATAAGGCTGCCCTAGCGATGGCTCTGGTAGAGAATCTGCAGCGTGAAGACTTAAACGCTCTCGAGGAGGCCAAAGGCATTGAGCGGCTTATTACCGAGTTTCAGTTAACGCATGAACAGGCCTCGGAGGTCTTGGGGCGCTCACGCTCTGCAATTACTAATCTTTTACGATTGCTTCAGTGCAGCCCCATCATGCAGCGAGCACTAACTGACGGACTAATTGAGGCGGGGCACGCAAGGGCCATGCTAAGCCTACCCGAGTCTGCTCAGAGGGCGCTTATTAGGACCATTGAACTCGAATCCTTGTCGGTTCGGGAAGTTGAGCAGCGCGTTAAGTTGCTTGGCTTTCAAACGCCTGACCCAGAAGGGCCTCTGGGTGATCGCAGGTCTTCAGGCAAGGTGGCGCATAAGCTTTCCTCCGACTGGCTCACCATGCAAGAACGGGTCGCAGAATCCTTAGGACTGCCCGCCGTTTTGCTATCCAAGCGAAAGGGGGCGGAGCTTCGTCTTCGCTTTGCCTCAATTGAGGAGTTAAATGGTTTTTTGGATCGTCTGCATCTGTTGGCAGAGAAGGATCATTTTGAGTGACTTTGCCAAGGTGTTTTGCTTTGACAGCTTCGGCCGATCGACTTACACTCTCGGGTCGGGTTCTCCCCAATATATCAGGCACGGGGGCTCGACAAACCCCCCTTGCAACAGTTAAGGATGAAGCATTGATTTTAGAGCTATTTCTTGCAGCTCAGGGCCTCGTTGTGATTGGCGTAGCCGGTGGCATGTTCCTATTGGACAGCTCAGGAGAGGCCAGTATCTCTGCTCTAGCGAGTGGCGGTTCCGTATGGATAGCCAATATGCTTATGGTTCTATGGATGCAGTTCAGGCGCCTTTCGCTTGGCGTTTCTGCAAACAGGGTGTCGGCGTCACTCTCGGTGCTTGTTGCTTACTTTTTTAAACTCTTGCTCACTTGTGCCCTCTTGGGCATGTCCGTCGCGATTTTTTCACCTATTCATTGGCCCGGGTTTTTGTCGGGTCTTTGCTTAGCGCTTACAGCCATTTATCTGGTTCCATTCGTTTCAAGTTTCTCGGCTTTCCGTGTTCTAAGTCAGCGAGACTTTAATCAACGAGTGGAAGTCATTACGTCTCAGTCCGCCGGCCTCACGCCGAGATAAGAAAGGTCCTTGTTTTTATGGCATCTGGCAGCGCACCTACTTCGTCCGAATACGTTGTTCACCACCTGACGAACCTGAACCAAACCGGTGAGGCCCAGGCCAACATTATTGATTTCAGCCTAATAAATCTCGACTCGGTTTTCTGGTCTTTTGGTCTAGGAATACTTACGGTCTTCATCCTTCATCGTGCTGCCCGTAATGCAACTGCTCATATACCAGGTCGCTTTCAGGCGTTTATCGAGATACTGGTTGAAATGGTCGATAACCAAGCAAAGAGTGTGATTCACAGTGAAACATCACGTAAGTTCGTTGCGCCGCTTGCACTTACCGTTTTTATATGGGTCTTTCTTCTTAACCTAATGGATCTTGTTCCGGTTGATTTGATTCCCGCCTTATGGGCTGCGGGCCTGTCTGCGTCGGGTGTTGACCCTGGACATGCCTACATGAGAGTTGTCCCCACGGCGGACGTGAATATCCCCCTTGGTATGTCAATTGCCGTTCTCTTGATGTGCCTGTATTACAACGTGAAAATAAAAGGGCTAGCAGGCTGGTTGCACGAACTGTTTACAGCTCCCTTTGGGAATCATTTTGTGCTATGGCCAATCAACCTTGCCATGCAACTGATTGAATTTTTGGCGAAGACCGTCTCCCACGGGCTTCGGCTGTTCGGGAATATGTTTGCGGGTGAACTGCTGTTCGTCCTTATAGCACTTCTTGGTGGCACAGCAACAGCGCTTGGCTTTATTGGGCACATCCTAGCGGGAACTGCCTGGGCCCTTTTTCATATTTTAATTATTACTTTGCAGGCCTTTATTTTTATGATGCTCACCTTGGTTTATGTCGGACAAGCCCACGATCATCATTAAGTCTTAGTTGTAGTCTTTTGGGTTTTTTAAGTGGTTTTTTAATTTTTAAGGAGTTGTTATGACGAACGTCGCATTTGTTGCCCTTGCATGTGGACTTATTATCGGCCTGGGCGCCATCGGTGCTTGTATTGGGATTGGACTAATGGGCGGAAAGTTTATCGAAGCATCCGCTCGTCAGCCCGAGCTTATGAACGATCTTCAGACTAAGATGTTTCTGCTTGCTGGCCTGATCGACGCTGCCTTCCTTATTGGTGTTGGTATCGCCATGATGTTTGCGTTTGCAAACCCCTTTGCAGGCTAGGTCCTGAAAATTCGATGGGGCTCACGTTGCGTGCATGGTGCATGCACCGCGTTGGGCGGCTTTACGGTCGCGGCTTTGTCTCGACCAGTCTTATTTTTTAGGAAGATGCTGTGAACATTAATGCGACGTTGTTTGCACAGCTGGTGGTTTTCTTTATTCTCGGCTGGTTCACGATGAAGTTTGTCTGGCCGCCGATTATTCGGGCGCTTGATGAGCGGGCCAAGAAGATCGCGGATGGTCTTGCTGCGGCGGAGAAGGCTCACGTAGACTTGGTTGTTGCTGAAAAGCGAGCTGCAGAAGAGATGACAAAGGCGCGTGACTCCGTAGCCGAAATGCGACTCAATGCCGAGCAGCAGGCTGCCTCAATTATTGATCAGGCAAGAGCGGAAGCCTCTCAGATCATCGCTCAGGCGAGGAAGCTTGCCGAGGCTGAGGCACAAACGGCTGCCGAGGCAGCAAAAGAGGCGCTTCGGGCTGAGGTGGCCGCTCTAGCAGTGGCTGGTGCCAGTCAGATCCTTCGACGCGAGGTAGATGCCAAAGCCCATGCCGACCTGCTCTCTAACCTACAGGCGGAGATGAAGTAGTTATGGCAGAGCTTGCCACCATCTCCAGGCCTTACGCTGAGGCAGCTTTTGCAGTGGCTCGTGAGGACAAAGCACCCGAGTCACTGAAATCTTGGGCTCTATTACTCGAGCAGGCTGCCGAAGTTGCGAAAAATCCCGACGCCCAGAGGGCGTTTATGCTTCCAGGCTTGACTGTTGCCCAGTCGATTGAGCTTATTGCATCGGTTGCAGGGAAGCCCAATCCCGAGCAAGAGTCTTTCCTGATCTTGCTTGCACAAAATGAGCGTCTAAGCTTCCTCCCTGAAATTTATCGTCAGTTTAGTGAGCTCGCGAGTCGTGCAGCCCATGAACTTTCTGCTTCTGTGGAGTCTGCATTTGAGCTTACGCAAGCGCAATGCCTCAGCATTTCTCAATTACTCAAATCCAAATACGGGTCAGATATTAAGCTTTCTGTCACGGTGAACCCTGAGCTTATTGGTGGGGTTCGTATCTCGGTAGGGGATGAAGTTATCGATGCCTCTGTTCGTGAAAAGCTTTCAAAAATGACCGCGGCCCTTTTGAACTAGGAGTTTTCATGCAATTAAACCCATCCGAAATTAGCGAGCTGCTTAAGTCGAAAATTAAGGCGCTTGACCTGTCCGCCGACACTCGCAACCAGGGTACCGTCGTAACGGTGACAGACGGCATCTGTCGTGTGCATGGCCTTTCTGACGTGATGCAGGGCGAAATGCTTGAGTTCCCCAATCAGACACTTGGCCTTGCTCTGAACTTAGAGCGCGATTCTGTTGGCGCAGTTATTCTTGGTGAATACACGGGCGTATCCGAAGGTGATGTTGTTAAGGCCACTGGTCGAATCCTTGATGTACCTGTAGGCCCGGAACTCATAGGCCGCGTGGTTAACGCCCTAGGCCATCCCATTGATGGCAAGGGTGTGATCGATGCAAAGCAGACCGATGTCATTGAGAAGGTGGCCCCAGGGGTTATCTATAGGAAGTCTGTCTCCCAGCCGGTACAAACCGGCCTTAAGGCAATCGACTCCATGGTTCCCATTGGCCGGGGCCAGCGAGAGCTCATTATTGGTGATCGTCAAACGGGCAAGACCGCGGTCGCGGTTGACACCATCATTAACCAGAAGGGCAAGGATATGACCTGCGTCTACGTGGCGATTGGTCAGAAGGCCTCAACCATCGCCAACGTCGTGCGCAAGTTGGAGGAGACGGGCGCGATGGAGTACACCATCGTTGTAGCCGCCTCTGCCTCAGAGTCTGCGGCAATGCAGTACCTCTCGGCCTATTCCGGTTGCACCATGGGGGAGTATTTCCGTGATCGCGGTCAAGACGCGCTCATTATTTATGACGACCTTTCCAAGCAGGCGGTGGCCTACCGTCAGGTTTCTTTGCTTTTACGTCGGCCACCAGGGCGCGAGGCTTTCCCGGGCGATGTTTTTTATTTGCATTCTCGTCTACTTGAGCGCGCAGCCCGTGTGAATGAGGAATATGTTGAGAAGTTTACTAACGGGGAAGTGAAGGGGAAGACGGGCTCGCTTACGGCACTTCCTATCATTGAAACGCAGGCCGGTGACGTGTCTGCTTTCGTTCCAACCAACGTTATTTCTATTACCGACGGTCAAATCTTCTTAGAGACCGACCTTTTCAACTCGGGCATTCGCCCCGCTGTTAATGCCGGTATTTCTGTGTCACGGGTTGGTGGTGCAGCCCAGACCAAGCTCATGAAGCGCAAAGACACCGGAGCAGGAGTGCGCCTTGCCCTTGCCCAGTATCGAGAGCTTGCCGCTTTTGCGCAGTTCGCTTCTGATCTTGATGAAACGACCCGTAAGCAGCTTGAGCGTGGTCGACTTGTAACTGAGCTTATGAAGCAGGCGCAGTACCATCCCATGCAAGTCTGGGAAATGGGTCTTACCCTCTTCGCAGTGAACAATAACTTCATGGACGACGTTGATGTAGCCCAGGCAGGAAGCTTTGAGCGAGCGCTTCGAGAATTTATTCGGACGAAGCACGCTTCTTTAGTTCAGGCCATTGAATCTGCTAAGGACCTCTCTGCGGACAACGAGGCAGGCTTGCGCTCTGCTATCGAGGAGTTCAAGAAGACAGGCGCTTATTAAAAAGGCCTAGCGGTCATTTTATGGCGCCTTTTTATTAAAAAGTCACGGAAAACCTATGCCAGGATCAAAAGAAATTCGAGGCAAGATCAAGAGCGTTCAGAACACGCGAAAGATCACCAAGGCCATGGAAATGGTGGCAGCCTCTAAGATGCGGCGTGCTCAGGATCGCATGCGGGCGGGAAGACCTTATGTGCGTAAGGTACGAGCGATATGCGCACACTTAAGTCATGCTACGCCTGAGTATGTTCATCCTTTTATGGCCAAACGAGAACTCAAACGTATCGGTGTCGTTGTGGTGACAACCGACAAAGGCCTATGCGGTGGTTTGAACACCAACATTCTTAGGCAGGCCGTGCAAACCATGCGCGAATGGTCAGCCTCTGGCATTGAAATTGACGTCACAGCCTTTGGAAACAAAGGCATTGGTTTTTTCAACAGAAACGGCGGTCGGGTGGTTTCTTCGTTGGCTCATCTTGGTGATGCCCCCTTGCATGAAACCGTCATTGAAACCGTTCGTATTCAGCTCGATCATTACGTCACAGGAAAAATCGACGCCCTCTTTATTGCGAGTAATGAGTTCGTGAACACAATGAAACAGGAGCCCGTCGTAAGGCAGCTCCTGCCATTGCCCGACGACCATTTTGATGATCTCGACCCTAACCATAACTGGGATTATTTGTACGAGCCTAATGCCGAACAGGTGTTAACAGAGCTCATTAATCGTTATGTTGAATCGCTGATTTATCAGTCCGTTGCGGAAAACATGGCCTGTGAGCAGAGTGCTCGTATGGTGGCCATGAAGGCTGCTTCGGATAACGCAAAGCAGCTTATTGATGAACTTCAGCTCTCCTACAACAAGGCACGTCAGGCGGCTATTACGAAGGAGCTGTCTGAGATTGTTGGTGGTGCAGCAGCCGTTTAATTTAAAAGGCAATTTGGAAAGATAGGGACCTTACTATGGAACAAACTCAGGGCAAGATCGTTCAGTGCATTGGTGCGGTGGTGGATATTCAATTCCCGGTCGAGTCATTACCTAAAGTCTATGACGCATTGAAGCTGGACGATTCAGCGCAACACGACCTTGTTGAAGCTGGTCTTACCTTTGAGGTCCAACAACAGCTTGGTGATGGCATTGTCCGAACCATTGCTATGGGCTCCTCCGATGGGCTTCGTCGTGGCATGGCAGTGAATAACACTTCTGCGCCCATTAGCGTGCCGGTGGGGCATGAGACTTTGGGTCGTATTATGGATGTGCTTGGTCGCCCCATTGATGAGGCCGGCCCCATCCCTACCGACGAGCGACGTGCTATTCATCAACCTGCACCTAAGTTTGCAGAACTTTCACCTTCTGTCGAGCTTCTTGAGACAGGCATTAAGGTGATCGACTTGGTCTGCCCCTTTGCAAAAGGCGGCAAGGTGGGCTTGTTTGGTGGCGCGGGCGTCGGCAAAACCGTTAACATGATGGAGCTTATTAACAACATTGCCAAACAGCACTCTGGCCTGTCGGTGTTTGCGGGAGTGGGCGAGCGTACGCGTGAGGGTAATGACTTTTATCACGAGATGAAAGACTCCAACGTGCTCGATAAGGTGGCCATGGTCTTTGGTCAGATGAATGAGCCTCCGGGTAACCGCCTTCGCGTTGCCTTGACCGGCCTTACCATGGCCGAGCGTTTCCGTGACGAGGGCCGCGACATTCTCTTTTTCGTCGACAATATTTATCGATACACCTTGGCAGGAACCGAAGTGTCAGCACTTTTAGGCCGTATGCCCTCAGCCGTGGGCTACCAGCCAACGCTTGCCGAAGAGATGGGCCGGCTTCAAGAGCGCATTGTGTCGACGAAGGTTGGATCCATTACGTCCATTCAGGCCGTTTATGTGCCTGCGGACGACCTTACCGACCCTTCGCCCGCAACAACATTTGCTCACCTTGATGCCACCGTGGTTCTGTCTCGAGACATTGCCGCCCTGGGTATTTACCCCGCGGTTGACCCACTCGACTCCACGTCGCGTCAGGTGGACCCCAACGTTATTGGTGAGGAGCATTACTCCGTGACGCGTCGTGTGCAATCAACCTTGCAACGGTACAAAGAGTTGCGCGACATTATTGCCATTCTTGGAATGGACGAGCTCTCACCCGATGACAAGCTTTTGGTTGCTCGCGCTCGTAAGATTCAGCGCTTCTTATCGCAGCCTTTCCACGTGGCTGAGGTATTTACTGGTTCCCCGGGCAAGTACGTGAGTCTTGCAGATACCATTCGTGGCTTTAAGATGATTGTTGATGGTGAATGCGATGCCCTGCCAGAGCAGGCGTTCTATATGGTTGGGCAGATTGAAGAGGCATTTGAAAAGGCGAAGACCCTTCAGTAAAAATGGCATTCCTTTAATTTCAGAATCCACCATCGACAGCCCCAAGAAGTGAGGACAGCATGAAGACCCTGCAGGTTGACGTCGTAAGCGCCGAAGAAGAGGTCTTTTCGGGACAGGCGCAGTTTGTTGCTCTACCGGGCGAGCAAGGTGAGCTGGGTATTCTTCCAGGGCACGCCCCTTTAATTACCCGAATCAAACCAGGAGCAGTTCGTATCAAGACAGAGTCGGGCGCAGAAGAGCTCTTGTTCGTCGCTGGCGGCATTCTTGAAGTGCAGCCTGGAGGCATCTCGGTTCTCGCTGATACCGCTATTCGTGGGAAGGATCTTGATGAGGCGAAGGCCAACGAGGCTAAAAAACAGGCAGAGCAAATGTTGCAGTCACAAGCTTCGGATGTGAACTATGCCTCGGCACAGGCAGAGCTTGCTATTGCTATGGCACAGCTTTCGGCGGTCCGTAGGCTAAAGGGTAAGAAGTAGGAAGAAAGGCAGTGTATTGGATCAATGCCAATGCACTGACCCAATACACTTTTTGTATCCCATCGATTTCTCTTGACTAATAACGATCTTTTCCTCCGTGCTCTTCGACGTGAGTCTGTTGAGCGCACGCCTGTCTGGCTTATGCGTCAGGCAGGACGTTACCTTCCTGAGTACAACGCCACCCGAAAGAAGGCCGGCAACTTCATGGCGCTTTGTAAGTCGCCCGAGTTGGCCTGTGAGGTTACCCTTCAGCCGATCGACCGTTACGGTTTTGATGCGGCTATTTTGTTCTCTGACATTCTCACCGTTCCAGATGCTCTAGGCCTAGGCCTGCACTTCGTTGAGGGTGAGGGGCCGCGGTTCCAGAAGGCTATTCAGTCCGAGGCCGATATTCGTGGTCTGCCTTCTATTGATATCGAGCATGAGCTAGCTTATGTGGGCGATGCGGTCCAGACCATACGCAAGGCGCTGAACGATCGCGTTCCTTTAATTGGTTTTTCTGGAAGTCCCTGGACTCTAGTTTGCTACATGGTGTCGGGTGGTAGCAGCAGCGATGACTTTTTAAAAGTTCGCCAATGGCTTTACAGCCGGCCTGACTTGATTCTCTTTCTTCTTGAGAAAGTAACAGAACTGGTTGTTGCGTATTGCGCAATGCAAATTCGCCGAGGCGCCCAGGCCATTATGCTGTTCGATAGCTGGGGTGGACTGCTGGCTGATGCCCAGTTCGGTCGTTTTTCTCAGGCGTTTTTGTCCAAGGTGGTTTCCGCCCTGACAGAACAGTTCCCAGAAACCCCCACCATTGTCTTTGTCAAGGGAGGAGGCCTGTGGCTTGAGCGTATTGCTGCTACGGGCTGTACTGGCCTTGGCGTTGACTGGACCGTTAGCCTTGGTCAGGCCCGAGCCAGAGTGGGTTCGCAGTGCGCTATTCAAGGCAACCTTGATCCCGCGGTTTTGCTTGGTCATCCTGATCACATTCGTGCAGAGGTTGCACGCGCTGTGCAAAGCTTTGGGCAGCTTGAGCCGGGGGTTGGCCATATTTTTAACCTTGGCCATGGCATTTCCCAGTTCACACCACCGGAGAATGTGCAGTGCCTGGTGGAGGCCGTTCGGGAGTTCAGCGCTAGAAGCAGATAATTAAAGCGGGGGGCTTTATGCGTCGCATGTCAAGCATGGCCCATCAGCCCACCCCTTTGATAGGCCAACCTGTTTTCGAGGTGGCAGTGGTTGCCCCTGGCCTTGGTGTTTTTGATTACGATGGGCCCCTTGCTGATGCGGGCCATCCAGGCTCCGCGCCCAATCGAGGTGACTGGCTTGTCGTTCCATTCGCGCGCCGCATCTTGCTGGGCCTTGTGTTACGTGTAAGCCAGCCCACCAGCACGTCCGTAAAGTTTAAGAGACGTGCTGCATTGGGGGTTTTTCGACCTATACCCCCCCTAAGCTCAGCGCAAATCGAGTTCTTTGAGTTCATTACGACCTATTACCGAACCAACCTAGGTGCTGTCCTTAGCATGGCTATTCCGGCATGGATTCGGGACACAAAAAATTTAAAGGCCTACTGTGACCCTAAGCATCTCTCAAGGTCTACACCTTTACAAAAATTTATTCAGAGCCTCGAGATGGGCCAGGACATCACTGAGCCATTGGACAAAGCGTCCTATGTGGACAACGATCATGCTCGCGAGACCCAAGCCGTAGAAACGTCTGCTCACAAGCTCACCCATGAACAGACGCTTGCTGTTAACGAGGCGTCAAGGGTCCTTGTACTGACGTCGCCCAATAAGTCCGCTCCAACCCCGGTCTATGTGCAGGGAGTCACTGGCTCAGGAAAGACCAGGGTCTATACCGAACTAATAAAACGGCTCTGGAAGGACCACCCAGGCGCCCAGGTGCTCTACCTTGTACCCGAAATTGCACTGACCCCTGTTCTTGAAACGCGCCTGCGTCATGCCCTTGAACTACAGGACAAAGACGTGAGTGTCTTGCACAGTGGTATGACCGACCGACAGCGGGCTCTTGCCTGGATGCGAGCAGTGCGAAACGAGGTCCGCCTTATTCTAGGAACCCGCCTAAGTTTGCTCACGCCGCTTGAAAATCTGGCGTTCATCATTGTCGATGAAGAGCATGACAGCTCTTACAAGAGCCAAGACACTGTCCGCTACTCAGCTCGCGACCTAGCAGCCTATAAGGCAGCTCAGCAAAAGACACGCCTGATTCTAGGCTCTGCAACGCCGTCGCTGGAATCTTTGGCGCAGATTGAAAAGGGACGTTACCACTTGGTTCGTTTGTTGAAGCAGGCGACCGGAGTGCCCCGCGCGTCGCTAACCCTTGTTGATTTGAACAAAGAACACCTTAGCGTTGCGGGCGCATTGACCGAATCCGTTCGTGAGGCTGTGCAGGAGACGCTTACCCGAGGAAGGCAGGTCCTCTTCTTTCTTAACCGTCGTGGCTATGCACCCTTGTTACGCTGCCTGTCGTGTGGCTGGACCCAGGGCTGCGAACACTGCTCGGTCTCGACGGTTCTTCATAAAAGAGCGGGCCAATGGCAGATGGTCTGCCATCACTGTGGCGTGGTATCCAAGCCTATTCAGCGCTGCCCCTCCTGCGGCGCAGCAGAACTGAGTGGTGTTGGTTTGGCCATTCAGTCGCTTGAGGCCCGTCTTCGCGAAGCCTTTCCAGGCATTGACTTGACCCGTGTTGATAGCGACAGCGCCGGCAGCCCAGAAAAGATGGCGCAGATTTTGAAACGCCTTCAAGAACCCAAGGCCGAGATGATTCTCGCAACGCAGATCCTTG
Source organism: Burkholderiaceae bacterium (assembly GCA_023261135.1). Classification (GTDB taxonomy): domain Bacteria; phylum Pseudomonadota; class Gammaproteobacteria; order Burkholderiales; family Burkholderiaceae_A; genus Hahnella. The sequence goes on along the minus strand of JALRJP010000026.1, from coordinate 4,047 downwards.
CCAAGGGACACGATCTACCCGGGCTTTCCACTGTTGTTGTTCTCGATGTGGATGCGCAACTTCAAAGCCCAGAATTTCGGGCACCCGAATGGCTGTTCTCAACCTTGCTTCAGGTGAGTGGACGGGCGGGGCGTCATGAGGCTAAGGCTAGGGTTTTTCTTCAGACCCGATACCCAGGCCATGCGCTCTTTCAGGGGCTAAAAGCGGAGGACCCCGCGAGCTACCTTACGGCATTGCTAGAAGAACGTCGACAGGCCGGGCTTCCGCCTTACGGTTACATTGCAGCACTGCGCATGTCGGCACGCCATGAGGCGGCGCTGCATTCTCGGTTCAGTGTGCTTTATCGGCAACTCAGTCAGAACAGCCCCAAGGAGTGTCAGGTTCATCGACCGAGTCCGAGCTACCCAGAAAAGCGCGCGGACCAGTACCGCTGGCATATGGTTATCGAGTCCCCTCGGCGTGGCCCCTTAAATGCAACCCTGGACATGGCAAGAGCCATTGCCCAGGCCAATCAGATGCGCGATTTAATTATTGATGTCGACCCTTTGGGCCTGTCTTGATGGCCTTGAAAAATTAGATGTAATAGGCCGTGGTGGTCAGTAGTCGGCCAGACAGATGCATGGCGCTCTGGATTGCCTTGGGTAGATCCTTCGCCCCGTGACGTCGAGCATTTAACCCATGCTCACTCTCATCCGCAATCATTTGCAAAAGCACCTGCCGAGATGCCGCGTCACCCGCAGGAAGCTTTCGTAGGTGGGACTGAAGATGCGCTTCAACTTGACGCTCGGTCTCTGAGAGAAAACCTAATGAAACAGGTCCGCCCATTCGGCCTGCCACGTAACCAAGGAGAAAGGCCCCGGTGAACCAGACAGGGTTCAGCAGACTTGCTCTGCCCCCAAGCGCCTCAATACGCTCTTCGGTCCAGCGCAGATGATCGGCCTCCTCACGTGCGGCCGACTGAAGCATGCTGTAAAGCGCTCCATTTTCTGCGGCCGCGGCCTGGCCCTGGTAGAGCGCCTGCGCAGAGACTTCACCCGAATGATTCACACGCATGAGCGCGGCCGAATGCTTCGCATCTTCAGGACTTAAACCCGCGTCATTTTGCTGATCGGACACCGAAAGGGCTGGCGAGGGGCGACCCGAGCCGTAAGGCCGGGAGCCCGCCAATGTTCTTAAGGCCGTGTCGAGCCCAACAAAGGCTCGATCAAGGGATGAGAGCGCTCGGAACAAGAAATTAGAACGAGCCGCCGCTGCCGTTTGCCATGTGGATCACAGCGCGTCGGACTTCTTCATCGGAATAGGCGCCTCCGCCTTGGGCGGGCATGGAGCCTTTGCCCTTTAGGGCAGAGGTCACCAGTGCGTCGAGCCCAGCAGAAAGCCGAGGCTTCCAAGCGGCCGCATCACCTGTTTTCGGAGCCCCGAGCACGCCTGCTGAATGACATGCCGTGCACGCAGCGCTATAGACCTCAGCGCCAGTGCGCAGCGCCGCTTTGACCACGGCCGTCGATGCGACCACCACGCCCGCCTCGGGCTCGGTGACGACTCGACCAATGGGGGCGATTCGCTCAGCGATGGCCTCAGGCGTCAGGGCATCGCTACCAGCCCCCACCTTCACAGAGGCACCAACGTACCAGGTGAGAAGAACGATGATGACAATAGGAACGATAAAAGCCAGTGCAACGACCACAATAAGCTGCTGAGGCGTGCGGATAGGGCTTTCATGCACCTCGTTGTTATGGGAAGCAGTGGGCGAAGGGCTGTTTACAGTGGACATAGCTTGATCCTAAAAAGAAGGGTGAGATCCCCGGAATCGCAGGTCATACCGCGTATTATACGAAGGCATGACGAGCGTCTGTAGCTCAGTGGATAGAGTATTGGCCTCCGAAGCCAAGGGTCGCAGGTTCGATTCCTGCCAGACGCGCCAAAGCCAATAAAACTCCTCGGTTAGGCAAGAAAAACGCCCCATTTCTAGAATTAGCAAACTTATTTAGCCTGTGATTCCCATCATTCGAAAGCAGCTTCTCGAAGACCTTCACCAAGCTCTGGTTGAGGCCCTTAATACCTTTGCCCCAGAACGGGCCGCCCAAAATACGCCCTCGCTCGCTCAGCTGGAAGACAGCCTACAGGCCCCTAAGCAGTGGACCCACGGTGATATTGCTTGCAATATTGCAATGCGGCTAGCCAAGCCGCTAGGGAAGAGCCCCATGGCGCTTGCTACGGCATTTTCTGAAGCCATTGGTCAAAGCGCGGGCCTTCAATTGATCCTCGCCCAGGCAACGGCTGCAGCCCCGGGCTTCGTGAACCTGCGTTTTAGAGACGTGGTTTATGGTGAGGTCATTACGCAGTGTCTCGCTGAGACGCATTTTGGCTACGTCCATCATCCCGAGAAGCCCGAGGTCATTCTCGAGTTTGTCTCAGCCAACCCCACAGGCCCACTGCATGTCGGCCATGGCCGACAGGCTGCGCTGGGGGATTGTCTTGCCGCTGTGCTCGAGACCCAAGGTTACAAGGTGACCCGTGAGTTTTATTACAACGATGCGGGCGCTCAAATCAACAACCTGGCCGTCTCGGTGCAGGCAAGGGGTCAAGGCATTGATCCTGACGATGACCGCTTTCCGCCTGATGGATATCGCGGAGACTATATTCTTGATATTGCCAAAGCCTTTAAAAGCCGCGAGACCGTGACCACAGCCGATGGCCCGCAGGTTACGGGCACGGGTAATTTTCAGGATCTCAATGCCGTGCGTCAGTTTGCAGTAGCCTACTTGCGCCGCGAGCAAGATCTCGACCTTAAAGCCTTTGGCGTGCGCTTCGATCGGTTCAGCCTGGAGTCCTCTTTGTATGCCGACGGTCATGTTGGCTCAGTGATTGACCGGCTCGTTGCATCCGGCGATGCCTACGAAAAAGATGGCGCACTTTGGCTTGCCAGCACCCGTTACGGCGACGATAAAGACCGCGTGATGCGCAAGTCAGACGGCGGCATTACCTATTTTGTTCCGGATGTTGCTTATCATGAGCAAAAGTTTAAGCGCGGCTCTGCGCGCGCTATTAACATTCAGGGTTCTGATCATCATGGCACGGTGGCTCGGGTTCGGGCTGGCCTTCAGGCCCTGAAGATTGACGTACCCCAAACCTTTCCGGAGTATCTGCTTCACAAAATGGTGACTGTGATGCGTCACGGCCAGGAGGTGAAGATCTCCAAGCGTGCTGGTCAGTACGTGACCTTACGGGATTTAATAGTCTGGTCTTCAGGTCAAACAGAAGCCCAGGAGGCCGATGAGACCCACATGCCAAGTGCGGCCGACCTGCAAAAGGGCAGGGATGCTGTAAGGTTTTTTCTTGTCTCACGCAAGCCCGACACCGAATTTGTCTTCGATGTTGACTTGGCGGTGTCTCAGAGCGATGAGAACCCTGTTTACTATGTCCAGTACGCCCATGCTCGCTGCTGCAGCGTTCTCGCTCAGGCCCAGACCTCGGCGCAGGCACTGGTGAACGAGGCTCGGGAACTTAAAGACTTGTTTGAAGATGATGACCTCGTTATGCAGGACAAAGAACGATTGCTGTGCCTGCGCATTGGTGAATTCCCTGGCCTGCTTCAGCAGGCAGCGCGCGACTGCGCGCCGCATTTGTTGGCTTTTTATCTGCGCGACTTAGCGGCTGACTTCCACGGGCTCTACAATGCCCATCGTGTTTTGGTCGAGGATCCGAAGACGCGTCGCTTAAGGCTTTTCTTGGTGGCGGCGACATCCGTAATGCTGCGAAGGGGGCTTGGTATTCTTGGGGTCTCATCCCCCGATAGAATGTAATCATGACGACTTCAACAAGGCCCGCCTCTGCTCCAAAGGGCAAGACTATGCTTGCCTTCGTTCTTGGACTTACGCTCGGCCTTGTGATTGCGGCCGCCATTGCCATGTTTGTTACACGGGCTCCCGTGCCCTTCGTTGACCGAGGCATTCTGTCCAATCAAAACACCGAGCGACAGCCTACGCTGGCCGCATCCACACGTGTGCAGCCCTCTCTGCCCGAACCTTTGCCGGGGGCAACCCC
>JALRJP010000269.1 GCA_023261135.1 Burkholderiaceae bacterium | reverse complement strand
CGAGACTTGCGTACCCTTGGGTCCGGCTCTTCATCTGGTCGAAGAAGTCGACGACGACTTCGGCCAACGGGATCTTGTAGTGCAGTTCGACTCGTTCGGGCGACAGGTACTCGAGTTTCGACATGTCACCCCGTCGGGACTGACAGAGCTCCATCAAGGTTCCGGTGTACTCCTTTGGCGTGATGATGCTCACCCGGAAGTAGGGCTCTTCGATGAAGTCGATGCTCTGAGCCGGGGGCAGATCGGCCGGGTTGTCGACGATCACGATCTCACCATTGGTCTTGGTGACGCGGTACTCGACACTTGGCGCCGTCGCGATGAGTGACAGACCGAATTCGCGCTCGAGACGTTCCTTGACGATCTCCATGTGCAACAGACCCAAGAAGCCGCAGCGAAAGCCGAAACCGAGAGCCCCCGACGTCTCGGGTTCATACGTGATCGAGGCGTCGTTCAACTTCAGTTTCTGCAAACTTTCTCGGAGGTTCTCGAAATCGTCGCCGTCGATCGGGTAGAGACCGCAGAAAACCATGGGCTTCGGATCGCGATAACCAGGGAGAGGCTCGGCAGCTGGACGGGCCGACATGGTGACCGTCTCACCAGAACG
>JALRJP010000268.1 GCA_023261135.1 Burkholderiaceae bacterium | reverse complement strand
CAAACCGCGAGAGCCTGAGCGGCAAGATGTTGCCGCTCAAGATAAGCCGAAGCCTAATGAGTCCGATCGAGAGGCTCGCGCGGCCTCGCCTGCTGACACGCGCGAAGCATCCGATCCCCATGGCAAGGACAAGTCAGCGGCCTCCACCCAGGCAGTGTCGGCTTCGGCAAGGGTGCAGCTTATGCGTCTGCTTCGAGCCCTGCAGCTTACGGGTGAAGGCCTTGGCAGCGTGACAGACCCAAGCGCAAAGGCGCTTAAGGCTGCAAAGCTCTCGGATTCCGTGTCTGTTATTACTGCGGGCCCTGCCCCAACCGAGGCAGAGCTTCTCTCCTATGCGAAGGAGTTGGGGCTTTCGCCCGATGCCATTACGGCACTGATGGCACAGCTTCAAGCCGAAGGCCTTCTGAAGACACCTGAGCTTGTGTCCATCGAGGCTCAATTGAATTCTGATTCGACAACTGTGATGGCGCAGCTTCAAGCCGAAGGCCTTCTGAAGACACCTGAGCTTGTGTCCATCGAGGCTCAATTGAATTCTGATTCAACAGCTCTGGGTCTGGAGCAACCTGAGGTTCTCTCGGAGACTCAGCCTTTGGCAGCCCCAATGAC
>JALRJP010000267.1 GCA_023261135.1 Burkholderiaceae bacterium | reverse complement strand
CTACCACTGAGCCACATGAGCAAACTTATGCCACCATTACTGGAGCGGGTAGAGGGAGTCGAACCCTCGTCTCTAGCTTGGAAGGCTAGGGTAATAGCCGTTATACGACACCCGCCAGGCACTTCACTCACCCACAACACACAACTTTTTACTGCAACAACAATTACATCTGGTGGGGAGGGATGGATTCGAACCAACGTAGGCGTAAGCCAACAGATTTACAGTCTGCCCCCTTTAGCCACTCGGGCATCCCTCCTCAACGAGCCATCGATTATGGCATAAATCCAAGGCCCGATGAAAGAGGGTCTGGAAAATTCTTTTTGTCACCGCCGTTTTTTCACCACGTGATCAGGGCTTGTCCTTCACTGTTCAACCAACGATTGACGGCCGAAAAGTGGCCGCACCCCACAAACGGCATAGGTGGCCGGTTGGCGGACAAAGGGGACGGGTGATTGGCCGTAAAGACCCGGTGCCGATCTTCATCAATCAAATCGCGCGCCGCCTGGGCCTGTGCGCCCCAGAGCAAAAAGGCCACCCCATGGGGCAGCGCGTCGACAGCGCGCAATATGTCCGCGCTGAAGGCCTCCCAGCCCCAGCCTTGGTGGCTG
>JALRJP010000266.1 GCA_023261135.1 Burkholderiaceae bacterium | reverse complement strand
ATGGCGGCATCTGTCGGGGTCATGAGCAAGGCTCTCCTATATTCAGAATCGGGGTTGAAGCGCCGACTGACGATGGCGCAATGCAGGCAAGTTTAGGCGAACCTTTTCCGTCAGACCAGGATCAACCTTGGCAAGTGCAAGCCCTTCACCCTGCTCGCAACAGGCAAGCACTTGGCCCCATGGGTCAATGATCATGCTGTGTCCCCAGGTGGCCCGGCCATTGGAATGTTGCCCCCCTTGGGCACTTGCAACCAGCCAGCACTGATTTTCGATGGCCCGCGCTCGCAATAAGATCTCCCAATGAGCCTGGCCGGTGGTGTAAGTAAAGGCGGCAGGCAACACAATGAGATCGAGCGGACTTGGCCCACTAAGACTGCGAAAAAACTCTGGGAATCGCAAGTCGTAACAGACCGAGAGGCCGGTTCGCCCCGCCACGGTTGTACAGGCAACGGGTTGACTGCCTGGCACAAGGCTGCGAGCCTCGTCATAACGTTCCTGACCGTTATCAAAGGCAAAGAGATGAAGCTTGTCGTAGCGCGCCAGTTCCTTGCCTGTCGGACCATAGACTAAAACTGTATTGAAGACGCGATCGGGATCGGCGGATTGAATAGGAAGGGTGCCA
>JALRJP010000265.1:399-630 GCA_023261135.1 Burkholderiaceae bacterium | reverse complement strand
GAAAATAATACGCTCATCAAGCTGCTGAAACTGAATAACAGCGTCAAGACGGTTTCTAAATTCTGGCGTGAATGTGCGATTAATCACTTCCATACCATCTGTCGAATTATCCTGACTTGAGAAACCAATAGAACGTCGCGCTAATTCTTCTGCACCAGCATTTGACGTCATTATCAGGATCACATTACGGAAATCCGCCTTGCGCCCATTATTATCGGTCAAAGTACCATG
>JALRJP010000265.1:0-389 GCA_023261135.1 Burkholderiaceae bacterium | reverse complement strand
CTTTCTCGATCTCATCCAATAGCACCACGCTATGCGGATTCTTTGTTACCGCTTCGGTTAATAAGCCGCCTTGATCAAAACCAACGTAACCTGGTGGCGCACCAATCAAACGCGATACCGCATGACGCTCCATGTATTCGGACATATCAAAGCGTATAAGCTCAAGCCCCAGCTGCTTAGCAAGCTGTTTAGTCACTTCCGTCTTACCAACCCCCGTTGGGCCAGCCATCAAGAAAGAACCGATAGGCTTCTGCTCAGCTTTCAGCCCAGCACGAGACAATTTAATCGCAGCTGATAGGGAATCAATCGCGTTATCCTGACCAAACACCACCATTTTCAGATTGCGTTCTAGGTTAGATAGCACTTGCCTGTCGTCTGAGTTAACCGCT
>JALRJP010000264.1 GCA_023261135.1 Burkholderiaceae bacterium | reverse complement strand
CAGCTACCACCGCGATATCGACGCCAAACGCGGCTACCCAGAAGCCTTCGTCGATGCACTGACCCAAGCGGGCTGGCTCGCGGCCATGATTCCCGCTGAGTACGGTGGATCAGGCTTGGGATTGGCTGAAGCCTCGGTCATCATGGAAGAGATCAACCGCTCGGGTGGCAACGCAGGCGCCTGCCATGGCCAGATGTACAACATGGGCACACTCCTGCGACACGGCTCAGAAGAACAAAAGGCACTCTACCTGCCGAAAATCGCAACGGGTGAATGGCGCTTGCAATCCATGGGCGTGACCGAACCCACCACCGGCACCGACACCACCAAACTGAAAACCACGGCGGTCAAAAAAGGTGACCGCTACGTCGTCAATGGTCAAAAGGTATGGATCTCGCGGGTCCAACATTCCGACTGGATGATTCTGTTGGCCCGCACCACACCGCTGAGCGAGGTCAAGAAGAAGTCTGAAGGGATGTCCATCTTCATGGTTGATCTGCGCGAAGCTGAGAAGTCCGGCATGACCGTGCGCCCCATCGCCAACATGGTGAACCATGAAACCAATGAGCTGTTCTTTGAGAACCTCGAAATCCCCGCCGAAAATTTAATCGGTGAAGAAGGCAAAGGCTTCAAATAC
>JALRJP010000263.1 GCA_023261135.1 Burkholderiaceae bacterium | reverse complement strand
ATTTTAACTGACATATCAGTTAGAGTTACATTTCAATTTTTTTGGGTTTAGAAGATGGAAAATTTAATCGATCAAAGCAACGTCCTGTTTATTCTTCTTGGTGCAATTATGGTTCTCGCAATGCACGCTGGTTTTGCATTCTTAGAGGTGGGTACGGTTAGAGAAAAAAATCAGGTTAATGCATTGGCGAAAATTATTGCTGATTTTGCAGTATCGACTATTGCATATTTTTTTATTGGCTACTCCTTGGCATATGGGTTGAATTTTTTTGATTCAGCTTCGGTCATTTCAGAGAAAAGTGCCTATGATTTAGTTAAATTTTTCTTTTTATTAACGTTTGCTGCTGCTATTCCAGCGATTATTTCTGGCGGCATAGCTGAAAGAGCCTCATTTAGACCTCAGCTTATTGCATCATTCATCATTGTTGGATTTATATACCCAACTTTTGAAGGCATTGTTTGGAACGGAAATTTTTCCATCCAAGCCTTATTTGAATCCGTGTTCGGTTATGAGTTTCATGACTTCGCAGGTTCAATTGTTGTTCATGGATTTGGAGGCTGGTTAGCTTTGGCAGCTGTCGTGATCCTTGGATCTAGGTATGGAAGATATAAAAAGGATGGTTCGTTGGTTGCTTTTCCCCCGTCC
>JALRJP010000262.1 GCA_023261135.1 Burkholderiaceae bacterium | reverse complement strand
CTTCAAAAGCTTCAAAGCCACATTCAAAAGGAGAGTTTTTTGCCTGGTTTGGTTTATTTGGACTGACAAGGGTGCCGAGTATGATGGGTCCTAGACCTATTGCTAAACCCACAAAAATAAATAATAAAATTGGAAAATAATTTTCCAGCACTGATGTTCCTTCGTTAAATCTAATTCTATAATTGGTGCCGTCGGCGAGACTCGAACTCGCACAGCTTTCGCCACTACCCCCTCAAGATAGCGTGTCTACCAATTCCACCACGACGGCAAAATAAAAATAGCTATACTAGTCAGGAATGTCACTGGCACCCACTGAATTATCTGACTCTGCGTTCGTGTCGATAGTTTCAATGGATTCAGTTTCTTGAGGTAGATCAGCAACAGCTGACGCCCCATGTTTATTGCTGGCAATCACTGCCAACGTAATACTAGTACAAAAGAATACGGTCACACAGATCGAAGTTGCGCGACTTAAAAAATTTGCAGACCCTGGAACACTCAACATACTTCCTGTGTTTCCTCCACCAAATGCAGCGCCTGCATCGGCTCCTTTACCATGTTGAATAAGCACCAAGCCGATCACTCCAAGGCTGGCTAAAACATGAATAATAACTATTAAACCTTCCATATTTCCTCTAAATAAACGTT
>JALRJP010000261.1 GCA_023261135.1 Burkholderiaceae bacterium | reverse complement strand
TGGCCATTCGTTTCTTACCTTCAAATGGGAAAGGTTTGGTTACCACAGCCACAGCCAGTGCTCCCACCTCTTTTGCAACTTCAGCAACAATAGGTGCGGCACCCGTTCCAGTTCCACCACCCATACCAGCAGTGATGAAGACCATGTCTGCGCCTTCAAGAGCCTCACGAATCGCTTCACGACTCTCTAGTGCTGCTTCACGGCCTACATCTGGATTAGCTCCAGCACCCAGACCATTGGTCGTATCACGTCCAATATGAAGTGGCGCACTTAAACCCGTTTTGGTTAGGGCCTGTGCATCGGTATTGGCACAGATAAACTCCACACCTTCCATAAAGCTCGTACGCATGTGCGCAACAGCGTTACCGCCACCGCCACCAACGCCGATCACTTTAATGCGAGCACCTTCTGCCGCTTGATCAATTAATTGAAACATCTTCTCTCCCCCTTCGGCTCGCCTCCCCAGGCAATCCGATTGAATATTTGCAATACACTCCCAGATTCTTATGACTGGGTCGTGCGAATTAACTTAGGATTTACGAAGCTTTAGCCCCGTTTCCCGAACTCTTTTTCCATTTAACTGCCACACCATTGGTGTAACGAATATCGACTTCATCTATCTCTTCAGCTCGGCTCATTAATTGCGCTTCATAGAC
>JALRJP010000260.1:278-662 GCA_023261135.1 Burkholderiaceae bacterium | reverse complement strand
AGAAAACTATATAAATTTTCAAAACATACTAGACCCTGATAACTCAGAATTAATTATTTCACAATTTTACTGGTCAGGAATACCGACAACAATCTTATTAAACAAAGAGTTTGAAGTGATTCAAACATTTAACGGTGAAATAACATCCGATGAAATAATTAACTTTTCAGATTAAGTTTTATTTTTAAAAAATTTTATAATTGAAATATGGATCTCATACTTTTTTGGAGAATTTTTTTAATACTAGGTAGTTTATTGTATCTTGGTGCTTCTGGATTATTTACTCTTAAATTAATTGCTGCTTCTACAGGCAGAAAAAGAATAATAGATATTTTTATAAGGTAGTTAGTAGCGGGGGTAGGATTTGAACCTACGACCTCTGGG
>JALRJP010000260.1:0-268 GCA_023261135.1 Burkholderiaceae bacterium | reverse complement strand
ATAATAATTGTAAATATATATTAACTCAAGAAGATTAATTTTTATTTAATAAATCTACAGCTTGTTGTACAAGTCGTTGAGCTCTTTCAATTAAATCTTGATATGCACCTAAATTTCCATTAGAAAGTTCATCTTGAGCTTTGTCAAAAGCTTCTGAAGCTTTAATTAATAAATCTAACGGTTTAAGTTGATTTTCCGAAACTTCTGATTCATTTGATGTTTCTCCAAAAATACTTTCAATTGCCTCAGATAAAGTTTCCTTCATAAT
>JALRJP010000025.1 GCA_023261135.1 Burkholderiaceae bacterium | reverse complement strand
ATCAAAAGACACACCCGTTTTTTCAGGCCCTCTCGCCCGATCGACTTCGGCTTCTTGAGCGCCTTAGCAGTAAGGCCCAGGGCAGTGGAAGCCCCGAACAACCACCCGATCTTCCCAGGCCCGCCTACGCGCAGCTTTTTGAGGCATGCCTGGCAGAAATGGGAATACTCACCGACAGCCAGACAGCGCCATGGGCCTGCTGGCAAGCCCTGGCCGATGGTCTTTCTGTCGACCCCAGCCAACACTGGATGGCGCTTGAGCCCTGCCAATGGGGTGTTTCAACACAACAGGTAACCATGCGAACCTGCCAACCCTATCCCTGCCTTGGCAGCGAGCTGCTTGCAGCGCTCGAGGCGGGACTGGACCGACTGAACGCCCACCTTCATTTGAGTCCCTCGGGCCGTGCTTACTTTGGCTTCGAAAAGCCCTTTGACCTGAATACTGCATGGCCCGAAAGCATGGAAGGCCTTGCCGCCGATGACTTTCTTCCGACAGGCCAACAGGCGCGCCCCTGGCGCCAGTTCATTACCGAAGTAGAAATGACCCTTGCCCTTCAACCTGAACTGGGCAACATACAAAGCCTCTGGCCCTGGGGTATGGGCAGCCCTGTCTATGAACGGACAATGGATGGGCCTGCGAGGAAAGAACACGCAATGCGCGAAGGCCCTCGGACGCTCGGCCTGCCACTGGTACTTGCGGGATTTCAGCACTGGATGAGCAACCACGGCCACCCCTTTAAGCTTGAATGGCGCAGCTTTAAAGGCATACAAACCGTTGACGACTGGCTTAACCAATGGGAAAGAGTTTTAGAGGACCTCGAAGGCCTACAGATCCTGCCGATGAGGCATGAAGAACCAGGAGACAGGCCCTGGGCACTGATTTTGCAACAGCATTGGGCGTATAAGGTCGTCTGCCAGTCGGATCTTCATTCCAATTCCAGAGGCTCTGCGAGTTCACCCAGTTTTTTTAATCGGCTTCGCCGTTTTACGAAATCACTTTTTTCGGGCCAGAGATCGCGCCTGGCTGACAAGCCTGCACATGCGTATCTGCTTGATCTGGCATGCTGGCAAGAACAGGCCGCAGCCCCGGGTGGATTCGGTGGTCCATGAGGCATCGCGGACCATGATGCATAAGCAACGCCAGCTGGACTCTCATCTCTTCAAAGACCTTGTCGATAAGGGCTGTCCGGAATTGCTTGCACACTGCCTTGCCGGGCGCAATCTTGCAAGTGCAGACGACCACCTTAGTCAACTCAGCCGGCTTCCTGCAGCGCGCGATCTTAAAGATATGGCGGCCGCGAGTCAGAAGGTTTTTCAGGCCATTGAACGGGCCGAGCCTATTGTGGTTGTTGGCGATTACGATGCCGACGGGGCAACCGCCACTGCCACGCTTATGCTGGGTCTAAGACGTATGGGTGCCGTCTGCGATTTTATTGTCCCTGACCGCTTTCGTCTGGGGTACGGCATTTCTCGGGCTTTAATTGAAGAGCTGCTCATTCGAGCTGACCTCAAAGCCCCCGCACCGAAGCTTTTGATCACAGTCGATAACGGTATCAATGCAGTCGATGCAGTGGCCTTCGCCAAAGCCCAAGGCATTGAAGTCATTGTCACCGACCATCATCTTCCGGGCGCTCAGTTGCCCGACTGTCCTGTGGTTGACCCACATCGCAGCGACTGCAGCTTTCCCTTCAAGACGATTGCGGGGGTTGGTCTTGCCTTCTACCTTCTCATCGCGGTTCGAGCGCTTATTGCGAAAGCAAAGCCCAATGAAAAGCCTACACGTATTGATGACCTTTTGCCCCTTGTCGCCATGGGCACAGTGGCCGATTTGGTGCGGCTGTGCGCAAACAACCGTCGACTGGTCACGCAAGGGCTGTTAAGGCTCCGAGAAGGCCTAGCCCCCCTTGGGCTTTTAGCTCTTTTTGAGGCTGCGGGTCGGGATGCAAGCCAGGCTAATGCCAGCGACTTTGGCTACGCCATTGCGCCCATGCTCAATGCGGCAGGCCGGCTTACCGAGATGACTCTTGGCATTGCTTGTCTTATTGAGAACGACCCCATACAGGCCAAAGCCATGGCCGAAGAGCTCCGCGATCTAAACCAGGAACGTAAGCAGATCCAAAAAGAACAGTCCGAGCAGGCTCTTGCCATGGCCGAGGTCGCTGTGAACACAGGCCCCGCATCCAACGCACTCGTGGTGAGTCACCCGCAATGGCACGAGGGCATTGTGGGGTTGATCGCCAGTCGGCTCAAGGAACGCTGGGGAGTTCCTGTCTTTGCATTTGCCCCGTCGCGCGACAGGCCAAACCTTCTTAAAGGTTCAGGTAGGTCCGTCAGCGACGTGCATCTTCGTGACTGCCTGGCAAGAGTCGATAGTCTTAAGCCCGGTCTTATCGACCGATTTGGTGGCCACGCCATGGCAGCGGGGCTCACCCTTCAAAATGACCGGCTGAAGGACTTCGAGAGATGCCTTTCCCAGGCCATCGAAGAACTCTTTTCCAACACGACAAGGGCCACAACGGGAAGAGACTGCCTGCTCACCGACGGCCCACTTGCAAGGCATCAGCTTCACCTGGAGTCAGCTCTGGCGCTTGAAGACCAGGTCTGGGGCCAGGGCTTTGAAGCCCCTCTTTTCACGAATGACTTCCAGGTCTTACATCAGCAGGTTTTAAAAGAGCACCATCTACGGCTGCGACTAGGTCTTATTGAAGAAAGCAATAGCCCCTGGGTTGGAGAGCCCTTGGAGGCCATTTGGTTCAATGCCCCTTTACCCGTTGCATCTAGGTTGCAGCTTGCCTATCGGCTCGGGGTGAATCGGTTTCGAGGCTGGCCGGCCTTGCAACTTGAGGTCGTGGCCGACCTGGGTAACGAGAAGTTACAATGAGAAGTATGGAAGCCGAAAAAAGAAACGCCCTTGCCTTACAGCTCAACGATCTGAAAACTCGCTTGAATGACCTTCGGAGGTTTCTTTGACTTCGACAAGAAGTCAGAACGTCTCGAAGAAGTTCTTCGCCTAGGCGAAGACCCCAGCATCTGGAATGATCGGAAACGATCGCTCGAGCTCAGCCAAGAACGTAAAGCACTTGAAGATGTGGTTCATACCCTGCGCGAGCTTGAGTCCGATCTTTTTGCGAGCCTTGAGCTCTACGCACTTGCCGAAGAAGAGCTTGATTCCGACACCTTAGGCGCCATCGCTGAAGACGCCACGCGGCTTGAAACTGGCGTAGCAGGCCTTGAGTTTCGGCGTATGTTTTCCAATCCTGCTGATCCACTGAACTGTTTCGTGGATATTCAGGCAGGTGCAGGCGGCACCGAAGCCTGCGACTGGGCCTCCATGCTTCTTAGGCAGTACCTTCGTTACTGCGAAACCAAAGGCTTCAAAACAGAACTGCTTGAAGAGTCCGAAGGCGATGTGGCCGGTATTAAATCGGCCACCATTAAGGTCAATGGTGACTACGCCTTTGGTTTCTTACGGACAGAAACAGGTGTGCACCGGCTTGTGCGTAAATCGCCTTTCGATTCCGGCGGTGGTCGACACACCTCGTTTGCCTCGCTTTTTGTCTACCCCGAGGTGGATGATTCCTTCGAAATTGAAATTAACCCTGCCGATGTTCGCATTGACACCTACCGCGCCTCCGGCGCAGGTGGACAGCACATTAACAAGACCGATTCCGCCGTTCGTATGACTCACATCCCAACAGGGATTGTCGTGCAGTGTCAGAACGACCGCTCGCAGCATCGAAACCGTGACGAGGCCTGGAAGATGCTGAAATCTAGGCTCTTTGAGCACGAGATGCGCAAGCGCATGGCTGAGCAGCAAAAACTAGAGGACAGTAAAACAGACGTCGGCTGGGGGCATCAGATTCGCAGCTACGTTCTTGACCAGTCGCGCATTAAAGATCTACGGACAGGCGTTGAAATTTCAAACACCCAGAAAGTTCTTGATGGCGACCTTGACCCGTTTATTGAGGCAAGCCTTAAACACGGGCTTTAAACCAGACACGATTTCCACACTTTCATAGTAGCCACCATGAATCCGTCCGACAGACAGAACCCAAGCCCCGATGCCGAACAGGTGCAAGACGAAAACCAGCTTATTGCCGAACGTCGTCAAAAGCTTGCCGCCCTTCGTGCTGGCGGAGGGCCCGCTTTTCCGAATGATGCAAAACCAAGCCATCACGCCGATGAACTTTTAAAAACTCACGAACAGCACTCTCGTGAGGACCTTGAGGCGAACCCTGTCAAAGTGGCTATTGCAGGGCGAATTATGCTCAAGCGCGTGCAAGGTAAGGCCAGCTTCTTAACCCTTGCCGATAGCAGCGGACGGCTTCAGGTTTACCTCAATGACGAAACCGTTGGTGAGGCTAAACATGCCGAAGTCAAACGCTACGACCTTGGCGATATCGTGGAGACGCAGGGCGAACTCTTCAAGACCATGAAGGGCGAGCTTTCTGTACGCTGCCGTGGCATTCGACTTCTTACCAAAAGCCTTCGGCCACTGCCGGATAAGTTTCACGGCCTGAGCGACACGGAGACACGGTACCGGCAGCGCTATGTAGACCTTATCGTGAACGAGGACACGAAGAAGACCTTCTTAGCTCGATCGTTAGGGCTTACACGCCTTCGTCAGTTCATGACCGAGCATAGGTTTTTGGAGGTTGAAACACCTATGCTGCACCCTATTCCAGGTGGCGCCGCAGCCAAGCCTTTCATTACGCACCACAATGCTCTCAGTCAGGACATGTATCTGCGTATTGCACCCGAGCTCTACCTTAAGCGGCTTATTGTCGGAGGATTTGAGCGCGTTTTTGAGGTGAATCGTAACTTTCGTAACGAAGGCTTAAGCCCTCGTCACAATCCCGAATTCACCATGATGGAGTTCTATGCGGCCTACACCGACTACCACTGGCTAATGGACTTCACGGAAAAACTGCTTCGCGATCTTGCCATGGTGGTCACTGGCTCGGCGCAACTGCACTATCAGGGTAAGACGGTTGACTTCAGCAAACCCTTTGCCCGACGAACCATCGTGGAAGCTATTCAGGAAAACGCACCCGAGGTCTCGGGCATTGATCTTCACAGCAAAGAAGCACTGCGTACCGAATTAAAAAAACGCGGCGCGGATGTTAACGGGCCTGTTCTTAATCGTGCAGGCTTAGGCGCGCTTCAGCTGGCCATGTTCGAAGAGGTGGCAGAATCTCGCCTCTGGGACCCCACCTTCATTGTTGATTACCCTGTTGAAGTCTCACCTCTGGCCCGCGCCTCTGACTCAAACCCGAATATCACGGAACGTTTTGAGCTCTTTATTACAGGACGAGAAATTGCCAATGGCTTTTCCGAGCTTAACGATGCCGAGGACCAGGCCGCGCGTTTTCAGGCGCAAGTTGAGGCGAAAGAGGCAGGCGATGAAGAGGCTATGTTTTTTGATGCCGACTACATCCGAGCACTTGAGTACGGCATGCCCCCCACGGGAGGCTGTGGCATAGGCATTGACCGGCTCATGATGCTTCTAACTGACAGCCCAAGTATTCGTGATGTTATTTTATTTCCCGCGCTTAAACGCGAAGAGGCCTAATGGTTCTCACGTGCATGATTAATGGTATAGCGAGGCAGTTCAACTTCTAAATCGGTTGCACCAAGCTCCACCTGACACGAGAGCCGTGACTGCGGGCTAAGACCCCAGGCGCGGTCAAGAAGATCGTCCTCGTCTTCCGAAGACGGCTCTAGGCTGTTGAAGCCCTGACGAACAATCACATGGCATGTTGTACAGGCCCGGGAGAGTTCACAGGCATGCTCAATTTCAATGTGATGCTTAAGCAAAAGCCGACAAAGGTTTTCGCCGATGTCCCCCTCAAGGCTCGCGCCCTGAGGGCATATCTCGGGATGAGGAAGAACAGTGACTCGTGGCATGACCAGACTTTTCGTTAGGTTGAGAACTAGAGGTTTTCAATGGACTGGCCCGTTAAGGCCTGAGAGACCGCGCGGTTCATACGCCGCTCGGCGAATGGGTCTGCAAGCTTTCCAAGCCTCTCGGTCGCGGCTAATAAGGCATCGCGATCGCCCGCACCACAGACCTCTCGTGACTGAAGAATTTCGGCCTCGAGCGCCTGTCGCTCCTGAGCAGTAAGAAGATCGGCATCGACTTGCAGGGCTGCGCTAAGAGCCTCGATAAGCTGCTGCAGGTCGATCTGTGCCTCACGCAACGCCCGTTGCTGCATGTCGTCGCGTGAATGCGTAACAGCCTGCTCCAGCATGCTGGCAATCGCATCGTCTGACAGACCGTAGGATGGCCGAACCTCAATTTGCGCTGAGACGCCCGAGCGGGTCTCAAGCGCAGAGACCTGCAGAAGGCCATCGGCGTCGACCTGAAAAGTAATACGAATACGCGCGGCGCCCGCCACCATCGGCGGAATACCCTTGAGCTCAAAACGTGCGAGCGATCGACAGTCGGCAACCGTCTCCCGTTCACCCTGCACGACATGAATGGCCATTGAGGTCTGTCCGTCTTTAAATGTAGTGAACTCTTGAGCGCGGGCAACTGGAATGGGTGTGTTACGAGGAAGAATACGTTCGGCCAGACCGCCCATAGTCTCAAGGCCCAGACTTAACGGCAGGACATCGAGAAGCAGCCAGCTCTCACCTGCCATGGCATTACCCGCAAGCAAATGAGCCTGAGAGGCAGCCCCAAGGGCAACAACCTGGTCGGGATCGAGACTGTCCTTGAGGCAGTTACCAAAGTAGTGACGCACCGCCTGGCGAATGTTGAACAGCCGCGTTGAGCCTCCTACCATGACCACTCCCTGAACCTGGTTGGGACCGAGTCGGGCATCTTGCATGGTCTGCCTGCAGGCCGAAAGCGCCCGCTCGACAAGGTGAGCCGTAAGACTAGCAAAGACCTGACATGACAAGCCACACGTAAAAGAGCGTTGGTCATTAAGCACGAAGGTCTTAAGAATTTCTTCGGTGTCTGAGGCCAGGCTGCCTAGGGCTTCTTTGCTCGAACGGGCGCATTCAAGCAGACGACGCCAGTCGGAATGGGAAAGCATGTCGACCGAAAGACTCTGGGCAGAAAGCCACGACTGCGCAATGGCACGATCGAAATCATCACCCCCAAGCTGAGAGTCGCCACCTGTGGCAACAACCTCGAAGACGCCCTGGGTGAGCTTGAGCACCGAGACATCAAAGGTGCCACCCCCCAGATCAAAAACAACATAGGTACCTTCGGCACCTGTTTCAAGCCCATAGGCCAGAGCGGCTGCAGTAGGCTCATTGAGCAGTCGAAAGACATGAATACCCGCAAGCCGAGCTGCATCTTTCGTGGCCTGCCTTTGTGCGTCATCGAAATAAGCGGGCACAGTAATAACAGCGCCAACAATGTCATCGGCAAGCGCCTTTTCAGCCGTGCCTCGCAACGCTTTGAGAATCTCCGCCGAGACCTGAACGGGCGACTGAAGGCCCTGCACGGTGGGAATAAGCGGCATGCCCTTTGAGGCATCGTCGGCCTGAAGTGCAAATGGAAGACGAATAGAGCGAACGTCTGAAAGGCTTCTCCCCATGATGCGCTTGACGGACGAAACGACAGTAGCTTCGAGATCAGGCCGAGGGTCTACAAGACCAACCTCGATTAATCCGTTAGCAAAATAACGCACGACCGAAGGAAGAATGGACCGACCAGCCTCGTCTTTAAGGACCTCGGGCGTTCCCGAGCGAACAGCAGCAACCAGCGAGTTGGTGGTTCCTAAGTCAATACCTACGGCAAGCCGCCTCTGGTGAGGAAGGCTTGACTCGCCGGGCTCGGAAATTTGTAAAAGTGCCATACGTTAAGGCCCTAATGAGGTGGTGACTCTTGAGATGGCAGCTCCTGCGGCAGAGACTCTTCAAAACGCGTAAGAAACATAAGCGATTGGATGGACTGCTTGACGTCGTTTGCCGCTTCTTCACCTACGGGGAAGGCCTTGAAAAGCTCTGCAAGCTGCCTGCAGATAAGGTTGGACTGATCTAACAGCTGCGCACGAAGCGAATTGACAGCCTGAGAATAGGCCTGCTGACCCTTCAACTTCGCCTCATCAAGCTGCTCACGCCAGGCCATTTGTTGCTCCAGGAATGCAAGAGGAACCTTGGAAGAGAGATCGGCCTCGAGCGGATGGCCCGAGAGCTCCAACAGATAGACCGCGCGCTTCAAAGGAGAAGTTAAAGTCTGATAGGCGTCATTCACCCGTGTAGAGAGATCTACCGCAAGTCGCCGAGAAGAACCAAGGCCTTGCGCAGCGACGCGATCGGGATGCACAACAGCCTGTAAACGCTTCCAGGAGGCTTCAAGGGCCTGAGGCTCAACATCAAAGCCAGGCACCAGACCAAAAAGCTCGAAGTAATTCTTTTGAAGCAGGCCTGGAGACGTCACGCAGCTATACCTGGAAGGACTCGCCGCAGCCGCACTCGCTCTTGACATTCGGATTGTTGAATTTGAACCCTTCGTTCAGACCCTCGCGGGCGAAGTCGAGCTCTGTGCCGTCGATAAAAGGCAGGCTCTTTGGGTCGACGAATACTGTGACACCGTGGCTAGCAAAGGCAAGGTCATCTGCAATAGGGGCATCAACAAACTCAAGCTTGTAGGCAAGTCCCGAACAGCCTGTGGTGTGAACACCCAGACGAATACCTAAGCCCTTACCCCGCCGCTCAATGTAGCGGCTAACGTGCTGGGCCGCCTTTTCAGTCAGTGAGATCGCCATGCTTTTTCTTGTAGTCTTCAATGGCTGCCTTAATGGCATCTTCAGCAAGAATGGAACAGTGGATTTTAACCGGTGGCAAGGCAAGTTCGTTGGCAATCTCGGTATTTTTGAGCGCCATTGCCTGGTCGAGCGTTTTACCCTTCACCCATTCCGTAACAAGCGATGACGAGGCAATGGCCGAGCCACAGCCATAGGTCTTGAACCGTGCATCCTCAATGACACCCTGGTCATTGACTCGAATTTGCAGCTTCATAACGTCGCCGCAGGCAGGCGCACCGACCATTCCGGTACCTACCGTGGGGTCGTCCTTATCAAGCGAGCCCACATTTCTGGGGTTTTCGTAATGGTCAATTACTTTTTCACTGTATGCCATTGCAATGTCCTTACCTAACTATTTTAAATACATGCGTTATACGAACGATTCTTTCTGAAGGTCTTTCTAGTGCGCCGCCCACTGGATGGTGTTGAGGTCCACGCCCTCTTGCACCAACTCCCACAAGGGGGACATTTCGCGAAGCTTGGCTACCTTTTCTTTCAACAGCTGAATAGCAAAATCAACATCGGCCTCGGTTGTATATCGGCCAATTGAGAAGCGAATAGATGAATGGGCCAACTCATCGCTTCGACCAAGTGCCCGAAGCACATACGAAGGCTCAAGGCTTGCGCTGGTGCAGGCAGAACCCGAAGAGACAGCAATATCTTTAATGGCCATAAGCAAAGACTCGCCCTCGACGTAGTTAAAACTCACATTGAGGTTATGAGGCACGCGTTGCTCGAGATCACCATTTAAATAAACGGCATCAATGGTCGAAAGACCAGCCCAAAGACGATCTCGAAGCATACGAATACGATCGTTTTCAAGCGCCATTTCCGAACGGGCAAGCTCGAAGGCTGCACCCATGCCAACGATTTGGTGCGTTGGAAGTGTGCCCGAGCGCATGCCACGCTCGTGGCCACCACCATGAATAAGAGGCTCAAGCCGTACACGAGGCTTACGCCTAACAAACAAGGCGCCCATGCCCTTAGGCCCGTAGGTTTTATGGGCCGAGAACGACATGAGATCAACCTTAAGCGCCGCAAGGTCAATGGCCACCTTGCCGGTGGCTTGTGCGCTGTCAACATGAAAAATAATGCCACGCTCTCGACAAAATTCACCAAGCCGCGGAATGTCTTGGATAACACCAATTTCGTTATTGACAAACATAATCGAAACAAGAATGGTGTCCTTTCGGACCGCCTGCTCAAAAACCTGGAAGTCGATAAGACCGTTTTCTTGAACATCTAGGTAGGTGACCTCAAAGCCCTCGCGTTCAAGTTCTCGACAGGTATCAAGCGTAGCCTTGTGTTCGGTCTTCACACTAATGACGTGCCGCCCGCGGTCTTTATAAAAGTGCGCTGCGCCTTTTAAGGCAAGGTTGATGGATTCCGTCGCCCCCGAGGTCCAGACGATTTCCTTTGGGTCCGCGTTAACGAGCCCTGCCACCTGACGCCTTGCATTTTCAACGGCCTCTTCAGCCCTCCAGCCAAAGGCATGGCTGCGAGAAGCAGGGTTACCAAACTCTTCCCGCAAAAACGGGATCATCTGGTCCACCACCCGCTGATCGATCGGCGTGGTGGCGGAATAATCGAGATAAATAGGAAGCTGCATTCAAGTTCCTTTGTTAATCAGGGGTTGACCACAGCACTGGTTAAGGGGTCGCGCACCTTGGGCAGAGGAGCCGAGTCACGCTCCTCCCGGAAGAGCACATGACGAGTCACACTGCCTTCAAGCACGCCATGGGTCTTTTGACGCTGCTCCTCGACAAGGTCTTGCAGGGAGACCGAATCAAGGAAGTCGACCATATGACGGTTGAGGCTTGCCCAGAGCTCATGGGTCATGCAGACCTGGTCCTCGTGGCAGTTTTGCTTACCACCGCACTGGGTGGCATCAAGAGGCTCATCAACGGCATAAATGATGTCAGCCACTGTGATGTCCTTGGAGGAGCGGGCAAGACGGTAACCCCCACCCGGACCACGCATGGACTCCACCAATTCATGGCGCCGAAGTCTGCCAAAAAGCTGCTCAAGGTAAGACAGGGAGATCTTCTGACGCTGGCTTATTGCAGAAAGCGTGACAGGCCCTTTTTCGTGCCGAAGACCCAAGTCAATCATTGCAGTAACAGCAAAACGACCTTTGGTTGTCAGACGCATAGCTCTCTCTCCGTTTAATGACACTAAGACCTAGCCGGGCAATTCCCGACTAATTTGCTGGGAGTATAGAGAAGTTGACCGAAACACTCAACCTTTGGCCATAAAAAACCCCGGATGAACCGGGGTTTCAGGAGACTTGGTTGTCAAACTAAGCCGCGGCAACCATGCTCGCACGCCGACGCACAACTTCCATGAGGCCGTTGCAGGCGTCTTCGATGTGATCAAGCGCCTGCTCAAAGCCCTGCGGACCTCCGTGGTAGGGGTCGTTAATGGTGGCGGCCTCGTACTCGGTGGCAAAGCGCATGAGTAGCTGCAACTTATGCTGAAGGCCGCGTGGCGCGGTCCGCTGTAGCAAAGCAAGGTTATCCCAGTCCATTGCAAGAATGTAGTCGTACTCGCTGAAATCGGGCATCTCTACCTTTCGTGCAGCATGGCCCGACAGGTCGTAGCCACGCTTTTGCGAAGCAGACACCGCACGCGGGTCTGCGGCCTCGCCCAGGTGGAAGGCATGCGTACCCGCGGAATCGGCCTGAACAAGGTCGGACAGGCCCGATGCCTTAACCATGGAATCAAAAACTGCCTTGGCCATGGGAGAGCGGCAGATATTGCCCATACAGACAAATAAAACACGGGTCTTTATGCCCAGCGACTTTGAAGGCTTGTTGAGGGAGGGCTCAACCTTTTTTGTTGTCGTCGAACGCGTCATTTTTTTAGGTTTCCTTATGGTTAAAAACTATGCAGCCCGCATGCCGGAGGAGGACAACGGCAATGCTTCCGCACTGGGAGGTACTTCAACTTGATCGCGGAGCACACCGGCTCCGAATGCCTTTTGCTTGAGCCGCCCAAGCTCGTCACGCGTCTTGGCAGCCTTCTCAAACTCCAGGTTTCGAGCAAACTCGAGCATCTTTTTCTCGAGCTGAACGATTTCTTTTGCCAAGGCCTTCTCAGACATTGGCTCTGTGACGGGGCCACTGGTGCCCGACTGAATGGCCTCATCATGCAAGGCCTCAGACCCCGAGCGCACGATGCCATCGATAAGCTCGCGGACTTCTTTTCTGACCGAACTTGGAACAATACCGTTCAGGCGATTGAACTCCGCCTGCCTTTCACGCCTACGCCGTGTCTCTTCAATGGCGCGAGTCATGGAGTCGGTGTAGCGATCGGCATACAAAATGGCCTTGCCATTCAAATTGCGGGCCGCACGACCAATGGTCTGAATAAGGCTTCGTTCCGACCTCAGGAACCCCTCTTTGTCGGCATCGAGAATGGCAACAAGGGAGACCTCGGGCAAGTCGAGCCCTTCACGCAAAAGATTAATGCCAACGAGGACATCAAACTGACCAAGCCGAAGATCACGAAGGATTTCAACACGCTCAACCGTATCAATGTCGGAATGTAGGTAGCGCACAGCCACCTGATTCTCGGCTAGGTAGTCGGTAAGGTCTTCGGCCATGCGCTTCGTAAGCGTGGTGACAAGAACCCGCTCGCGTCGCTCGACCCGTAACCGAATTTCAGACAAGAGATCGTCCACCTGAGTGCGGGCGGGACGAACTTCAAGCTCGGGGTCAATCAGGCCGGTGGGTCGTACAAGCTGCTCAACGACCGCGCCCTCGGACTTTTGCAATTCGTAGTCGGCCGGCGTAGCTGAAACAAAAATGGCTTGCCGAAGCTTAGGCTCAAATTCGTCGAAACGAAGCGGGCGGTTATCCAGCGCCGAAGGCAGCCGAAAGCCATAATTCACCAGCGTCTCTTTGCGTGAGCGATCGCCGCGGTACATACCTCCAAGCTGCCCCACCATGACGTGGCTTTCATCAAGAAATATAAGGGCGTCGGAGGGAAGGTAATCGAGTAAGGTTGGTGGCGCCTCCCCAGGAGCAGCGCCAGAGAAGTGCCGAGAGTAGTTCTCGATGCCTTTGCAAAACCCAAGCTCACCGAGCATTTCAAGGTCGAATCGTGTTCGTTGCTCGAGCCTTTGCGCCTCGACAAGCTTTCCGTCTTTTACAAACTCGGCCACACGTTCGATAAGTTCTTTCTTAATGGTCTCGATGGCGCGAAGAACAACCTCGCGCGGGGTGACGTAATGGGACGATGGGTAGACCACAAAACGGGCGACTTTTTGGCGAATGCGTCCTGTTAAAGGGTCAAAGAGTTGCAAGGACTCGACCTGATCGTCGAAAAGCTCAACGCGAACGGCAAGCTCGGCATGTTCCGAGGGGAAAATATCAACCGTGTCACCACGCACCCGAAAACTACCGCGAACGAACTCCATGTCGTTGCGGCGATATTGCATACGCACGAGCTGAGCGATGACCTCGCGCAGAGACAGCTTGTCGCCCGTGCGCAGGCCCAAGACCATGGCGTGGTAGTCGGCGGGGTTTCCAATGCCGTAGATACAAGAAACCGTAGCCACAATAACCGTGTCACGACGTTCGAGCAGCGATTTGGTTGCCGAGAGCCGCATTTGCTCGATATGTTCATTGATGGCGGAGTCTTTCTCGATAAAAAGATCGCGCTGAGGAACATAGGCCTCGGGCTGGTAATAGTCGTAATACGAAACAAAGTACTCCACCGCATTCTTGGGAAAGAATTCGCGCATTTCAGAGTACAACTGGGCTGCTAGGGTCTTGTTGGGGGCAAGAATAAGCGCTGGACGGCCCAGCTCGGCAATGACGTTGGCCATGGTGAACGTCTTGCCCGAGCCAGTAACCCCCAAGAGCGTCTGGAAGGCGAGCCCGTCCCTCACCCCTTGAATAAGTGCGTCAATGGCCTGGGGTTGATCTCCGGAAGGACGAAACCCACTAACCAGTTGAAACGGGCTAAGTAATTGAACCGACATGCTAAACTTGTTGAGATTCGCGAATGAGGGCGATGAGAATTGTTACAAATTCGTGATACAACTTTAGGAAACAAGATCTATTTTCGCTTGGCTTCCGCTAAATTTCCACGCTTTTTTTTCACGCCAATTCCTTGACATTTCACTCTTCTTCTGATCATGCCCTCTCTCGCCCCCTCCCCCTTCGCCGACGTTCAACAAGCCGCCCGTGACCCCATTCTTGGTCTTACCGAGGCGTTTAATAACGATTCAAGGCCTGTCAAAGTCAATCTGGGTGTGGGCGTTTACCTTACCGAGGCAGGTAAGGTGCCACTTCTTCAATGCGTTCATCAGGCCGAAGAAGCTTTGGCTGCTGCCGCCCTCGCCAAGAACTACCTTCCCATTGATGGCGCCCCGGTCTACAACAAAGCCGTTCGCGAGCTGCTTTTCGGGGCAGAAAGCCCTGTTGTTAACGAAAATAGAGTTATCACGGTGGAGACCCTAGGGGGGACCGGAGGCCTTAAGGTAGGCGCCGACTACCTTAGGCGGCTTCTGCCCCAAAGCAAAGTAGCCATTAGCGACCCCAGTTGGGAGAATCATCGGGCCATCTTTGAGATGGCTGGATTCGACGTTGTCAGTTACGCCTATTACGACCCCGTGCGGCGCGGCGTTGATTTTGATGCCATGTGCGCCAGCCTCTCAAGCCTCCCCCAGGGCACCGTCGCTGTCCTTCATGGCTGCTGCCATAACCCTACGGGCGCTGATCTCGAGGAGTCTCAGTGGGATGCCGTAATAAGCCTGTGCGCCGAGAGAGGTCTTTTTCCGTTTCTAGACATGGCCTACCAGGGTTTCTGGAAAGGTCTAGCAGAAGACACACTTGCCGTTCGTAAGTTTGCCGACTCCGGCCTGGCCTTTATGGTCTCGAATTCCTTCTCAAAGTCCTTGTCCCTTTATGGTGAACGAGTCGGCGCCTTGTCCATTGTGACGGCCAATGCAACCGAGGCCGCTAATGTACTGAGCCAAGTAAAGCGAACCATTCGGACGAACTATTCAAACCCACCCACCCATGGAGGTGCGATCGTTGCTTCTATTCTGAATAGCCCCGATCTAAGAGCATTGTGGGAGAAAGAGCTTACTGAAATGCGCGAGCGCATTCGCGCCATGCGGCACGAGTTGGTCAAGGGCGTTGAGGCACTTAAAGTCAAGCAAGACTTTTCTTTTGTAACACGTCAGAACGGAATGTTTAGCTACTCAGGGCTGAATGCGAAACAGGTGGAGTCTCTTCAAACGAAGTACGGCATCTACGCGCTTAGCACCGGGCGTATCTGCGTTGCTGCATTGAATAGTAAAAACGTTGGTTACGTTTGCGAGGCTATTGCAGACGTCGTCTCAGCCTAGCACTGAACTGCCCAGCGTCGGTTTATTGGTTAGTTGCTCTTGCAAGACGGGTCGAAGCCCGTCTTTAAGCGTGCAAGCTTCTTCTCTTGCTCGGTCATGGGCTCATCGCTTTGGGCAACAGGGTCGGGACACTTAGGCAGGTCTTTGCTGCAGCCAATAACCGTCGAGAGCCCTAGCGAGACAAATAGGGATAAGAGCAAGCGCATAATGAAAGTATAAGAAAACATCCCTCGAGCCCAATGATATTAACCCTTCTGGGATTCGCCTTTGCATTCGGACTTCTCGCAAGCCGGGTCGGCCTTCCACCCATGGTTGGCTTTCTTGCAGCGGGTTTCGCCTTCAATCAACTTGGTTTTGAAAAGCCAGCCGAGATCAACTTCATTGCAGATCTTGGTATTACGCTGCTGCTCTTCACAATTGGGCTGAAGCTCAACCTACGTTCACTGGCCGCGCCTCGTATATGGGCTGGCACGATGTTTCAGATGGTGCTCACCGCCGGGCTTTTTACTCTGCTTCTTTTAGCCGGCCAGTCGATTTATCCGGTTAAGAGCCTTGCGCTAAGTGCCTTTGCCACCGGGCTCATTGCTTTCGGCCTTGCCTTCTCAAGCACTGTGTTCGTGGTGAAGCTTCTTGAAGACCGCGGTGATATTGGAACACTTTATGGGCAGTTGGCTATTGGTCTGCTTGTCATGCAAGACCTAGTGGCCGTGGTTTACCTTGCGTTTAGTGAAGCTCAGTACCCAAGTCTCTGGGCCCTAACATTACTTGCCCTGCCCTTTGCGCGAGTCTTTTTAAACAAGCTTCTTCATTTTGTCGGACACGGCGAGCTTCTGATTCTGACTGGCTTAGCACTTGCAACGATTATCGGTTACTCGTACTTTCATGCGATTGGCATTAAAGGTGACCTAGGCGCCCTTGTGCTTGGTGCCCTGCTTGCTAACCATCCCAAGTCATCCGAGCTGGCTCAATCGCTTTATGGGCTAAAAGAGATCATGCTCGTTGGCTTTTTCTTATCGATAGGACTTCAAGGCCTTCCTAACAGCGACATTGCGCTTGTCGCTGGTCTTTTGTGCCTTCTGCTTCCCCTTAAGACAGCCATTTACTTCGGGGTATTTGCTGCCAGCCGCCTTCCTCTTCGCGTGAATGCCCTTGCTAGCCTTAGCCTCTCAAACTTCTCGGAATTTGGGCTTATTCTCTGTGCACTCGCCGCGCGCCAGGGCATTATTCCCGTTGAGTGGCTTATTGTTTTTGCTCTTGCTCTAAGCCTTAGCTTTGTTGTGTCCTCTGTCACCAACACAAAGAGTGAAGCGCTTTATCAGCAGTTTAAATTTCTTGCTAAGCGTTTTGACTTTGAAAGCAGGGCGCTAAAGGACCAGAGGAAAACCTTGCTTGAGGCAGATATTCTGGTGGTTGGCATGGGACGGGTAGGAGCCGGAGCTTACGATGCCCTAACAACAACGTTTAGTCACCAGATTCTAGGGCTTGATCATAATTCAACTCGCGTGAAAGAGCACCAAGACCTGGGTCGTCATGTGGTTGTAGCAGACGCATCGGATACCGACCTATGGACACACCTGCGTCAGTCCAAAAGACTTCAGATGACTATTCTGGCCATGCCCAATCACCACAACAATATTGCCGCGGCCGAGCAGCTAAGAGCACTCCAGTTTAAGTGCCTACTTGTTGCAGTGGCCAAGTTCCCAGAAGAAGTTGAAGAGCTTGCTACGCTTGGAGTGACGTCGTTTAACATGTACTCAGAAGCGGGGCTTGGACTTGCCCGACACGCCTTAACCGAACTTCAACTGCGCGAACCATAAACCATGACCCTTACCTACCGTCACATCAATGACGCCCCAACGCCAAGCGGGCTTACAAGCCGAGCAAAACAGGGACTGCTTGAACTTCAGTACGACGACCATGGTGCCTTTGAGCTCCCCTTCGAATTTCTTCGCGTCTACTCTCCTTCCGCAGAGGTGCTTGGACATGGGCCTGGTCAAGAGGTACTTCAAACAGGTAAACGTCAGGTGCAAATTGTTGCCATTGAGCCGGTCGGCCATTACGCCATCAAACCAATTTTCTCGGACAACCATGACACAGGCATATTCTCGTGGTCTTATTTATGGTGGCTGTGCCAGAACAAAGACGCGTTATGGCAACGTTATTTAGAGAGACTACAGGAGCAATCGGGCTCGCGTGACCCAAGCTAACCAAATACGCCAAAGGTTTTTAGAAGCCCAACTCCGCTTACTACTAAAAGTGCAATACCAAGCACACGAAAGAAACTGCCTCCTTCGGCTTGTACGAGCTTTTGATGGATACGCTCACCTATTACATGGCCCACAAACGCGCAGGGAAGAAGCCAGAGATGGTGTATGAGCTGTAGGTTAACGCCCAGAACAACAAAGGAGGCCAGTTTTAGAGCTGTAAGAATCTGCCAGTTTACGAAAAGGGTGTTGCGGAGCTGGGCCTTGGCAACGTTTTGGGCGAAGGGGGGAATAATAAGCGGTGCACCCGTTAATGAACTTCCGCTAATGTAACCACCCAAAGCTAAAAGCCCGCGCTCGGTCCACTTGCTTCTAAGCTTAATGGGCCGATTCACGATGTAGCCAACCGCATAGGCCGAAATAATGACAAAAATAAAAATAGACATCACATCAGCTGGCAATGTAACCAGGCCAATAATTCCTATAAGTTTTGGGATGATCATGACCTTCATGGCAGACCAAAGGTAGTTCCAATCAATACCCAAGGCAGCAGAAAGTGACCTATCGCCAGCAGTCTCTGGCGAGGCGCTCAAGGTCTTGCGATGAATCTGCCAGTTACGAAGAAAAACAAGGCTAGAGAAGAAAATTAGGTGGGCTGCAATAAGCGGAAGAAAGACCAGTGGGTCATTCACAATAAGCAGCAGAAATGGCAGCGACAATACAGCGCCGCCGAAACCCAAACCCGTTCGTACAAAGCCACTCCAGGCGAAGATAAGGCCGATGGCTACGTATTGAACCAGGCTAAGGTTTTCCATAGCCCGCTATTATTGACTAAAAGAGAAGATGGGCTAGCTGGCTTTGCTCACGACGACCAAGACGCTACAAGGTGAGCGCTCAACGAGGGAAACAGAATTAGACCCGCTCCACCAACGGGCAATCCAGTTTTCTTTGTACTCGTGCCCAATAACAATAAGGTCGGCTTGAACCTGCTTGGCATACTCGGTGATCTCGGTGACGACATCACCTGACAAGAGATGGCCTTTGGCTTTAAATCCATGCTCGGCAAGCAGCGCCAAACCTGCATCGAGTATGCGTTGCTGCTCTTTCTCACGATCATCAATCGCAGTGTCGGCGAAGACAGCCTCTCCATAGACGCCTAAGCCTTCATAACCATTGGATGCGACAGAGACAAGCTCGAGGTCGGAGGAACGCCATTGGGCGAGCTCTTTCGACTCAAGCAAGGCCCTTTGACCCACCTCGGAACCGTTATAGGCAAGTAGTATTTTTTTGTACATGCCAACAGGCTACACTTGACTTAGACTGTTTTGATCTAGGGAAAGCCCCAAACATTGCCAGGACCTTTTCTTATTGGACTTATTAAGTCCCTCCTCATCGGCCGCCTGCGCCGGGGACTGTTTCGTTACGCCCTTCCCATTGCATTTACTGCCTTAAAGCGCCTATTTTCAAAACGCTAGGCCTTGACTCATATCAAGGTCGTTCTAAGCAATTTTCCTAAGCTGGTGACAGCTAACCGCAAGGCCTTGATGAATAAACCCGGCCGAGATTGCCTTTAGCCCTTGAAACGCTTTGACTTAATGGGAGAAATAAAATGTTAAAGAAATCAAAGAAAGTTGCTGCAGTCGTCGCGGTTGTAGCTTGCGTATCAGCAGAACAGGCTTTGGCGCAACACGGTCTTGGCTCTGCGCCCGGGAATGAGGCGCCACAGCTAATTATGCGCGATGGCATTCGGGTATGGAATAACCCGGGCGCCTTCGGTACTGTACCCAAAGATCAATACGACCGTGGCGTGAAGGTCTGCTCTGCAATGAACACGCATGGGCCAACTTCGTTCCTATTGGCTACCACCCCAAGGCCAAAGACAACCAGGGTGTTAAATACCAAGGTGGTGGCTTCTTCTGCGTGCAAAGCAAGTCGTGACCCCATAGCCCGCGGACTTCTCAAGCGTTTCTAATTTAGAAGTCAGGCGCGGGCAAGGAGTCGGAGTCCCAGGCGGGCATGCGAGAATAAGGTCTTCACTGTCTGATTACGTCTAAAGGCCTTAGGCTTGTTCATGCTCGACTTATTCAACACGATTCTTATTTTTGCCATTCCGGTTGTTCTGGCCATTACGCTTCACGAGGCAGCACATGGCTACGCAGCAAAAGCGCTGGGTGACCCCACGGCCTATCTTCTGGGCCGTGTCAGCCTCAACCCTATACGGCATATTGACCTCGTGGGCACCATTGCAATGCCCATTGGTATTTTGTTGCTGACTCAGGGGCAGTTTCTTTTCGGATGGGCAAAGCCTGTACCCGTTCAATTCGGGCGGCTTCGCAATCCAAAGCGCGACATGATTCCAGTAGCCTTTGCAGGGCCTGCCATGAATTTTGTTCAGGCCTTCATCTGGGGCCTTCTTATGCTTCTATTGATTGGCTTCGGGCTTGAAGAAAGCGTGG
>JALRJP010000259.1 GCA_023261135.1 Burkholderiaceae bacterium | reverse complement strand
CCAGTTTGCAGGACAGACCCTTTCCTACTTTTCTCTTAACAGCGGCAATAGTTTCCCTAACTTTTTCATCCTTTTTCTCTAATGACCAATCCCTTGATTCTTTGTGAGCAAAGTCACTGAGGATGACAATCCACTTACAGCGTTGATTTTCTTCAGCAACCGCAATCAGGTTGCTCAAAAGCTCAATCCCGCGATCAACTTCACTATCAGCGCAAGTTCCAACAAAGGGGAAATACCTGTCAGCTATGTAAACTTCTGTAGAGGCTAATATAAGTGGCCGAATAATCTTGGTATAGTTACCCGGAGTGGCAACAACTTTAGTTTCTCTACCTGTGTATTGGAGTTTTTCTATACCCCCTGAAAGCAACTCGTCAAACGTATAAAATTCATAATCAGTAGAATCGCTGACAATAGCATCAAATAATCGCTGATTTTCGGCGTAAGCATTCTCAGGCCAAGATGAGAATGGGTCATAGATAGCGCTGATAGGTAACAAATCATTGAAAAATACTTCGAGTCGCTTTTTCACTATCGACAATGAGAACCCATCATTAGACTGAGAAATCGAGTTAAAAGCCTTCCAATAATTTTCGGCATAGGCACTAGGATATTGCGCTATAAATCGACCATGTTCAAAACCGAACTCTCTGTTAATTTGAAAG
>JALRJP010000258.1 GCA_023261135.1 Burkholderiaceae bacterium | reverse complement strand
ACTGTTTCGTCGATGCGGTTCAAAAACTCGGGGCGGAAATGCTGTTTGAGCTCGCCCCACACCGCGTCCTTGATGTCCTCCGCATCCTGCCCCACCATTGCCTGGATCAGCGGTGAACCGATGTTGGAGGTCATCACAATCACGGTGTTTTTGAAGTCCACCGTGCGGCCTTGGCCGTCGGTCAAGCGGCCATCGTCCAGCACCTGCAACAGCACGTTGAACACGTCGGGGTGGGCTTTTTCCACCTCGTCCAGCAAGATGACGCTGTACGGCTTGCGGCGCACGGCTTCGGTCAGGTAGCCGCCCTCGTCGTAACCCACGTAGCCGGGGGGCGCACCAATCAGACGGCTCACCGAGTGCTTCTCCATGAACTCGCTCATGTCGATGCGGATCAGGTGGTCTTCGCTGTCAAAAAGGAAACCTGCAAGCGCTTTGCACAGCTCGGTCTTGCCTACGCCCGTCGGGCCCAGGAACAGGAATGAGCCCGTCGGACGGTTAGGGTCTGACAAGCCCGAGCGCGAGCGGCGAATGGCGTTGGCGACCGCATCAATGGCCTCTTCCTGCCCCACCACCCGGCGGTGTAAACGGTCTTCCATCTCGAGCAGCTTTTCGCGCTCGCCTTGCACCAGCTTGGCCACGGGAATGCCTGTGGCTCGGGCCACG
>JALRJP010000257.1 GCA_023261135.1 Burkholderiaceae bacterium | reverse complement strand
ACCTTGGCAAAAATCTCGATGGTTTCTTGAGGCACAACGCCTGCAGTGGACTCACCCTTCTTGCCCGTACCGCCACCCGCGACAGACTCACCCTTGTCAGCAGCGCCCGCCATTTTGGCGCCCTGCTCACCACCGCCTGCGCTTGATTCACCCTTGGCGCCGCCGCCCGCAGCCTTCGAGCCCTCGGTGCCTGCGCCGCCTCCCTGGCCCTGGTCTTTACCGACAGGTGGGTTCATCTGCACCACCACCTTCTTACCCTCGGCTTTAACCTCCACAAGGCCCTTAGCAATTTCCTGGGCCAAGGCCTTCTCTACTGCCTTGGCCTGCGCCTGGGTCTCGGGGTCGGGGCGTGGGTCCTCTGTTTTGGTCTCTGTCTTTAACTCAACGTTTTCCTGACGGTCGTTGGTGGTGTCTTGGCGAATGCTGTCAATGACTGTGGGCTGGGCTACCGCAGGTGAGAACTGCTGGGCAATAATACTTTGTGCCTTGGGCGGTTCCACGGTAGGAATCAGACGCTGCACACCGAACGAGTTTTTGAGCGATCCCGAAATTTGCTTGAACTTCGGTACGTTCATTTCGGCAAACGACAGAATAAGAACGAAGAAGGCCATGAGCAGTGTGGCCATGTCGGCAAAGGTGGCCATCCAGGCAGGCGCACCAACCGGGGGACAC
>JALRJP010000256.1 GCA_023261135.1 Burkholderiaceae bacterium | reverse complement strand
AGCATGACGGTGCTTGAAAATCTGATGGTGCCTTTGGCTTATGTTGGCGGGGTGAGTGGCGAAAAGGCAAAGGTGCAAGCGCGGCAACTGCTGGAAGACATTGGGCTTGCCGATAAAGCAGAGGCTGCATCCTCGTCGCTGTCACAGGTCGAGTTGCGGAAAATGGAATTGGCGCGGGCAATGGCGGCCAGACCGCAGTTGCTGATATCGGACGAGGCGATGGCAGGTCTGTCTGGCAGTGAGGTTGATGATGTGTTGGATATTCTGATCAAGCTCAACAAGCAAGGCATCACGATCATCATGATTGAACACATCATGCACGCGGTCATGCGTTTCTCTGAAAGACTCGTTTGTCTGGACGCGGGTCAAATCATCTGTGACGGTGATCCGCAGTCCGTTGTCGGTAATCCACAAGTACAGAGGGCATATCTTGGCGATTAAATTAACTATCACCGATATCGCTGCCAGCTATGGGGCCGTGCGCGCCTTACACAGTGTCAGTCTGAATATCGAACAAGGCCAAACCGTGGCACTTTTGGGAACCAACGGTAATGGCAAGAGCACCCTGATGAAGTGTGTCATGGGGATGGTGCGTCCCACCCAGGGCTCGGCTAGCTTGGAGATAGATGGTCAGCAGTACGATCTAACTAAATTATCAACCCAGGAAATCGTGAAC
>JALRJP010000255.1 GCA_023261135.1 Burkholderiaceae bacterium | reverse complement strand
AACATCTTTTGCTGACAATCCTAGAAAAACGTCAGCACCGTCTATAGCTTCTGCCAGCGTTCTTTTTTTTGTTTCGATTGCATGTTTTGATTTCCATTGATCCATCCCTTCCGTTCTTCCTCGATAAATTACTCCTTTACGATCTAACATGGTTACATTTTCGTTAGGCACTCCAGAATTTTTAAATAATTCTGTACAAGCAATTGCAGATGCACCAGCTCCATTCACAACAATTTTTACATCTTTGATAGATTTTCCAGAAATATCTAATGCATTAATTAGTCCAGCAGTTGTGATAATGGCTGTCCCATGCTGGTCATCATGAAAAATTGGAATATCAACTAGTTCTTTTAATTTTTGTTCAATAATAAAACAATCTGGCGCTGCAATATCTTCTAAATTTATTCCTCCAAAACTTACAGCAATTTTAGATATGACATTAATTATTTCTTCGGAGTCTTTGGAGTCAACTTCAATATCAATTGAATCAATATCTGCAAATCTTTTAAATAAAACAGATTTACCTTCCATTACTGGCTTAGAAGCAAGAGCACCAAGATCACCTAATCCTAAGATCGCAGTTCCATTACTAATTACTGCAACCAAATTACCTTTACTTGTATAATCATAAGCTGCTTCAGGATTTTTTCCTATTTCAATACATGGAACAGCAACACCTG
>JALRJP010000254.1 GCA_023261135.1 Burkholderiaceae bacterium | reverse complement strand
CCACCGCCCCTTATGCACAAGAATCGCTGCATCGCGAGCAAGTGTTGCTGGATTGCAAGACACCATCACGAAACGACGAGGGCCACGGCCTTCAAACGACTGCTCGGCCAGCGCCTCCGACAAGGCCTGAGCCCCCTCGCGCGGTGGATCTACAAGTGCGCAGTCCACGCGCCCAAGGTCGTCGAGCCAGGCGCGGTTCACTTCAAAAAGATTACTGACCTGAAAAGATGTTTTATGAGCCAGTTGTAACAGTTTGGCGTTGGCCCGAGCCTTGGCGACCAGAGCATGGCTTCCCTCAAACCCCAAGACTTCAAACGCCTTACCCGCCAAGGCAAAGCTAAAGTTCCCCAGGCCACAAAAGAAATCGACGACCCGGTCTTCGGGCTGAACGTCCAAGAGTTGAATGGCTTTGTAAACCAGCCTGCGGTTGATCGCAAAATTGACCTGCGTGAAATCAACGGGCGAGAAAGGCATACGCAGGCCGAACTCCGGAAGGCTAAGCCAGAGTGCCGGCTCATTATTTCGGCGAGCGGCCGGCGCCTTATGCTCCTGGAGTTCATCAAGCTCCCGACACGTATGTAGGTGCGATGCAAAGAGCTCTGCGTCGACCTCCATTGAAGCTAAGAGCGATTCGGTAAGAAAGCTTCGAAGGGGCGCCGCCGTCTCGGGACCCTTGGGCT
>JALRJP010000253.1 GCA_023261135.1 Burkholderiaceae bacterium | reverse complement strand
ACAGGAATAAGCACTAAAAATGTAAACTCAAAAATTACAAACAATGAGAGTAATGAGATATATTTAGATGATAAAGAGAAAACAAAAGAAGAGTTAGGAAAAAAAGAGTTTAAAATGAACTCATATTTTGATAAAAAATATGATAATGATTTAGAATTAAAAGATACAAAGACTCTAATAGTACCAATGGAAAAAGGATTAATAAATGACAATAAAAAAGCTTGGTAAATATGCACTCTTTTTTATATTTCTTTTTCCGGTAGTACTTTTTTCAAAAATAGAGTTTACTCAAAAAGTTTCAAAACAAAATGCATATATTAATGAAACAATTAAAGTTACTTTGATTTTAAAAATAGATAACTATCATAATATTACTCAAGTATATTTTGAAGATTATGAAACAAGTGATTTTTGGTATAAAAAACATGAAGAAAAAATAATAGAAAAAAATAGTGAGTTTACTACATATACATATAGTTATTTGCTTGATGCAAAGTCTTCAGGAAAATTTGTTTTACCAAAACAAGTAATAGAAATTTCAAATGAAGAGATTAGAAACTATAGAAGATGGGAAAAAATATACTCTAATGAAATAGATTTAGATATTAAACCAACGGTTGAAAATTTAGCAATACAAGGTGATTATGAAATAAAAGCTTTTGTTGATAAAACAAAGATTAACGAAAATGA
>JALRJP010000252.1 GCA_023261135.1 Burkholderiaceae bacterium | reverse complement strand
TGAACAAACCCTCACCGGAAATCCGGGCAACGTGCCAGCAGTCACTGGCGCGGCGGATTCCCGCATTCTGGGCGCAATCTATCAGGCATAACTCGATGCGGACCCACGGCTTATCGGACCATGGGGGCGATCTCGTATATCTCGGGCTTGGTCAGACAAAGCAAGCAGTAAACGCAGCGACGATGGGCGCGATCACGATCCCGTTGCAGTCGCAACTGAGTCAAATTGAACTGAGTTAGATCGAACTGGGTTAGATTGAACTGGGTTAGATTGAAAAAGACGCGCCACAGCCACAGGTGGTGGTGGCATTGGGGTTATTGACGACGAACCGCGACCCTTCGAGGCCTTCCGAGTAGTCGACTTCGCTACCAACGAGATATTGATAGCTCATTGCATCGATCAGCGCTGTCGCTCCCTCGCGCTCGATCACCATGTCGTCCTCACTGACCGACTCGTCGAACGAAAACCCATACTGGAACCCCGAGCAGCCGCCCCCGGTGATATACACCCTGAGCTTCAGGCCGGGGTTACCCTCGTCTTCCACCAAGGCACGGACTTTCGCCACCGCGTTATCAGTGAGGCGAATTTCGTTGGGATCAAAAGCTTCCACCACAGACATGGCAACGTGTTCCCTCAACCCGCTATATGACGAGCACCGATTGTAGTGCAAAAAACCACCGGTAGGGCGGGCCTACC
>JALRJP010000251.1 GCA_023261135.1 Burkholderiaceae bacterium | reverse complement strand
CCACTGCAGCTCTTCGGTGTTTTTACCGATGCCTGCGGTACGCACGATCAGACCCATGTTCTCAGGCACTTCGAGGTCAGCCATCGCATCACGCAGTTCGCTGCGATCTTCACCTTCGATACGGCGAGAAACACCACCGGCACGAGGGTTGTTTGGCATCAAAACGAGGTAACGACCGGCCAGCGACAAGAAGGTGGTGAGGGCTGCGCCTTTGTTGCCGCGCTCTTCTTTTTCCACCTGAACGATGATCTCTTGACCCTCTTTCAGTTGGCTTTTGCCTTGCTTGCCGTCTTCGGTTTTTTCGCTGGTGAAGTACTCACGCGCGATCTCTTTCATCGGCAAGAAACCGTGACGTTCTGCACCGTAGTCTACAAACGCAGCTTCAAGCGAAGGCTCGACGCGGGTAATGCGACCTTTATATATGTTGGCTTTCTTGAGTTCTCGACCAGGAACTTCGATGTCGAGGTTGAATAGACGTTGT
The DNA here is from genome assembly GCA_023261135.1 of Burkholderiaceae bacterium. Taxonomy (GTDB): domain Bacteria; phylum Pseudomonadota; class Gammaproteobacteria; order Burkholderiales; family Burkholderiaceae_A; genus Hahnella. The sequence goes on along the minus strand of JALRJP010000251.1, from coordinate 232 downwards.
CCGTCTACGATAGCGACACGCAACTCTTCAGGCTGAGTGGCGTTGATCAGCATACGCTTCATGTTGTGTATTCCGTTGTCAGGATCAGCTGAAACTTCAGCGCATTACATTGCTGCCAGTCGTTCGGCGCAAAGCGTGCTGCTTTTGGTATCAGCTCATCGTGTTGTTTGTTTACCCGCAGTTTTATCAACTGTTGATAGAGATTCTGTTCGTCATGGGTGGCTGTGTCGGT
>JALRJP010000250.1 GCA_023261135.1 Burkholderiaceae bacterium | reverse complement strand
GTTATCGCAGTGAGCGTTTTACTGTCGTACTTGTCTTTAGTCAGTCGTACTGCTCGATTCACTGGATCGTAATGATCACCGCCCTCGGTTACTTCAACTTTGACATCAAACAAGCTGTATTTATCGAGCAGATGTCTCGCTAATTCACCCCCAGTTCCCGGAAAGTTATCTTCATCTTGGTGGTTATATTTAGCCAGCACGCGCTGCACCCACCACTGAGGTCCATAGATCAGCGCGAGCAAGAGCAGAAAGGCCACTAAATAAATCATCAAACAATCAAAAACTTTTCGTTAAGAACAGACAGATTAACTAAAAATTGTGTAGGCTTACGCCACAAATTTAAACCCCAAGCGTTGTGCACTATGTCTAAAAAGAAGAAAAAGAAAATCCCTCAGGCTGAAACTGCTGATCGTCATCTTTGTTATGAACAGTCAGTTCAATGCGCCGAAGCTGAGATTGACTTTGTAACCACCACTTTTAAAGCGCTACGAAACCGCGAAGTTCGTGAACTACGCGAAGACTTCTGTGGCACAGCGACCGTGTGTTGTGACTTTGTGGCACGCCACGCGGACAACCGAGCTTATGGTGTCGATTTAGATACTGATGTGTTGAATTGGGGTCGCGAGCATCGTGTAAACGCACTCACTTCTGAACAAGCATTGCGCGTGTCATTGATTGAAGACAATGTGCTCACCGCAAAAACACCGAAAGTC
>JALRJP010000024.1 GCA_023261135.1 Burkholderiaceae bacterium | reverse complement strand
GCCTATTTCTGCAAGAAAGAAAAGCACAAGGGTCAGGCTCAAAATTCGTACAAAGGTTCGTGAGGAGTCCTTTTCAGGGGTAAGCTCGTTCTCTTTGTCGGGAACGAGAATCCAGCCTGCCATGGCAATGAAGCCCAGACCAAGAATCCATTGAAGCGTCTCGGGGCCCAGAAGATTTGCCAACAACTGTCCCAGTGAGGCAGCAAGCCCATGATTCACAAGGGTTGCAAGCAGAATTCCAAGCACAATGGGAAGGGGTTGTTTGTAACGCGCCGCAAGAATAAACGAGAGCAATTGCGTCTTATCGCCCACCTCGGCAAGGGCTACCAGCCCCGTTGACAGAAGCAGAGCCTCCACTTAGACGTCTTTGCCGTGGCGTTGACTAAACTCGACAGTCATAGATGTCGATTGATTTACTTTGGCTATTGACAAAATAATTACAATAAATTTGATTAATCTTTAAGCGGGGGTCAAACTTCTTTGACGGCCTCAACTGACCCTTTGTTTTCTTAGATCGTCTATGACATGTGGGCTCGCTGCGGCAGACCAACCGAGGAGTTTACGATGAAACACGATATGGCATGGGATCCGGTAGCAGATCTTATTCAGTCGCTTCAGTCCATGCGCTCAATGTTCTTAAGCGCTTTCTGCCGGTCAAATGCAAGCAGCTTCTCACTCGCGCCGACCACCTTAGCTGGGCTCTCGCCTTGGCTTGCAGAAGCCCGTTCCCATCCCTTTGTCTTTGCCGGTTTTGCGGGCGTCGCTCTTATGCTTGGCTCGAGTTTCTTTATCGGGCTTAGCCAGCTCGCGGCGTCTGGTCTTTGGCAACAGGCTCTCACCGGAGGCATGGCAGGCTTTGTATCAACCGCGCTGGGAGCGTCTGTTGCTGTCGGGCTTCGGCGTATCAGTGAAAAGTCACAAGACCTTATGCTTGGCTTTGCTGCCGGTATGATGCTTGCCGCAAGTGCCTTCGCGCTTGTCCTGCCAGGCCTTGCCGAGGGCAGGGTGGTCACAGGTTCTGGGCCTATGGCTGCGCTCCTTGTGGCGCTTGGCCTAGGACTTGGATTGTTGTTTATGCTCGGGCTCGACCGACTCACGCCGCATAGCCACGAGCAGGCTGGTGCATGCGGCCCTGGCTGTGAGCGGCTTGGGCGGGTTGGACTCTTCGTACTTGCGATTGCCATTCACAATATTCCTGAGGGTATGGCCATTGGCGTGGGCTTCGGTCAGGGCGACCTTGGTGTGGGTGTGTCCTTAACCTCAGCGATCTCGATGCAGAACATTCCCGAGGGTTTGGTGGTTGCGCTTGCCTTGCGCTCGGCCGGGCTTTCAACGACTTGGGCTGTGCTCATTGCCATGGCCACAGGACTTATGGAGCCCTTGGGCGCTGTGGTGGGTTTTGTGGTTGCCAATGGTTATGCCTGGGCCTATCCCGTTTCGCTTGGGCTCGCAGCAGGCGCCATGCTCTTTGTGGTCTCGCACGAGGTCATTCCCGAGACACACCGCAGGGGTCACCAGACCACGGCGACCATGGGGCTCATGGCCGGCTTTGCTACGATGATCTTTCTTGATGCGGCACTTGCCTAACAAAGGGGAAGGTAAATGAATGCACGACAAAAGCTTGGAAAGGCACCTTCAGTCAATATAGGTATCTCGGAGGCCGATCGCGCAAAGATTGCTAAAGGCCTCTCTAAATTTCTTGCCGACAGCTACACCCTGTACCTGCAGACGCACAACTTCCACTGGAATGTCACGGGTCCCATGTTCAATACCCTGCATACCATGTTCATGACCCAGTACACCGAACAGTGGACCGCTCTTGATCTTATTGCCGAGCGTATTCGTGCCCTTGGCCATGCCGCACCAGGCACCTATGCGGAATACGCCAAGCTTGCCAGTGTGAAAGAGGTTTCAGGGGTGCCAAAGGCCATGGAGATGGTGCGTATTTTGGTGGATGCCCAGGAGGCCACTGCACGCACGGCGCGCAGTCTTTTTCCCGTTGTTGAAAAGGCAAACGATCAGCCCACGGCAGACCTTCTCACCCAGCGTCTTGACGTTCACGAGAAGACGGCCTGGATGTTGCGTAGCCTCTTGGAGCAGTAAGCTAGAAGAGTCGGCCGCGAGCAAGAATGGGCCAGGTGTCGACCACCTGGTCGTCATCGATCACAACCAGTTCGTCGTGAAGGTTAACGGTGGGGTCGCAGTGGCCTGGAATAAGCCATAGCTTCTGACCGAGCAAGGCCTCGGGCTCAGGCAGGCCTCCGTCGGCAGCAGCCTTTAGTTCAATCAGTCCGTGCTCATCGTTGGCTTTGGCATAGACCATGCCGGGGGCGTTTTGAAGCTCGGGCAGACCCGAATCAACGCTTAACGCCTTTAGGCCTGCGTCCACCACGGCACGATGACTGGTAGGCTGACTCATGACACTTGTTAGAACAAAAAGGCTTTTCGCAAAGGCGGGCTGAACTGAAGCATCCCATTCGTTTCGCATGTAATCAACGTCCATAAAAACGTAGGAGCCGGCCTGAACTTCAGTGAATACGTTCGTACGAGCATCGAGTCCCACGCTGCCCGAACCCCCACCGGAAATGACTTCAGGCCGCCCCATACCCAGCGAATCAAAGGCACGCAGGGTTTGATTTACCTTCTCACAGACCTGGTTCACGACCGCTTTTCGTTCTTGAATGCTGCGCAAATGCTGCGCAGTGCCATGGTAAGCCTGCAGGCCAATAAGCCTGAGCCTTGGCATGGTGGCCGCGATGCGTTGGGCAAGCTTGGCGGCCGGTTCGCCGGCTTCCATGCCGCAACGGTTCTGACCCACGTTAATTTCCAGGTAGATCGAGAGCGGGGGAAGGTCACTGCTGGTTGCAGCCTGTTCAAGGGCCTGGTTCATTTCTTCGGCTGCCTTCAGGCTGTCCACGCAGACAATCAGTTGGCCTTTGAGACTTTCGCAGCGTTTATGTAACTGCACCAGACGTGTCAGTTTGGCAGCGCCCACCACTTCATTTGCAATGAGTATTTCGCCAATGCCCGAGGCGGCAAAGGCCTCGGCCTCGGACACTTTCTGGCAGCAGATGCCCACGGCGCCGGCGGCAATTTGAAGCTTTGCAAGTTCAGGGCACTTGTGACTCTTCGCATGTGGGCGCAGTTTGAGGCCATGCGCTGAGACAAAGGCTTGCAGCGCTTCAATGTTGGACTGCAGTTGCAGCTGGCTAACGACAAGACACGGGGTATCAAGCTCTGTAAAGGCCTGACCAATGCGTTCGCGTTGGCTCAGGCTTGGCAGACCGCTCATTCCAAGGCCTTGGTCGACCGTCTTTGTGGGTTTAGGTTCGTTCATGTGTGTGGCTTTTTGAGTCCTTCGGAAGAGCCCTCTCTATGAGACACTCTGTCACCATTCTATGGCGAATCCCTCTTGGAACTATCGGCTGGCACTCATTCTTTTATGGGTCACGCCTGCCCTTTGGTCAACAAATTATTTTGTTGCTCGCGCCGCGCCCGGCCACATTGAGGCTCATCTCCTTGCGTTCTTACGCTGGTTCATGGTGTTTTTAATTCTCTTCCCGTTTGCCTACAAAGAGCTTCGAGCAGCCTGGCCTCTTACAACTTTTGAGAAGAAAGACGCCGTAATTACGGGTGCCATGGGCATGTGGATTTGCGGAGCGATTGTCTACCTTGCGGGGCAGACAACAACGGCACTGAATATTGGTTTGCTTTATGCGCTTTCGCCCGTGCTTATTGCCATTGCCTCGGTGCGTTTTTTAGGGGAGCGTTTTAGTCCTCGGCAGTCCATTGGTGTTGCTCTGGCTATGCTCGGCATGATCTGGATTGTGACCAAAGGACATCCCATGGTGCTGGCTGACCTTGAAATTCGGCCCGGAGATCTCTGGATTTTAATGGCCGTGGTCTCTTGGGCCGGTTATTCCATTCGCATGAAGGCCGTAAGTTCAAGGTTTACTCCCGTGACACGGTTGACTGTTATTACCGTCGGCGGTCTTTTTGTTTTGCTGCCTTTCACGCTTCTTGAGTGGTTTGTTGTAACCGACTATGCGGTTACTTTAGAAGGGTTCAGTCTTGCCGTCTTGGCAGCACTTTTGCCGGGTGTGTTCTCCTACCTTGCTTACGCTTTTATGCAGAAAGAACTCGGCGCGGCCCGCTCCGGCACGGTGCTTTATTTGGGGCCCTTTTATGCGGGTCTAATTAGTTGGCTTCTGCTTAATGAGCCACCGTCTGATTTTCATTTTGTTGGCGGGGCTTTCATTTTGCTTGGCATTTTCTGGGTGAGTCGTGCCCCGCGTTAAGAGGCCGGCCCTCACTAAGGTTCGCTTTTTCCGAGCTTGCAAACATTATATAAATTTATATAATGAAATCTCGATGAGCGAAGGATCTGTAAACCAAGCTTGATGGTTTGCGGTCCTTGACTTGAAGGCAAGATTCTTAGGGAAGGAAACGCAAGATGACCTCATGGCGAATTGTTCGGATTGTTGCTGGTTTTTTTGTTCTGCTCTCGTTGGCCTTGGGCTATCCCGGAAGTCCATTTTTTGTTAGCGAGTACTGGTTAGCCTTTACTGCTTTTGTGGGCATTAACCTGCTTCAAAGTGGTCTCACCCGCTGGTGCCTTATGGAGTCCATTCTGCGTCGTCTGGGCATACAGGCAGGCGCTTAATTTGTTTTCAATTCGCGATACGCTAGGGGCCTACCTTAGGGTGGCCCATGGTGAGCGAACAGATTTTTTCATTTTCAAGTCCCGATCCCCAGTATCCCCCGCTTTTTAGGCGGGCACTGCTTGCAGCGCTTGGTGTACATGCGCTTGCCCTAGTGGCCTTAAGCCTCTTTACCCTTGCATTTTCGTCGTCCAGTACGCCCGCGATTCAGGCACCGGTTATCTCGGCTTCGGTCTCCTTGCTTGCGTTAGCGCCTGCCTCTTCACCCGCTTCACCCCCTTCGCCCCCAGCTCCGACTTCTCTTAGAAGACCGCCTTCGCCTTGGGTGGTCAAGCCGGTTACTGCTGCACAAGTGCCAGAGCCGTCCGAACGCGTTCAGGCGCCTGAGCCTCCTCCCGTCCCTCAACCGTCCAAAGCCGCTGAGAGTGCAAACCCATCTGATACGCCTCAGCCGGTAACCCGTTCTAACCAAGTCTCTGAAGCAAGCCCAGTCAAGGGGCTCCTCAACGACGCAACCGCCTCCGACGCTGCTTCGAAAGCGGGTCTTCCTGAGGCGCGTGTTCGTGCCTCTGCCCAATGCGTTGCGCCAAGCTACCCCCGGCGCTCTGTTGTTAACAACGAACAGGGTGTGTCACAAATTGAGCTTCGCATCGGAGAGGACGGGCGAGTTCGCGAGTCAAGAATTGCTCAGTCTTCGGGGTTTTTCCGTCTTGATCAGGCGGCCTTGCAGGCCTTGTCGGCTTGCGAGTTTGAGCCCGAGCGTGTCAATGGTGTTGCGCGCGAGGCCTGGGCACGCATTCGTTATGTCTGGCGGCTTGATTAAGTGTTTTGTTTACTATCAACGGCAACCAGCCCTAAGCGAAGGAGTTAGACGCCATGCCATTCAGTCTGCCGGACTTTTCTAGCGTCAAAGACGCCGCCGCTCGGCTTAAGGGCGTCGCGTATTGCACTCCTGTCTTGACAAGCAGCAGCCTGGACAAGCGCTATGGCGCGGAGTTCTTTTTTAAATGCGAGAACTTTCAGCGTATGGGGGCGTTTAAATTTAGAGGTGGCTACAACGCGCTTTCCTGTATACCCAAGTCTGAACGTGCAGCAGGGGTTGTGGCCTACAGCTCGGGTAATCATGCGCAGGCCATTGCCTTGTCGGCGCAGATGCTCGGCATGCCAGCTGTGATTGTCATGCCCGAAGATGCGCCGAGCTCAAAGTTAGCGGCAACCCGGGGCTATGGGGCTGAGGTCGTGCTCTACGATCGCTACACCCAAGACCGTTCTGCGATTTCGTTAGGCATTGCGAAGGAAAGGGGCGCTCGACTTATTCCACCCTACGACCATCCCGATGTCATTGCGGGTCAGGGCACGGCCAGCCTCGAGTTGTTTGAGCAGGTCCCAGCTCTTGACATGCTTTTTATCTGTCTTGGTGGCGGCGGGCTTCTTGCCGGCGGGCTTCTGGCCGCCCAAGGCTTAAACCCCGGTTGTGAGGTTTATGGCGTAGAGCCCGAGGCTGGCAACGATCGTCTCTATTCCAACGCCCAAGACCATCGCTGATGGCGCTCAGACCCAGTTTCTTGGTGAGCTTACTTTTCCTATTATCAAGTCCTATGCCCACGATATTCTGGCCGTTTCAGATGAGGACTTGATTCAGGGTATGCGTTTTTTCTTTGAGCGCATGAAGATGGTGGTAGAGCCCACCGGTTGTCTCAGTCTTGCTGGCGCTTTGGGTTTGGGAGACAGGCTAAGAGGCAAGCGAGTAGGGGTTTTAATCAGTGGTGGAAACGTTGATGCAAAGCGTTTTGCCGAGCTTCTTGGCCAGGCGCCTTCAACGTCCCTCCTTTGATAAGGGTTTGGCCTAGCGCAGATCGTTAAGTGCGTCGTCTTGTTGGGTGTCAGACAGCATGGAAGAAGGGAGTTGTTTCTGGGTGGCGACACCCATCTGTCGGAATTTCTCAACGCGCGAGGTGATTCCGCCTCGTCCCGTAAGTTTGCGCAGAGCAGACTCATGTTCCTGCTGTGCTTGTTGTAATCGGCTGCCCACCTTCTCCATGTCTTCTACAAAGCCCACGACCTTGTCGTAAAGGCTTGCCGCCTCCTGAGCAATCTTCTGGGCATTCTTGTTTTGTTCTTCCTGGCGCCAGAGATGGGAGACCGTGCGCAAAACGAAAAGCAGCGTGGATGGGCTGACAAGAAGTACATTCTTTTTCCAGCCGTCATTAAAAAGTTCGACGTCTTGCGTGACGGCCGTCATAAAGGCTGGCTCTACCGCAACAAACATGAGTACGCAGTCTAATGAGTGCTCTTTTAAAAGAGACTGATAACTCTTCTCGCTTAGACCGCGCATATGGTTTCGAACCGACTGGAGGTGTTTATCGAGGGCAAGCTTTTGACTCTCGGGTGTCTCCGCGCAGGTGTAAGCCTCGTAGGCATTTAAGGAGACCTTCGAGTCAATAACCAGTGCCCGGCCTTCGGGAAGCTTAATAACGACATCGGGCTGAAGTCGTCGGCCCTCCTCCGTGGTGTGGCTTGCCTGTGTCTCGTACTCATGACCCTCGCGAAGACCAGCGGTCTCAAGAAGGCGCGTAAGAATCATTTCGCCGAAATTGCCCTGAACCTTGACCGAACCTTTTAGGGCGCTTGTGAGGTTCTTGGCCTCTTGACTAATGGTCTGGTTAAGGCTCATAAGCTGTTGAACCTGCGCCTGCAAGGCACTGCGCTGCTTGCCCTCGGTGTCGTAAACCGTCTCCACGCGCTTCTTGAAATCATCGATGTCTTTCTTGAGCGGCGCGAGGATTTGGTTAAGCCCTTCTTTATTCTGACTCGCAAGAAGCTGAGCCTTCTCTTGAAAGATACGGTTGGCCAGGTTTTCAAAGGTTTCGCCAAAGGCTTGTTTGGATTCGTTCATGGCCTTCAAGCGTTCGCGCAGGCTTGTCAGCTCAATTTGCAGGGGGTGCTGAGCCTCACTAACGGCAGAGGCTGTGTTTTTTTCGGCCTCTAGGCGGCCCTGGCGCCTGCCCAAAAGCATGCCGCCAAAAAATGCAAGCCCAAGTCCAATTGCAAAAAGAAGTTCGGTCATGTCACAAGGTTAAAGGATTCTTTGCTCTGTTAGCATCCATGGATGACAAAAATTAGCGGCTCCTCCTCATCACCGTCTTCTAATTCGCCCTTGGCCTCTGTTCATGTCTCGGTGAAGACACAGTTCTTACCCGAAGAGTCTTCGCAAGAGGATCAGGTTTACAGCTTTGCTTACACTGTTACCATTCGAAACGAGGGCCCACAGGCTGTTCAGCTTGTGGCTCGTCACTGGCTTATTGACGATGCCAAAGGGCAACGCCAAGAGGTGCGCGGCCTTGGGGTGGTGGGGCATCAGCCACTTATACGTCCAGGCGAGTCTTTCGAATACACCAGCGGTGCACGACTTGGCAGTCCCATGGGCAGTATGCAGGGCAGCTACTTTCTAATCACCGAGGATGCCCACTGGTTTGAGGCGCCTATTCCTATCTTTAGTCTTCAGGCCGAGCCGGGATCAGGTTCGCTGGGGCAGTTGTTGCATTAAAAGGCAGGCGCCCGATACGAGTAAAAGTGCAAGGGCACTTGAATAGCGGCTTGACATGGGTTTTTTGAAGAGTCTCACGATACGCCTTGGGAATCCTTCTCCATGAGGTCTTAGGGGGTCTCCCATGGCCTTTAAACGATGGGTGTTTGTCACTTTTGGTGGGCTACGAACCTCTAAAGTCCATCCAAACGCGTCCGATTCCAAAGCCAGAACCGTTTGGAGAGTCGGATCATGGGTACGCAACTGGATTTGTTTCCTGAAACTTTAGAGGCCCTTTGTGGTCAGCCGGGTGCCGCGCCGGAAGCTGCCACTCAGGCAGAGTCGCCGGAGTCTAATTTGCAGACACGAGCCGTTGCGGTGACCCCACCAGCAGACGCTTTTGCCGCTGTGGGTAGGCCCTCGGATCAGCGTTACCTTCCGCTTCATCTCTTGCATTCGGGAACCCGCACGTACCACTGATAACACCTAAGACCAACGAAAGGGTTTTGGTGGTTCCTTCCATTCCCTGCTAGGGTAAATCTCTCTGCCCGTCATTCCGGTGGGTTCTTAAAAAGAGGGGTGTTGCGTGTCTTTGTCCATAGAAACTATTCGAGCCAGTCTTGCTCAGTTGCAGGTTGCTGACTTGCGGATGAGTCTGGTCGATGCAGGCATGGTGAAAGACATTCGGGTTCAAGGCGCCGATGTCTCAGTCGATATTGCATTTTCGTATCCATCGAAAAGCCAATGGGACGACCTGAGGGCTGAGGTGCTTAGTCTCCTTCGCAATTTGCAAGGAGTAGGAAACCTAAACGTTTCTATAGGGCAGGCCATTGTTGCCCATGCTGTCAAACCCGGTCTTAAGCCTCTGGCCTCGGTACGCAATATCATTGCAGTAGCCTCGGGCAAAGGTGGTGTGGGTAAATCAACCACAACTGTCAATCTTGCCCTGGCACTTGCTGCCGAAGGTGCGAAGGTGGGTGTTCTCGACGCCGACATTTACGGCCCAAGCCTTCCAACCATGATGGGTGCAAGCGGGCGGCCCGAATCCACCGACGGGAAAGCCATGGAGCCGCTCATGGCCCATGGACTTCAGGTGAATTCCCTCGGATTCCTTGTTGATAAGAGCCAGGCCATGATCTGGCGAGGCCCTATGGCCACGCAGGCGCTTGAGCAGTTGTTGCGTCAGACCAACTGGAACGACCTGGATTACCTGTTTGTGGATATGCCTCCGGGTACGGGTGATATACACCTTACACTTGCACAGAATGTCCCCATAACGGGCGCCGTGATTGTGACGACCCCTCAAGAAATTGCACTTATGGACGCCCGCAAGGGGCTTGCTATGTTCGAGAAGGTTTCGGTGCCGGTTCTTGGAATTGTTGAGAACATGGCTATACATATTTGCTCTCAATGCGGTCACGCAGACCATGTTTTTGGTCAGGGTGGAGGCGCTCTTATGGCAAGCGAGCACAAGGTTCCGTTGCTTGGCAGTCTTCCTTTAAATCGTTCTATTCGCGAATACGCCGACGAAGGCAAGCCAAGCTTGGTTGCTGAGCCAGATGGCGAAATCTCGAAAATTTACAAGGCTGTAGCGCGTCAGGTTGCTATTGCGGTCTCTCACATCGCAAAAGATCACGCAGCCAAGTTCCCCAAAATTGTTGTTGAAAAGCTGTGAACGGTTTTTAGAGCCATGAAAAGAATCGCAAGCCCAATAGCCATAGTACTCACGCTGGCCTTGGTCTTTGCATCGCTTGTTCACTCGGTGAATACAGGTCGGCATGCACAGGTGTTCGATCAACATGCAAATTTTTGCCTGTCCTTGCCTGTGGATAAGCAGGCTGTAGATGCGATCTCGCAGTGGGTTACTTACGCAGACCCTCAGCCAGACCGCGGCCACGAACACACGCGTGAGCACTGCCCGTTCTGCCATTTGCCTGTCATTTCAACCTTTAAGGATGGACTTGATCGCATCTTTCATAGCAACGAATTGCAGGGCTTTATTCCGGTCACTTGGGATCTTCCAAGTCCTCGAGCGGTCTCAGTTCAAAACGCCTCCAGGGCACCTCCCAGCGTAAGCGCGTAGTTTTACTTTCAAGATTTATAAGGTAGTGGCCTGCACCCAGTCGCCCTGCCTTGTTAACGCGCTTTCTTTTTTATGGGACTTTTAAAAATGGTTCATTCAATTCTTACGTCGTCTTTCGTTCGAGCATGCGCTGTAGCTAGTCTTTTAGGGCTGGTGGGTTACAGCCCTCTGTTGAAAGCCTCCAACTTCACAGTGGCAGGTATTGAGGTGCAGGAGCCACAGGCTACGGCCACCTCGGCTGGGCAGCCCAATGGCGCTATCTTTATTCAGGCCATTTCAAACAAGGCAGGCAAGGCAGATCGGCTCGTTGCGGCGCGATCGGCGGCCGCAGCCTCCATGGAACTGCACAACATGACCATGGACGGCGGGGTGATGCGTATGCGTGAGATTCCCGGTATCGATCTTCCTGCAGGGGGCAAAGTGCTTATGCATCGGGGCAGTAAAGAGGGGTATCACCTTATGCTCATGGGCTTGAAAAAGCCGCTTGAGGTTGGTCAGGTTATTCCCGTAACCCTTATCTTTGAAAAGGCCGGTGAGCTGGAGGTCAAGGCAACTGTGGTTGATATGAGGGCCAATGGGCATGGTTCCCATCCGGGCAGCGCCGGCATGCACAAACCGTCTCAAGGCGTTCAGGCTGAGCATGCGCATCACCATGCACATAAGCATGGTGATGCCACGCTTGAGGTCAGTCTTGAGAAAGGTCGGCTCAGCCTTCAATTCCTCTCACCTATGGACAACCTGGTGGGCTTTGAGCATGCGCCCAAAAATGAGCGTCAGGTCAAGGCGCTGGAGGATTTACAAAGGCTTCTTGAGAATCCGTTTAATCTCTTTGAGCCCAATAAAGAGGCGCTCTGCAAGCGGGGCCAAGTCGTTATTCAATCGAAGCTTTTGGGCAAGAGCGACCCGGTTGCTTTGCAAAAAGACGAACATGGGCATGCTGACCTTCGCTACGAGGCAGGGTTTGAGTGTGGAGCCCCCAGTCTGCTCACCACTATTAATGTCACTGCGTTTCGGTCGTTTCGACGACTTAACGAGATCGACGTCGAGCTCATTGCAGATCGCCCGGGCGGCCTGGCACGATCATTCGAGCTCAATCGAAAGCGATCGAGCATTGAGTTTTAAACCAGGAGCAGGCACACTCGCGGTGTTGCTTGCCGCTATTTTTCTCGAAAGGGTCCGTCATGATTGTTAACATTGGCGCGACCGAGCGGTTGTTTCGGGTTCTGCTCGGTCTCTTCTTGGTTTTACTGACTCTGACCAATCAAATTGGTTTTTGGGGTTTTCTTGGTCTTATCTTAGTCGTGACAGGGGGCTCGGGTCACTGTCCGCCATACCATTGGTTCGGAATTAACACCTGTCGACTCTTTTCCAAGAATTAAAGGTCGGGCATCTGACCCTTAAGAACCGAGTTCTTATGGGGTCGATGCACACCGGCCTTGAAGACCGAAGCGACCTTACCGAGCTTGCTTGTTATTTTCGTGAGCGCGCAGAGGGCGGCGTTGGGCTTATCGTCACCGGTGGCTTTGCACCGAATCGTGTTGGCTGGGTGAAGCCTTTTGCCGGCCTTATGCGTTCGCGCTCGGATGCGCAAAGACATAAAGTTGTTACTCAACAGGTTCACGAGGCGGGGGGGCGCATTGCCATGCAAATTCTGCATGCCGGTCGCTACGCCTATCATCCTTTCGCAGTGGCACCGAGTCGCATCAAGGCACCGATCTCCCCATTTAAGCCTTGGGCACTTTCTTCGCGTGGAGTAAAAGGTCAGGTTGAAGATTTCGTAGTGTCTGCCCAACGCGCTCAAGAGGCAGGCTACGACGGCGTTGAGATTATGGGCTCCGAGGGGTACTTCATTAATCAGTTTCTCGTGAAGGCCACTAACCACCGGCAGGACGAATGGGGTGGCATCTACGAGAATCGAATGCGACTCGCACTTGAAATTGTCTCGCGCACACGCAAGGCCGTAGGGCCCGACTTCCTTATTATTTTCCGCCTCTCCATGCTTGACCTCGTACCCGAGGGCAGTTCGTGGGAAGAGGTTGTGCAGCTTGCAAAGGCACTGGTTCCAGCCGGTGTAAACCTTCTTAATACAGGTATTGGCTGGCATGAGGCTCGTATACCCACTATTGCCACCAGTGTTCCGCGAGCGGCATTTGCGGAAGTTACTAAGAAGATGCGTGACAGGCTGCATGCCGATGGCCTGTCGGTTCCTCTGGTTGCAACAAACCGTATCAACACGCCGGAGGTTGCGAATACGCTAATTGAGCAAGGTTTTGCAGACATGGTCTCCATGGCACGTCCGTTTCTTGCCGACCCTTTGTTTGTTCAAAAGGCGCAAGAGGGTCGCAGCCAGGAGATCAACACCTGCATTGCATGCAATCAGGCCTGTCTCGACCATGTCTTTCAGAACAAACCTGCTTCATGCCTTGTGAACCCAAGGGCATGTGCCGAAACAAGGCTTGTTTACAGGCCCAGCCCAGCGGCTAAGCGCATCGCGGTGGTCGGTGCAGGCCCCGCGGGCTTTACGGCGGCTGCAGTTCTTGCGCAGCGAGGTCACCAGGTCAGCCTCTTTGATCGTCAGGCTGAAATTGGTGGCCAGCTCAATATGGCAAAGCGTATTCCAGGTAAGGATGAGTTTTTTGAAATGTTGCGTTACAACGCCGTTCAGCTTGGTCTTTCCAAGGTTGAGCTTCGACTCAATACCTGGGCAACGCCTGCTATGCTGACCGACTTCGATGAGGTCGTTCTTGCCAATGGAGTCTTGCCGCGGGACCCCAGAATTCCCGGTCAAGATGACCCGCGTGTACTAAGTTATCTTGATGTCTTGCAGGCAGGAGCCTCTGTGGGTAAGCGGGTTCTTATTCTGGGCGCAGGCGGTATTGGGTTTGACGTTGCGCAATACCTCTCTTCGTCGTCGGCCCATAACAACCCGCTCGTCGCCTGGCAGCAGGAGTGGGGCGTACGAGATCCCAGTATTTTTCAGGCGGGTCTTGCACCGGAAGGCCCCCAGCCGCCGGCGAACTCGCGGCAGATTATGCTCTTGCAACGAAGCCCAGGCAAGCCGGGTGAAGGGCTGGGTAAGACCACGGGCTGGATTCATCGCACCAGTCTGCGTCAGCGGGGTGTCCGAATGCGCTCAGGTGTGAGCTACCTGCGTATTACGCCCGAAGGCCTTTGGATTTCAAGTGAGGAAAAAGGTAAGGGTAGGCCCCAGGAGGAATGCCTTGGCTTTGATTCTCTTGTGCTTTGTACGGGGCAGACGCCCAATACAGACTTGGCTGGAGCTCTGACCACCCAGGGCCGCTCCTTTCATGCCATTGGAGGCTGTCGAGATGCTCGGGCACTTGATGCCAAGCGCGCCATTCGGGAGGCCGCCGAGCTTGCCGCTCGGCTTTAAGCCAGTACCTTTCCAGGGTTGAGAATGCCCAGCGGGTCCCAGGCTCGCTTTAGGCTGCGCATGAGGTCCAAGGCAGGCTCCCCAAGTTCGTCACGCAGAAGGTCAATTTTATGGCGTCCAATGCCATGTTCACCCGTGCAGGTGCCTTCCTCCGCAAGGGCGCGTTCGACCAGTCGGTGATTAAGACGTTCGGCCTCATCCATTTCCGACTGTGAGTTTGGGTCCACCAGAATGAGGCAGTGAAAATTGCCGTCACCCACGTGCCCAAAGACTGGGGCCTGCAGGCTGGACTGGCTGAAGTCCTCGAGTGTCTCCTGGATGCATCGGGAAAGAGAGGATAGTGGGACACAGACATCGGTGGTGACTGCGCGGCATCCCGGACGTAATTGCAGGCAAGCAAAGTAGGCATGATGACGTGCCATCCAAAGTCGGTTGCGGTCCTCGGTTTGGTGGGCCCATTCGAAGTCCTGCCCGCCCAGGTCTTTGGCAAGCATTTGAACGGTATCGGACTGCTCCTTCACGGACTGTGGGCTGCCGTGAAACTCCAAAAACAGCATGGGCTGTTCACGAAGTCTGGTCTTGCTGTGCAGGTTGATGGCCTTAATGGTGAGGCCGTCAAGCATTTCGGCACGCGCAATGGGTACGCCCATTTGAATGGTTTGAATTACAGTGTTTACAGCATCTTCTACGCGGCTAAAGGAGCAGACTGCCGCTGCAATAGCTTCGGGCTGGGGGTAGAGCCGAACTGTTACTTCGGTAATGATGCCCAGGGTGCCTTCGCTGCCCACAAAAATACGGGTGAGGTCATAGCCCGCTGATGACTTCTTTGCCCTTTGGGCAGTTTTTATAATCTCGCCCTGAGCAGTCACTACTGTAAGGTTCACCACGTTTTCACGCATGGTGCCGTAGCGTACGGCGTTGGTTCCAGAGGCACGTGTGGCCGACATGCCTCCCAGCGTGGCATCGGCGCCGGGGTCAATTGGAAAGAAAAGACCGGTATGACGAATCTCGTTATTCAATTGATTACGTGTGACACCGGCCTGTGCCGTTGCCATAAGATCGTCCTGATTGACCGAGAGAATCTGGTTCATACGGGTTAGGTCAAGGCTAATACCGCCCTCAAAGGCAAGTACATGGCCTTCCAAGGAGGAGCCTGCACCAAAGGCAATGACGGGCACCTTGAACTGGTTGCATTGCTGAACTAAGAACTGCACATCAAGCGTCGAGTCGGCAAAGACAACGCCATCGGGTGGGGTGACGGGGTAGGCCGATTCATCGCGACCATGCTGCTCGCACACAGCCTGGGCCATAGAGAACCTGTTTCCAAAATGATCCTGCAGGCGCGCAGTGAGTCTTGGATTTAATTTAGTCATAATGGCCTCTTCACGGTCTTTTTTAGCAAATTTTTCTTAAAGAATAGGTATGGTCGCATGAAGGTAATTCAACATTGGGTCGATAACAAGAACTGGGCTGGGTCTTCATCTCGCAGCACCGATGTCTTTAATCCTGCGCTTGGCGCGAAGACGGCGAGCCTAACGCTTGCCTCCACAGCCGATGTGGATTATGCGGTGCAAAGAGCCGCACAGGCTTTCCCCGCCTGGGCAGACACGCCGCCAGCGAAACGGGCTGCCATTATGTTTAAGTTTCGCGAGCTCATTCTGAAAAATATGGATGAGCTTGCCCAGTTGCTTTCCTCGGAGCATGGAAAGACCATCCCCGATGCCAAGGGTGAAATCGCGCGCGGACTTGAGGTGGTTGAGTTTGTCTGCGGCGTGCCCCATTTGCTTAAAGGAGAGTTCTCGGACCAGGTGGCCAATGCCGTTGACTCACACAGCCTGCGTCAACCCCTTGGGGTCGTGGCGGGTATTACTCCGTTTAATTTTCCTGCCATGGTGCCTATGTGGATGTATCCCGTAGCGATTGCCTGTGGAAATACCTTTGTACTCAAGCCTTCTGAAAGAGACCCCAGCGTGCCGATTCGGCTCGCCGAGCTCTTTGCCGAGGCGGGACTCCCGGCAGGGGTCTTTAATATTGTGAACGGTGACAAAGAGGCTGTGGATGCCCTGCTTGATCACCCAGAGGTTCAAGCCATTAGTTTTGTCGGTTCCACCGCTATTGGGCATTACATTTATTCGCGCGGTACTGCTTCCGGAAAGCGGGTGCAGGCCTTGTGTGGCGCGAAGAACCATCTCGTGGTCATGCCTGATGCCGATATGGATCAGGTGATCGATGCCCTGATTGGCTCAGCCTATGGTTCTGCAGGCGAGCGTTGCATGGCCATTTCCGTTGCGGTTCCCGTGGGTGAAGACACGGCGGACCGACTTATCGAGCGACTAATTCCCCGAATTAAAGAGCTTAAGGTTGCCCCCTGCACCGACCCCAAGTCCGACATGGGCCCCATCGTGAGCCGACAGAGCCTAGACCGCATTCTTGGTTACATCGCTGAAGGCGAGAAAATGGGCGCAAAGCTCGTGGTCGATGGCCGCTCGGTCAAGGTTGCTGGGCATGAGCAGGGCTACTTTTTGGGGGGCTGCCTTTTTGATCGTGTTACGCCCGAGATGTCCATCTACAAAGAAGAGATCTTTGGCCCCGTTTTGGTCACCCTTCGTGCAGGCAGTTTCGAAGAGGCCTTGCAGCTTATTAATAGTCATGAGTACGGTAATGGCGGGGCCATATTCACTCGCGATGGCGATACAGCACGCGATTTTACTCGCCGGGTCAAGATTGGCATGGTCGGTGTGAACGTGCCTATTCCTGTACCAGTGGCCTACCATTCCTTTGGTGGTTGGAAACGCTCGTTGTTCGGGGATCACCACATTCATGGCATGGAAGGTATTCGATTCAATACCCGGCTAAAAACAGTGACCAGCCGTTGGCCCAGTGGCATTAAGGATGGTGCGGTCTTTAATTTTAAGTCTGGGCACGACGTTTAGCGGGTTAAAAGGGTCCGGCTTTATTAGGAGGTATTTTGAATAAGGTGCTCACGACAAGGTGACCCTGGCGCTTGATCTCGAAAATTTGCATGTTGGCTGGCCTGGCCAGCCCGAACTTTTTAAGCTTCCAAGTCTTCGGCTCGAGCAGGGGCAGTCTCTGTTTATATCGGGCGAAAGCGGTAGTGGTAAGACATCTCTGCTTTCGATGCTTGCTGGGGTGTTGGTGGCGCAGACAGGGCGCTGCCGAGTCCTAGGTCACGACTTTTCGGCGCTTGCCTCAAGCACGCGCGACCGCGTGCGAGGCGAGTCGATGGGTATTATTTTTCAGCAGTTCAATCTGCTGGGTTTTCTCTCCGTCCTCGATAACGTCCTCATGCCTACCCGACTCTTTGAGCGGCGGTATCAAGATGCCTGTCGTATGCATGGCTCGGCGGTTAAGCAGGCCAGTCAGCTGCTAACACAGCTCGGCGTTGCTGACTCGCTCTGGGGGCTTGCTTCCCATCAACTCTCGGTGGGCCAACAGCAGCGCGTTGCGGCTGCGCGGGCTTTTATGGGAAGGCCAAGTCTTGTGCTTGCCGATGAGCCTACATCGGCCCTCGACGATCTTCACCGCGATCGCTTTCTTGAACTGCTTGCCTCGGTCTGCGAGCTGGCTGGAGCAAGCCTTGTTGTGGTTAGCCACGATCAAGCCCTCGCCCAGCGGTTTAATCAGCGACTCGTGCTTGATCCTGCCTCGTCTGTTGGCGTAGAGGTCGCCTAGCTTTGCGTAGAGACGGCGCCCTCCTGCCTGCTTGTCCTCTTTGGGGGGCTCGTCAGTCATGAAGGTCTGGCTTCGACTTGCCCTGCTTAGCGCCTGGTCACGACGACTTGCGGTCGGGCTTGTCGTTGCCTCCTTGGGGTTTGCCTGCGCCTTGGTTTTAACCGTTCAGCAGCTGCGTTCCGACGCACGACAGAGTTTTTCTCATGCGGTGTCTGGGGTTGACCTTATTGTTGGGCCAAAGGGTGGTGCTACAGAAATCTTGCTCTACAGCGTCTTCCAACTCGGGCGACCCACAGCAAACATTTCTGCAAAGGTCTTACCCGAGATTCAGGCTCTTGCGCTGGTGGACTGGGCTTTGCCCTTGCAACTTGGGGACAGTTACAAGGGCTTTCCTGTCTGGGGTACCGAGGCCACCTTTTTTCAAAGGTTTCAGGTGCATGGAAGAGCCTTGAGGTTTCGAGAAGGCAAGGCCTTTGAGCCGCGCGTGTTGTACCAGGTCGTTCTTGGCGCGGAGGTTGCACGGGGGCTTAAGCATCGCATTGGGGATCGGCTTGTGGTGACCCATGGCTCGGGTCAGGCCCTGGATAAAAGCCATGACGACTCACCATTTATGCTGGTGGGTATTCTTGAGGCAACAGGTGGTTCGGTGGATCGTGCCGTTCTGGTCTCCGTAGCAAGCTACGAGGCCCTGCATCGTGGCTGGGGGGTCGGGGAGTTTCAGGGGTTGCGGCTTGGCCCGTTCAATCTGGGCGATTCCAAACCCTCACTTGATGATCTGAGTCCTCGTGAATACACAGCTGTTTTGGTTGGCTTGAAGAGTCGAGCCCAGGTTTTTTCCGCCCGTCGCGCGATTGAGCAGTTGCCTGGCGCATCGCTTACAGCGGTTTTACCGGGCGTGGCTCTTGACGACATCTGGCGCTCGCTCTCGCTCGTTGAAGACACCCTGCTCGTGATTGGCTTTGCAGTGGCTCTCACAGGCATGCTCTCGGTCGTAGCGGTTATGCTGGTGGCCCTTGTGGCGCGCCGCCGGGAGCTTGCCATCCTAAGGGCCCTGGGTGCTTCTCCCGCACGAATCTTATGGCTGCTCTACCTTGAGGCGGTTGTGCTTGGCTTCCTGGGGTTGGTTCTTGGTTATCTAGTCCAGCAGGCGGGACTCTTTTTTGCCATGGGCTGGCTTCGTGAGAGCTTTGGGCTCGCAGTCAGCCTTGGTCTTCCGAGCTCACAGAGCTTGATGATGTTGGCATGGCTTTTCTTAGGGGTTTTGGTAGCGGCCTTTATTCCGGCATGGCGCGCCTATCGGTTATCGTTAGCAGATGGCCTCAATCCGTCACAGGTTCATTAAGCTTGTCCTAAGCCTGCTTTTATTGGCAGGCTTGTCGTCAACCTTTGCATCTTCTACGCCTCGCGAAATTTCCTGGGATGACCTTATTGAAGAAGCTTGGGTGAGGGAGGTTCAGGCTGAAATGGCTGTACTTGGTCGCCTAGGGTTTCTGCAAGACGGAACCGAGGCTGCGAATAAAGCAATGGAAAAACTCCGAAAGAAGTGGGATTCGGCCCCTATAGTGACGAAATACCTTAACCAGCGCATTCGCATTCCAGGTTATGTGGTACCACTTGATGCCAGTCGAGACAAGCGGCGTGAATTTTTGCTTGTTCCTTATTTTGGTGCCTGCATCCACTCGCCTCCTCCGCCTGCGAATCAAATTATTTTGGTGCAGCCCGAGCCCGCGAGTCAGGTTGATCGCATGCCAGAAAGCATGGAAACCATCTGGGTCGAGGGAGAGTTATTGGGCGTTCGTTCCACGACCAGTCAGGGTGTAACCGGTTACAGCCTTCGGGCAACGAGTATTCGTCCTTATGAAGAAGCACCCCCAAGGCCTTAATCTCGGCTTTTTTGCTCGACTGTCTCTAACGGGTATCGCCTTTTTAGCATTGCTTGAGGCAGGCCTTGTGGCTATGGTGGGTGAGTTTTTTTTCGAGGGTATTTGGCCTGGTTTATTTTTGTTTTGGTACGCGCTTTCTTTTGTTGTTTATAGCGTTCTAAAGTACGTATTGATGCGCGAGAAAAGTGGCCACTAGCCTTCTTTATTTTTTATGCGCTTTAACTGTCATGTCAGACTTACAGAGTTATCCACGGAACTGTGGATAACATGGCGTGTGTGACTGAAATTTCCCCGTAACATGGGCTCCGAGCTGGTGTGGTTAAAATTTAACCACTTTTGCGCCCTTCGCATTGCGAAAACGAAGGGCAAAACGAAGGGCCTCTTTTGAGCCTGTGAACTCCTTTTCAGTGACGCTGTTTTCAGACCTAGGCAGAAGTTAGCTATACTTATGTGCTTAGTTCCCCGATAGCTCAGTCGGTAGAGCGACGGACTGTTAATCCGCAGGTCCCTGGTTCGAGCCCAGGTCGGGGAGCCATAAATCAATGACTTAGCGTGTTCTCACCCAATTACACGCTTGGTGCACGTTTAGCACGGTGAGACCCTCAAATCCAGCAGGGTCTTAGTCTCAAAAAACCTTACTTTTTTAGACCCTCATTGCTCTGAAACCCTTATATATACTGGGTTTCGTGGTTTTGGCTGCTTGCGCATGCAGCAGAGATTTTTTGGTCTATCCGACCAGATTTTG
>JALRJP010000249.1 GCA_023261135.1 Burkholderiaceae bacterium | reverse complement strand
GTCATCCATAGAGATCAGAACGCCGTTCTTACGACCACCAATTTCACCTTTGTGCGGCTCGTAGCCATCAAAAATATTAGAGATCAAACCGGATCCGCGCGTCAGGTTCAAGAACTCGTTTGTGAAGCCAATCAAACCGCGGGCTGGAATACGGTACTCCAGACGCACACGGCCATGGCCATCAGGCTCCATGTTGACCAACTCACCTTTGCGTTCGCCGAGGGCTTGCATCACACCACCTTGATGCGCTTCTTCAATATCGGCGGTCACCATCTCGATAGGCTCACAACGCACACCGTCAACATCACGGAACACCACGCGAGGCTTCGAGACAGCCAATTCGTAGCCTTCACGACGCATGTTTTCAAGCAAGATCGTCAGGTGCAATTCGCCACGTCCCATGACCTCAAAAACACCCTCTTCGTCGGTCTCTGCCACGCGCAATGCAACGTTGTGTTGCAGTTCTTTTTGCAGGCGATCCCACAACTGTCGACTGGTTACATATTTACCTTCACGACCTGCGAGTGGGCTTGTGTTCACGCAGAAATTCATGGTCAAAGTGGGTTCATCAACCTTGAGCATGGGCATGGGCGCTGGCTTCAAAGGGTCCGTCACGGTCACACCAATGCCAATATCTGCAATGCCGTTGATCAATACGATATCGCCCGGTCCCGCCTCGGTAACTTGTACGCGGTCCAAACCTTGAAATTTCAAT
>JALRJP010000248.1 GCA_023261135.1 Burkholderiaceae bacterium | reverse complement strand
TGTTCAGCATGGTGGCAAACCTACTTATGCTGATGCCTACCATCTACATGCTGCAGGTCTTCGACCGTGTGATGCTAAGCCAAAGCGAAATTACGCTCATTGTGGTGTCGCTTATTACGCTTTTCATGTTTGGCATGATGGCCTTTGCCGAATGGTCACGCAGCCGTGTGCTGGTTCGGGCTGGCGTGCGGCTAGACGACCAGCTAAGCAGCCTTGTGTTTAATGGTGTCTTTGAGTCTTACCTGCGGCAGTCCAAAGAGAACCCTGCGCGCGCCTTTGCCGACTTAACCGAGCTTCGCCAGTTTTTAACCGGTAACGGCATCATCGCCTTCTTCGACACACCCTGGACGCCCATTTACATTGCCGTGCTGTTCTTGTTGCATCCGTTTCTTGGCTACATGGCCATTGTCTTTGTTGTCGTTCAGGCCCTTCTTGCAAGGCTTGGGCATTCACGCACACTGGCACCCAACGAGAAAGCCTCGCTTGCACAGTCTGAAGAAATGAAATTCTTGCAAAGCAAGGTTCGCAGTGCCGAGGTGCTGGAGGCACTTGGTATGACGCGCAACCTGCAGGCCCGTTGGCAGGCCAAGCGCGTTCAAGGTCTTCTCGCCCACGGCGAGAGCCAGTCACTCACCCACCGCATGACGGGCTACAGCAAGTTCATTCGTTACACGCAACAATCGCTCTCGCTAGGTGCGGGGGCCTACCTGGTAATTCTTGG
>JALRJP010000247.1 GCA_023261135.1 Burkholderiaceae bacterium | reverse complement strand
AACCTCGTCACCAAAAAATTCAATGCGGGTCGCCTCTTCGTCATAGACGGCGATGACCTCCACGGTGTCACCCTTGACGCGGAAGTTGCCCCTGATGAACTCAACATCATTTCGTTGATATTGGATCGCAACCAAGGCGCGAATCAGTTCATCTCGATCTATCCGCTGCCCCACGCTAATCGGAAGTGACTGCGCAAGGTACTCCTTGGGAGCTCCGAGTCCATAGATGCAGCTAACTGTTGCAACCACGATCACATCTCTTCGAGACAGGAGCGACATGGTCGCTGAATACCTGAGTCTCTCAACCTCTTCGTTGATGGTCGAATCCTTCTCAATGAAGGTATCCGTCTGAGGAACATAGGCCTCGGGCTGGTAGTAGTCGTAATAGCTGACGAAGTACTCGACAGCGTTTTCTGGAAACAGTTCCCGCAATTCACCGGCTAGCTGGGCTGCGAGGGTTTTGTTATGGGCAATTACCAGCGTTGGGCGCTGCAGTCGTTCTATGAGCCAAGCGGTGGTAGCGCTCTTACCTGTTCCGGTTGCGCCCAGGAGAACGACGTCTCGTTCTCCCGCTCGAACCCTGCGCTCCAGTTCGTCAATAGCCTTTGGCTGATCACCAGACGGCTTATACTCGCTGATGACCTTGAAGGGCTTTTGGCTTTGCTCCACCACTAAAGCCTAGGAGAAAGTCGCAAAGACCTCGTCGGCTCTTGAAATTAGCTCATCCATT
>JALRJP010000246.1 GCA_023261135.1 Burkholderiaceae bacterium | reverse complement strand
GTTTCATATTCAACGTGAGCTGTATTAATCGTAATTCCACGCGCTTTTTCTTCAGGTGTTGAATCGATCTGATCATAACCTTTTGCTTCACCACCAAATTTCTTTGTCAGAACTGTAGTGATTGCTGCTGTTAATGTTGTTTTACCATGATCCACGTGGCCAATAGTGCCGACGTTTACATGGGGTTTGGTACGCTCAAATTTACCTTTAGCCATAATATATTCCTTAAAAAATTACTCTTTAAAAACGTTGTGGTGCCCATGGCGGGAATCGGACCCGCGACCTCTCCCTGACCAAGGGAGTGCTCTACCACTGAGCCACATGGGCGATTCCTTTAATTCTGGAGCGGGCGATGGGAATCGAACCCACGAGATCAGTTTGGAAAACTGAGGTTTTACCATTAAACTACGCCCGCTATACCCCTTCGAATACCCATGTAAAATCTGTGTTACAGAATTAATGGTGGAGGGGGTAGGATTTGAACCTACGTACTCAGAGAGAACGGATTTACAGTCCGTCGCCTTTAACCACTCGGCCACCCCTCCCAACCGAACCCGAAATTATCCATTTAAATTGGCGAAATGTCAAACAAAAATAAGGGTTTATGTAACTTTTTTTATACCTTAATAACATGGTATAAATAAAAAAATACAATCTTAATTTAAAATGATGGTGCCGGATGTCGGAATCGAACTGACGACCTTCGCATTACAAGTGCGCTGCTCTACCATCTGAGCT
>JALRJP010000245.1 GCA_023261135.1 Burkholderiaceae bacterium | reverse complement strand
CATGACGACAATAAAACACAAATGCCAGCCCAAGGGCTAGGCACTCCAACACCGCAAAAAGCAGGATGGGCCAATTTCCATGCCAGGCCCAAGCCAAAGCCAAAGCCATACACACACACGCCAAGGAGACAAATAAGCCTAAAAGTTGATAGGGAGAGAGAGAACAGTTTCTCCTAAGCTCCCAGCGTGACTGACCCAGAACTGCTAGCACGATGCCCCCTTAGATATACGCATTTTGTTTCCCGCAACCCTTTTAAGCGTTTTTATAAAGTTTGGCTTCATTTTTTGGGTGCTATACAACCGCCGTCGATTATATGACGACAAACGAATAAACATCCAGACCAAACTAAGCGCTGCTTAGGGCTTTTTTCGGAAGAACCTTAGCGGCGAAAAGCCTGGCCTTTGATCGTTCTGCTCTGTTTTTTGGGGAAGAACCGGCTTCCAAGCATGCCCCACCACCAGCCCCGCCGGATGCTCTTTTAAGAGCGTATCAAAGGCCCCTCCCAGTGCATTGGCGCCAAGCCCAGAGCCATTTAGGCCCTGATTGGTGGCTTTGTAAGCCTTTCTGTTCGGCCAGGCCCTTAAGTCCCGAACGAGTTGTCGTAAGGTCTGGTAGCTAAAGCGAAGGGCGTCCGACTCCATAACGGGGCTGACAAGCCCCGCCTGCTGAAGCCCATCCCCTAGGTCGTGCATGTCGGTCCAAGATGCAATCATTGCCTCAGGCAAAAGGCCATCCGCCC
>JALRJP010000244.1 GCA_023261135.1 Burkholderiaceae bacterium | reverse complement strand
CGCTTCTGCACACGCTTTATCAACGCAATGTCCGGGCACGGACCCAATTTTTCGTTGAGTGGATGGCCCTTGACATTATTCGGGATGCCGAAGGTGCTTGTGTGGGCGTTGTTGCGCTCGAAATGGAGTCAGGCGAAGTGATGGTGCTTGAGGCAAAGGCCACGGTCTTTGCGACCGGAGGCGCTGGACGAATTTGGGCCGCCTCCACCAACGCCTTCATTAATACCGGCGACGGCATGGGAATGGCCGCCCGTGCAGGTCTGCCACTCGAAGATATGGAGTTCTGGCAGTTCCACCCTACCGGTGTTGCCGGTGCGGGCGTGCTTGTAACCGAGGGCGTTCGAGGTGAGGGCGGGATTTTGCTGAACTGCAACGGCGAGCGGTTTATGGAGCGCTATGCCCCCACCCTTAAAGATCTTGCTCCTCGCGACTTTGTATCGCGCTCCATGGACCAAGAAATTAAAGAGGGCCGAGGCTGCGGTCCAAACAAAGACCATGTGCTTCTTAAGCTTGATCATCTGGGGGCAGACAAGATCCTGAAGAAGTTGCCCTCCATTCGCGAAATTGCCATTAAGTTTGCGAATGTGGACCCCATTAAGGAGCCTATTCCAGTCGTACCTACCATTCACTATCAAATGGGTGGCATCCCCACCAATGTCCATGGTCAGGTAGTCGCACCTAAAAATGGCAACCCCAACACTGTGGTTGAGGGTCTCTATGCCATTGGTGAATGCGCCTGCGTTTCAGTGCA
>JALRJP010000243.1 GCA_023261135.1 Burkholderiaceae bacterium | reverse complement strand
CTTGCTGCCGCGTGAACTCAAGCGCAACGAAGCCTTGATCGAAGCGCGCGTCACGCAACTGTGGCAAACCCGTTTGCTGCGTTTTTCCAAACTCACCGTGGCCGATGAAATCGACAATGCCCTGAGCCACTACCAAAACACGTTCTTGGCTGAAATTCCGCGCCTGTATGCGGATTTGGAAGCCGATTTGGGTTTGTCGGGCCAGCAACGCGTGTCACCGTTTTTGCGCATGGGTCAGTGGATTGGCGGCGACCGTGACGGCAACCCCAACGTCACCGCCGAGACCTTGCAATTGGCGCTCAAAAGCCAAGCCGACATGGCCATTCGCCACCACCTGACCGAGTTGCACCGCTTGGGCAGCGAGCTGTCCGTCTCGGCCATGCTCAGCAACGTCACGCCCGAGATGCAGGCCTTGGCCGAGCGTTCGCCCGACACCAACGCGCACCGGCAAGACGAGCCCTACCGCCGCGCCTTGACGGGCATGTACGCTCGCCTGGCCGCCACCCTCACCGCGCTCACCGGTGGCGAAGCGGCGCGTCACGCCGTGGCGCCGCAAAACCCCTACACCAGCGCCGACGAATGCTTGGCCGATTTGCGCACCATCGAAGCCTCCTTGTGCGCGCACCACGGTGAAGCTTTGGCCGCCACACGTTTGCGCTCGCTCATCCGCTCGGTGGAGGTGTTCGGCTTTCACCTGGCCACGGTGGACCTGCGCCAAAGCTCAGACCAACACGAAGCCGTGGTGGCCGAGT
>JALRJP010000242.1 GCA_023261135.1 Burkholderiaceae bacterium | reverse complement strand
TTACCAAGGGAGTGCTCTACCACTGAGCCACATGGGCAGTTCACTGCCTCAGCCTGCTACAACCAACCGCCTCAGCGGCACGCCACAAACGGGCTGCGATCTAACACATCCAACATGGAGCGGGAGACGGGAATCGAACCCGCGTCATTAGCTTGGAAGGCTAAGGTTCTACCATTGAACTACTCCCGCCAAACCACTGACGACGAGCAACTTGGCCTCAGCCGTGTGCCACGCACACAAACCAGATTGGCACAGCCTGTCGCCAGCACGCATATCAGGAACGTTGGTGGAGGAGGTTGGATTCGAACCAACGTAGGCGTTAGCCAACAGATTTACAGTCTGCCCCCTTTAGCCACTCGGGCACCCCTCCGCAACGAACCTAGGATTATGCCACTGTTTTTGCAATTTTGACCAGCCCCCACGGTTTTTTGCAAAAAGAGCTTCGTCACCAATTAACCGGCGTTTGCCCCCAGCTGGTAAGCGCCAAATTGGCCGCCTTGAAGTGCCCGTTACCGACGAACGGTTCGGGTGGCCGGGTAGCGGCAAGTGGCGACGGGTGGTTGGACGTCAGGATGCAATGCGGGCACGCGGCATCCGCGGCCGCCTCGATCAATGCACGCTTGGCCTGAGCGTGGACGCCCCAGAGCATGAATACCGTGGGTTTGTGGCGCCGTGCCACCGCCGCGATCAGGGCGTCCGTGAGGTCCGACCAGCCCCAACGGGCGTGACTGGCTGGCGCGCCATCGGCCACG
>JALRJP010000241.1 GCA_023261135.1 Burkholderiaceae bacterium | reverse complement strand
GGAGAGATGGATTCGCGCCATCCATTGCGCTCAGGCTACGCCCGCCGGCACAGCCGGCGCCCAAATCGGCTATCCTGCCGATTTGTCGAACTCCTCCGTTCGAACTCTTTACCCATGAACCATAAACGACAAAGCCCCCATAAAGGGGGCTCATCGCCCGGAGAGATGGATTCGCGCCATCCTTGGCGCTCAGGGCTGCGCCCCGCCGGCAGAGCCGGCGCCCAAATCGGCTATCCATGCCGATTTGTCGAACTCCACCGTTCGAACTCTTTACCCACAGCCCATAAACGACAAAACCCCCATAA
The DNA here is from genome assembly GCA_023261135.1 of Burkholderiaceae bacterium. Lineage (GTDB taxonomy): Bacteria > Pseudomonadota > Gammaproteobacteria > Burkholderiales > Burkholderiaceae_A > Hahnella. The sequence goes on along the minus strand of JALRJP010000241.1, from coordinate 450 downwards.
AGGGGGTTTTGTCGTTTATGGCCCGCCCGGAGAGATTCGAACTCCCGACACCCAGGTTCGAAGCCTGGTGCTCTATCCAGCTGAGCTACGAGCGGGTACTGGTGAGGCCACGCAGTATAGAAAATCTCAGTTCTTCCTACCAGCGCCAGCGAATTCATTTATACTGTATTTATGTACAGTATTCAGGTACGCATTAATCACCGTCTACTCACCTTGGATCAAGATCAACGGGGCAGCATTGGCGTGGTCATGCGAGATGGACGAACTGAGTACTTCTATTGGGGCGGCTTTACGCTACACATGGCCCGTCGCATCAAGCTCAAGGTGGCCGCAATTACCAACGAACAACTCAGGAATCCACGCGCAAGCTACCGCTTACAGCCGCCCTGGATCTTTCTCGATGCGGACGAATACCTCTTAGGATCGTTCGATGGCTCTCTTGCCTATGCC
>JALRJP010000240.1 GCA_023261135.1 Burkholderiaceae bacterium | reverse complement strand
CCTCGATAAAATCAAGAAGTGAACCCTGCCTATTTTTATTCATTTCCGTTAGCTCTGAATCAGTACGAATATCATTTTTTAGATATTGTGGCATTGCTTCAGGTAGATCTCTATAGACTCCACCAGGTCTGTAATAGGTAGCATGCATTCTAGATCCAGAAACAGCCTCATAGGCATCAATAAGTTTTTCTCTTTCACGGAAGCAATATAAAAATATACTCATTGCCCCAACATCAAGTCCGTGAGTGCCTAACCACATCAAATGATTAAGTAGTCGAGTAATTTCATCAAACATCACGCGAATATATTTGGCCCTTACCGGAACATCAATCCCTAGCATTTTTTCAATGGCCATCACATAGGCATGCTCGTTACACATCATGGATACATAATCTAATCGATCCATATAACCAATTGACTGGTTATAAGGTTTTGATTCAGCAAGTTTTTCAGTTCCACGATGAAGGAGCCCAATGTGTGGGTCAGCTCTTTCGACAACCTCCCCATCTATTTCGAGAATGAGTCTTAGCACTCCATGGGCGGCAGGATGTTGTGGGCCGAAGTTGAGTGTGTAATTTCTTATCTCAGCCATGACTATTTCCGAATAATTCTAGGCACATTAATATTTGGTTCTATAGAAACAGGTTCATATATAACTCGACCCAGTTTTTCATCATATCTCATTTCAACTTCACCTATCATTGGAAAGTCTTTTCTCAGAGGATGACCAACAAAGCCATAGTCTGTCAATATTCTT
>JALRJP010000023.1 GCA_023261135.1 Burkholderiaceae bacterium | reverse complement strand
CTGAGCCAGGTAGTAGACCATTGACAAGAAGGTCAGCGTGGCCGCAATCACCATGAGCCAGTAACCCCAGACGCGCGTGTCAATCAAGCCATCCCAGACCGTTCCGTAATAAAGAAGAAAGGGAATCGCAACCATTTGTGCAATCGTCTTCGCCTTACCGAGCCAGTTCACGGCTACACTCTTTCGAGCGCCCATCTCGGCCATCCATTCTCTTAGGGCGGAAATGGTAATTTCACGGCCCACGATGATAATTCCAACAAGCGGCCCTACCCTATCCATATCAATCAGAGCCACCACCGCCGCACAGACCATGAGCTTGTCGGCAACGGGATCAAGAAAAGCTCCGAAGGCCGAGGTCTGATTCCAACGCCGCGCCAACCAGCCGTCCACCCAGTCAGTTACTGCCGCCCCAAGAAACAGCAGCGTTGCAATAAGGTTCTTGGTTGCCTCCTCAAGCCCCAGAGGAAAATAAAGCACCCCAAGCAGAAAAGGGATGGCCAGAATCCGTGCCCAGGTGAGGAGGTTAGGTAGGTTAAAGCGCATAGCTTGAGATCATAACGGCTCTGCAGCTAGCGCAGACGCCTAGCGATCTCCTCTGCCAGGATGTGGGAGATCCCCTCGACACTTGCAAGGTCTGCCACCGATGCCTTTTTAAGACCTTGTAAGCCCCCAAATCGCGCAAGAAGCCTTTGACGCCTCTTGGGCCCAATACCCTCAATTTCATCAAGGACAGACCCGACTCGGGTTTTTGCTCGACGCGCTCGCATACCCGTAATCGCAAACCGATGGGCCTCATCACGAACCTGTGCCACGAGCATAAGGGCACCATGGTCACGACCCAGTTGAATCGCCTCGCCCGAAGGCCGCAAAAGCCTCTCAAGGCCAACCTTACGGCCCTCACCCTTCACGACACCAATAAGGACACGAGTATCGAGGCCAAGCTCTTCAAAGACCTCAATGGCCTTGCTCAGCTGGCCCTTGCCGCCATCAACAAGCACGAAGTCGGGCATGGGCAGGTCGGGCTGTATGTCACCGTAACGTCGACGCAGGACCTGCTCCATAGCCGCATAGTCATCACCCGGCGTAATGTCATTAATATTGAAGCGCCGGTATTCCTTGGGCTGCATGGCATGGCTGTGGTAAACCACACACGAGGCCTGCGTAGCCTCCCCGCTTGTATGGCTAATATCGAAGCATTCCAGTCGTAGGTTGAAGAGCTCCTTCTCGGACGCCTCAAGCCCAAGGGTCTCGGCAAGTAGTCGTGTTCGGCCTTGGGCGCCCCCCTGCTCCTGAGCCCTTCGGGTCAGAGCAAGTCGTGCATTGTCTTCGGCCATTTGAAGCCAGTCGCGTCGCTTCCCCTGAGGGGCGTGAAGAACCTTTAACCCGCCCTGACGATCTGCGAACCAGTCTTCGATGACCGCGGTGGCCGAAGCACGATTCACAATAAGCGTTGTGACCGGTGAAGCCTGCTCGTCCGAATAATGCTGGCTAATAAAGCTGACGAGCGCTTCATCCATAACCTCATCAAGACTCGAATGATCGCCTGCCTCGAGATCAGGGATTGCAGCATCTGGAGCCTGCCGAGGCAGAAGGCTTGCAAGCGATGAAAAATAAGGCCGATCTCCCAAATGTCTTCCACCTCGAACCATCGCTAGGTTCACAACAACACGGATGCCATCGCTCGCGACTGCAGCAATGTCGCAATCAAGTGCCGTGTCCGCCTCCATGGAATGTTGTTGCAGCACCCGCGAAAGTGCGCCGATTTGATCGCGATAAACGGCAGCGGACTCATAGTTCATGGCTTCCGCTGCCAATCGCATGTCGGCCTCCAGATCCGAGAGCACCCCCTGGTGCTCACCGCCAAGAAAAGACAGGGCGCGCTTTACATCGCGGCCGTAATCGTCGTCGGAAATTAACCCGACACAAGGTGCGCTACAGCGCTGAATCTGATGCAAAAGGCAGGGCCGTGAACGATTGGAAAGCACATTGTCTGTGCAGTTACGCAGGCGAAAGACACGCTGGAGAATTTGAATGCTCTCTTTAACAGCCCAGGCATTGGGAAAGGGGCCGAAGTAGTCGGCCTGCTTGTCAACGGCCCCGCGGTAATACGAAATGCGCGGATAACGATGGCGACTTAAACGCAGATAAGGATAGGACTTGTCGTCACGAAACAAAATGTTGTAACGCGGTGACTGCGTTTTAATAAGATTGCTTTCGAGCAATAAGGCCTCGGCCTCGGAGCGGACTGTCGTGACCTCAAGCCTGGCGATTTGCGCCACCATATGGGAGATGCGTGGGCTTAAACCCGTCTTTTGAAAATACGAGCTCACCCGCTTCTTAAGATCTTTGGCCTTACCTACGTAAAGTAGGCTGTCGGTTGCATCATGGAACCGGTACACCCCGGGCAGGCCTGGAAGGCTTGCCACCGAGGCCTGCAGGTCGTAGTCAGGCTTCTTTTGGTTTTCCTCTATTCGATGCGTCATGGCAGTGGGCTTTACAGAGTCAACAGCGCCTTCGCCTGACCCACAGCCTGGCTAAACATGGCTGGCGTGATACGCCCGGTATTCAGGTTGTATCGGCTGGGGTGGTAACTATCGACGAGCCACAGCTCCCCCACCATGTGACACGCCCCATGGGCGAACTTTAGCTCCGCAGGCCTAAGACCAAGCGACTTCAGAGGCAGTACCTGCAGGGCGGCGTTGTGGGCAATGGCCCCGAGACACAAAATGACCTTGGGGCGAAGCTGCAAGACTTCTTCTTGCAAGTAGGTCAAACAGGTACGTACCTCACTGGGGGTAGGCTTATTCTGAGGGGGCAGGCACTTCACGGCATTCGTAATGCGACAGTTCGTCATCACGAGATCGTCGTCTGCTCGAAGCGACTGAGGCTTTGACCCAAACCCGTGCTGATGCAACGTTCCATACAGCAGGTCACTGCAGGCATCGCCTGTGAAGGGCCGACCCGTGGCGTTTGCGCCGTGCAAACCTGGAGCGAGACCAAGCACAAGCAGCTGCGCCTTGGTATCGCCAAAAGGCGGCACCGGCTTACAAAAATAAGACGGGTGCTTGCTTTGAACCTCATCAAGAAAGCCGGCGAGCCGGGGGCAGCGTTTGCAGTGGGGGTCGTAAACACTTGCGGTTGCGGTTGCGGTTGCCACGGGTTTCAACATAAGACTTTCAATTCTTCAACACAAACTCGACTCGCCCGCCCGTCGTGCGGAACCGACTATAGGGCGCGAGGCCGTAGAAGCGTCAGCGGGCGGCGAGCTGGAGCGTTTAGAAAGGCGGGAATTCGCGACGGCACCGAATCCAGAGCCTGCGCCGACAGATCGGGGCGGTTACAAATGAGTGTCGCGTCGCAGCCGGCCGCGAAGGCTGCCTCACAACGATCGGCAATATCTTCAAAGACCGCAGCACCCGCCATTGAAAGATCATCGCTAATGACCACACCCTGAAAGCCAAGCTGCCCTTTGAGGATATCGGTGACCCAGGTCTTTGAAAAGCCTGCAGGCATGGAATCAACTTGCGAATAGACAACGTGCGCCGGCATGACCGACTGCAGCAGCGCGCGTTCGAATGCGCCTCGGCCAAGCCTCGCATAGGGCCAGGCATCGTCTTGCAAAATAGCATCAAGGGGACGGTCATCAACCGGTAAGGCATGGTGAGAATCGGCCTCTGCCCAGCCATGGCCAGGGAAGTGTTTGCCACAGGTTCGAAAACCCGCCATGGCAAGGCCTTGCGCCATAGCTGCTGCAAGCATGGAGACAAAGGCAGGCTCTCTGTGAAACGATCGGTCGCCAATAACCTGACTGCGACCATAGTCAAGGTCGAGAACGGGCGTATAGCTGAAATCAACACCTACAGCACGCAGCTCAAAGGCAAGATCAGCACCGGCGTTTCGGGCCTCGGCAAGTGCGAGCTCAAGCGCCGCGCAGTCCGATGCCTGTGACTCTGACACGCTTGCGCCTTGCGCCAGCGCAGGAAGACGATCCCCAAGACTTCGGAACGATGGCAGCTTCGTAAAGCCCTCTCGGAACCTTTGTATACGTCCGCCCTCGTGGTCTACCGTGATTAGGAGCGGGTTTCTGGGCCGCAGGCCATGAATGGAAGAGGTGAGTGCCTTAAGTTGCTCTGTGTCCTGAAAGTTTCTCGTAAAAAGAATAACGCCGCCCACCCAGGGGTGCTGCAGACGCTCCTTTTCTTCAGCCGTAAGCGCAAGGCCTTCGACATCGATAATAAAAGGTCCTGACATGATGAATTCGTCCTTTGATTCCTAGGCGCTCTGCAAGTTTGAAATTGCAACGCTTTTTTCAGACTCAACAATAGCAAGTGCAATGGCCGCATCCTGCTCGTCGGATAGCGACACACTGACACGCAGGCACTGGTCATTAACCCAGTCGGCTAAGGCCTTGTGGAACACGGGGTAAGGTGCGCCTTTGTCATTGTTAAGGACTTCAAGGCTGTGCAGACTCATAGGGTAGGCCAAGCCCACCCCAAGCGCTTTGCCTACTGCCTCCTTTGCAGCAAAACGCTTGGCTAGATAAGAAAGCGCGCGACCTTGGCCTGCTACTCCACGACTCATTCTTGCCTGAAAAACTACCTGTTCCTGCGAGCCAAGCACACGTTCTGCAAAGCGCATACCCCAGCGCTTGTATATCTGCTCAACCCTGTGAATGAGCACACGGTCGATTCCGATACCGATAATCATTGGGTACAGGCCTCTCGCATAAGTCGCTTCATTTCCTTCACGGCCTCGCGCATGCCAAAGAATATGGCTCTTGAAATAATGGCGTGACCAATATGCAGCTCACGAACACCCGCAATTGCAGCAACCGGCTGAACATTAAAATAATTAAGCGCGTGGCCCGCATTAAAACGCATACCCAAGGACTGAATAAGTTCGCCCGCCTCACGAATACGATTAAGCTCGTTTTGAACGGCGGGCTTGTCGGCGTCACGGCCTTGCTGATAAAAGACCTCGGCATAAGGCCCAGTGTGAATCTCACAGACCTCAATACCCATGGCATGGGCATGCTTGATTTGCTTCGGGTCCGCATCAAGAAAGGCACTTACTGCAATACCCTTTGCCTTTAAGCGATCAACCGCCGACTGAACCATAGAGGCATTCGCAATCAGGTCGAGCCCGCCCTCGGTCGTAATTTCCTGGCGCCCCTCGGGCACCAGCATGGCCATCTCGGGACGAATATCCAGAGCAATGGCGACCATCTCATCGGTCGCAGCCATTTCTAAATTCAGCTTAATCTGCGTCAGATCCCGCAGTCGCTCAACATCAAAGAGCTGAATATGCCGCCGATCTTCACGAAGATGAACGGTGATGCCATCGGCGCCACCAAGGTGTGCCTCAACAGCGGCCCAGACTGGGTCGGGATCAACACTTCTGCGAGCCTGCCGCAGTGTGGCCACATGATCAATATTGACACCAAGCTCAATCATGAAATAACTCCGTCTCTTAAATAGTAGAGATCAACCGCAGCCTCTCTCGAAAACAAAGGCGCCGAACCCAATTGGTGAACGAGCAAAAGCCGCAGTGCACGCTTAATCGCGGCATTCGAACCCAGTCCATCGCCGATACAAGCCTTAATGTCCTTGTGGCCATCGTACCGCGCCAAGCTTATAAGGGTCTCTTGGTCAATAAGAATGCCCCGTTCAGGCTCGTTGACCGCAAGACCAATGGGCTCTCCGGGTGCGAGTTGATAACGCCCATTACTAACGGCTTGAAGGCCCGATGAAAAATCGGGTGCAATACCCAGGTCTCGAAGCAACCGGCACTCAAACCAGCGCAGACAGACTTCTGTCATGGGTTCAGGTTCAGAGAGTTGATTCAAAACCATCTCGTAGGCTCGAAAGAGATCAGGATGAGGGTCTTGGCGCTGCAGTAGTCGCAGCAATAGTTCATTCACATAAAAACCCGCCATCAGACTAGGTCCCAATGGCATGCCATTACCTTGGGTTCCAAGCCATTCAGCCGCCATGAGCGTGCGTAACTCACCCTTATCCGAGTACCGTAAACCAAGCTTCTGAAATGGTTGCAAAAGCCCCCGCAGAGCTGAACGCGGGCGACGGGCCCCTCGCGCGACCAGTCCGAGACGCCCTTCATCAAGGGTGAAGACCTCGGCGATGAGGCTTGTCTCTCGCCAGGGAACACTATGTAGAACATAGCCCTCAATCATGATTTACGAAGGTTCGCTATAACCAAAACTCTGAACCAGCTTGTCCTGATCCGCCCAGTTCGCCACCACCTTCACCCAGAGTCGAAGCTCAACCGGTGTACCCACGAGCTTTGCAATATCGCGTCGGGCCTCCGTACCAATTCGCTTAAGACGTTGACCCGACTCGCCCAAGACCATAGGCTTATGGCTGGCACGACCAACAATAACAGTGGCATGAATGACGGTGTGGTTCGGGCTCTCGTCATACTGATCAATAACCACTGTTGCCTCATAGGGAAGTTCATCGCCCAAAAGCCGAAAAAGCTTTTCGCGAATAAGTTCGGCAGCCATAAACCGCAGCGGCCTATCAGTGACCTGTTCTGCATCCATAAGGGCGGGCCCCTGAGGCAGTAAAGCAATAAGCTCCGCTAATAAAACTTCGAGCTGAAAGCCAGTCTGAGCAGACACAGGAACAATGGCCTTAAACGGATACAACTCGGCAAGCTTAAGACCAAGTGCGAAGGCGGCCTTTCGGTGTAAATCACGCTGAATACGGTCCGCCTTATTTAGGACCGCAATAACACTCGCCTCGGGCGGAAGCGCTTTGACAATGGAAAGATCCTCGTCATTAACTTTTAGAACATCAGCCACCCATAGCAAAACAGGAACTTCTGCCATGACACTAAAGGCGGCCCGGCGTAGCTGTCGATTCAAGGCAACCGTATGTTCATTTTGCAAGCCCGGGGTGTCAACGAACAGAACCTGTGCCTCAGGCCGTGTTAGGACGCCTAGAATTCGGTGACGGGTTGTCTGTGCCTTACGCGAGGTGATTGCAACAGGAAACCCAACCAAGGCATTGACAAGGGTTGACTTGCCAACATTAGGACGACCCACCACTCCAACTAGACCGGCTCGGTGGTTACTCATGCCACTAGCTGTGACTTGCTTCGAAGCTGAGCTTGGCCTGAGGAGGGAGCTCGGTCTTTTCTTTGCTGCGGGTCTTACGACGCTTCTTAGGCGCAGACGACAGCGCCTGCTGTGCAGAGATAAGGGCCTCGGTCGCCGCCACCTGTTCAGCCGCCCTTCGACTTGCGCCCGAGCCAAGCAGTGTTAAACCAAGCTTAGGAATGCTGCACTCCACTTCAAAGACCTGATTATGGGCCGCCCCGCGAGTGGCAACTACGGCGTAAACGGGAAGCGGCAGCCCATTGCCTTGAAGAAACTCTTGTAATAGCGTCTTAGCGTCCTTGCCCAAGGTCTTGGGATCAACCTGATTCAATATGGGCCGATAAAGCCGCTCGACCATGGCGTAGGCTTTCTCATAGCCCTGGTCGAGGAATACTGCGGCCACGATGGCCTCAAGTGTATCGGCAAGAATCGAGGGGCGCCTCAGTCCACCGCTCTTACGCTCGCCATCACCCAGATACAAATGCCGATGCAATGAAAGCGTCTGTGCAATATCGTGCAAGGCTTGCTGGCGCACCAGGTTTGACCGAACGCGGCTAAGGTCACCTTCTGAAAAACCGTCAAGTTCTTTGTAAAGAAGCGCAGCCACCGCAAGATTCAGAACACTATCACCAAGGTACTCAAGCCGCTCGTTATGCTGCAGGCCATAGCTTCGATGCGTCAAGGCAAGACTCAGTAGGCTTCTGTTCTGAAACGTTACCCCTAGGCGCTGCTCGAGTTCTTCAAGGCTATGCCCCGCGGGGACTTGGTTTGACGCCATGCTAGTCAATCCAGCCAAGTCGAGAGAAATTACCCGAGAAGACTTCACCGAAGTTAAACCAGACAAGCACTGCCTCACCCACTAGATTCGCCTCGGGTACGAATCCCCAGAAACGACTGTCGGCCGAATTGTCCCGGTTGTCCCCGACGGCAAAGTAATGGCCTTCTGGAACAACGCACTCCAGGCCTCCTATGAGTCGACGGCAGTTCTCGCGAAAGGGAAAGGTCTCGATTAGGTAGATGCCCGGCCCGCCTTCCTCGTTAAGCGTGCTGTAACGATGTTCGCCGAGCTGCTCACCAAACTGGCTTGCAACCTTGGCAGAATCGGAATCGACAAAACTTCCCTGGGGCGACTTAGTCACCGGCTGATCGTTGATGATGAGTTGTTTGTCAATGTAACGAATACGATCGCCCGGCAGTCCGACAATACGTTTGATGTAATCGACCGAGTCGTCTTTCGGGTAACGAAAGACGGCAACATCACCACGCTCAGGCAGGCCTGTGGGGAAAACCAAGCTGTCAACCACTGGCAGGCGTACCCCGTAGCTGTATTTCTTCACCAGAATAAGGTCGCCGATACGAAGTGTTGGGATCATGGAGCCCGAGGGGATGTTGAAAGGCTCGAACAAAAACGATCGAATAAGAAAAACAATGGCAATAACGGGAAAGAAACCTGCGGTGTATTCAAGAATGAGTGGCCGAGATGCACCCTTTGGCCTTTGCCTTGCCCAGACCCAGCGGTCGGCCGACCATAAAACACCCGTAACCAGACTTAAAACAAAAAGAACCAGAGCAAAGTCCATAACTAACCGTCTACTTTCAGAATAGCCAGGAAGGCCTCTTGAGGAACTTCGACCGTGCCCACCTGTTTCATACGCTTCTTACCTGCCTTCTGCTTTTCAAGCAGTTTGCGCTTTCGCGAAATATCGCCGCCGTAGCACTTTGCCAATACATTCTTACGCAGCGCTTTGACGTTCTCGCGCGCAATAATGTTGGCGCCAATAGCCGCCTGTATGGCGACATCGAACATCTGTCTTGGAATGAGTTCGCGCAACTTAGCGGCAAGCTCCCTTCCCTTGAACTGAGAGTTCGCACGGTGAACAATGACTGAAAGCGTATCGACCCGATCGCCATTAATTAATATGTCCATTTTTACGACATCGGAGTCTCGATACTCCTTGAACTCATAGTCCATCGAGGCATAACCCCTTGAAGTGGATTTCAGCTTGTCAAAGAAATCCAAGACGATTTCATTCATAGGAATTTCATAGACCAGACTCACCTGGCGCCCCGCATAGGTCATGCCAACCTGATGACCACGCTTACTGGTGCACAACGTAATAACCGACCCAAGGTAGTCTTGCGGCACGAACACCGTGACTGTCATGACAGGCTCACGAATAGATGCAATTTTTGATGCCTCGGGCATCTTCGAGGGGTTATCGACTTCCACCAGACTACCATCGTTCAACAGCACCTGGTAGACCACGGTGGGTGCGGTGGTAATAAGATCAATCTTGTACTCACGTTCGAGACGCTCCTGCACGATGTCCATATGCAGAAGACCCAAGAACCCACAACGGAAACCGAATCCAAGCGCCTGAGATACCTCAGGCTCAAACTGCAGCGAAGAGTCGTTAAGCTGCAATTTTTCTAGCGCATCGCGCATGATGTCGTATTCGCTGGACTCAACCGGGTAAAGCCCGGCAAAGACCTGCGGCTTAACTTCTTTAAAGCCCGGCAAAGGTCTATCGGCAGGTCGGCCCGCAAGCGTTACCGTATCGCCTACTTTTGCGGCCTTGAGCTCTTTAATACCCGTAATAATGAACCCCACCTCGCCTGCAGAAAGGCTCTCTCTTGAGACGGCTTTGGGGGTGAAGACACCAAGGTCCTCGACAGGATGTGTGCTGTCGGTGGCCATGAGCAGAACCTTGTCTCGCTTTTTCAGGCTGCCGTTAACAACCCGAACAAGCATGACCACACCCACATAGTTATCGAACCAGGAATCGATAATAAGCGCCTGAAGGGGTCCTTCCGGATCTCCTTTGGGCGCGGGTATGCGGCTTACTATGAGTTCAAGAATGTCTTCAACACCCTCGCCGGTTTTGGCACTTGCACGAATAGCATCCGATGCCTCAATCCCAATGACATCCTCGATCTCTTGAATTGCCTGTTCGGGGTTCGCAGCGGGGAGGTCGATTTTATTAAGAACGGGACAGACCTCAACGCCAAGCTCAATCGCGGTGTAACAGTTCGCAACCGTCTGCGCCTCTACCCCCTGTGAAGCATCAACTACGAGCAGAGCACCTTCACAGGCTGAAAGAGAACGACTAACCTCGTAGGAAAAGTCAACGTGACCCGGGGTATCGATGAGATTGAGCTGATAGACTTGGCCATTGCGGGCCTTATAGCTTAGGGAGGCGGTCTGTGCCTTGATGGTGATACCACGCTCCCTCTCGAGGTCCATAGAGTCAAGAACCTGAGCCTCCATCTCGCGGTCGGACAGGCCGCCGCAAAATTGAATCATCCGATCTGCAAGGGTGCTCTTTCCGTGATCGATGTGGGCAATGATTGAGAAATTACGGATGGTCTGCAAATTGTTCGCCAAGGCATTTAAGGTCGTACCGGAATAAACAAGACCCCATCGCCCCTTCGAACTAAAAACACCACCGGCTTGCGCTTATCGAGCTTCTCGAGATAGGCGGCTAGACGGCTGGCGGACTCAACCTGAGTGTTGTTTACCGAGAGAATTATGTCACCCTGGCGAATACCAGATCGCTCCGAGGGACCTGAGACCTTAGAAATGCCCACGCCTGCCTTTAAGTTCAGTCTTTTTCGGTCTTCGTCGGTTAAATCGCTGAAACCCAAGCCAAGCCAATTGCTTACAACCGCTTTCTCTGGTGGCGTCGGGGCCGCCGCCTTGGCCTGAGGCTCCGACTGCAGTTCAGCCACGCTTACCGTAAGCCGCAATTTCTCACCACGGCGCCAAACCTCAATAGACTCGGAGCGTCCGGGTTGTGTCTTGCCGACAAGCCTGGGTAGGTCGGACATACGAGCAACTTTATTGCCTGCAAAACTTAAAACGATGTCGCCAGGCTCAATACCGGCCTTACGGGCAGGCCCCTCGGGATCGACGCTACGAACCAGCGCACCCGAAGCGGTTTTTAACCCAAGCGCTTCCGCAACCTCGCGAGTGACCTCACCAATAGCCACGCCAATACGCCCACGAACGACACGGCCCGATGCTTTGAGTTGTTGCGCAACGCTGTTGGCCTCATCGATAGGGATGGCAAACGAGATACCCATGAAGCCGCCCGTGCGACTGTAGATTTGGGAATTGATACCCACCACTTCGCCCTCGAGATTCAGCAGAGGCCCGCCCGAATTGCCCGGGTTTACCGCCACATCGGTCTGGATAAACGGCAAGTAGTCGCCCGTGTCACGCCCTTTGGCACTAACAATGCCGGCGGTCACCGTGTTCTCAAGACCAAAGGGTGAGCCAATGGCAAGCACCCAGGCGCCCACCTTAAGCTTGGAAGGGTCCCCCAGGGGTAAAACGGGCAAGTTCTTTGCCTCGATTTTTAAAAGAGCAACGTCCGTGCGTTGATCGGACCCCACGATCTTGGCCTTGAATTCGCGGCCATCGGTCATGGAGACAAAGACCTCGTCTGCCCCGTCAACGACATGATGGTTGGAGAGAATAAAACCGTCACTTGAGATGATGAATCCGCTTCCGACACCACGCGGCACGGAAGGGGCGTCTTCAGGCTCAGCCTGGCCTGGCTGCCCTTGCTGAGGAATGCCAGGATGCCCAGGCGGGAAGAAGCGACGGAAAAACTCGTAGAAGGGATCGTTCTCATCAAGCCCTGGAGGCATACCAGGGAAACCGCCCTGACCGCTGCTTACCTTTTGCAGGGTGCGAATGCCAACCACCGCAGGCCCCGCCTTCTCAACAAGACCGGTGAAATCCGGTAAGCCTTTCACTAGAGCGTTGTTTGTGGACGTGGGCGAGGCCAAAACAGGGCTAACCTGCACGAGAAGACCAACGCAGACAAAGCCCGCAATCCATAGGAGACGCTTCGGAGTTAAAAACCGTGTCATAGTGGACCAGCCCTTATTTACTGTTGAGGAAGAGGCAACGTGGCAATAAGACTTTTCGCCGTGTCGATGGGCACCTCGCCCAATGCTGTTAGATGGTACCCCGACTTCGATCCGACGATCATAGCCGTAGCACCCTTAAGATCGGTGGTTTCTGTTGACCCTGCCTGGCCATTGAGCTTGGGATCTTGGATAAAAAAAACAGAGACCAGTGCAATTCCGTCGGTAAAGAGCCACTGCGTATGAGGGAAAGACGACGAGGGCTCTTTCACCTTGGCAACCGCCAAGGGATGAAAGCCCAAAGCCCCCGCATAGGCCTTAAGAGACTGAGGCATAGGCTCACGCTGAATAGGGGCGGTTACGCGCTGCCAGCCACCTGCATCCTTAAAGGGTGCGTCAAGAACGATGGCCTGAGGCGAGGACTCGAAATTTAAATCGGAGAAGGAATGCTCCTCGAGCACGGCTCCAGATGGGTCAAGCGTCTGAGTTTTAAGCATGAGCCCCGTCTCCTGATCGAACCAACAATGAACACTCCAGCGGGACTGATTGTGAGGTACGAACTCGAGTCGATCGGTCATACGCCCTGCAATACGCTTGCCAGTGGACACCCTAAGTTGGTAGTGCTCTGTCACCCGTGAAAAGTCGTAGACGGGTGGGTGAGGGAAGTCGAGCCGAACCGAAGCGCCTGGGTAGACACGGACTTGTTTCTGGTCGGGAAGATAAGCACGGACTTGCGAATTAAGCCTGATGGTGCGTCGAGCGGGCCCATCAAGAGCGTCGATGACCGTAACACGCCCCTCGGCCGAATTGCCACGACGGACCTTCGCCGAGTAAATACCCTTGGCGTGCTGGTGGACGTAGGTGCCAGCAAAGTCAAGGCGGGTCGCGGAGTCGGCCGCGCGTTGAATCATAGTCTTCGCCCGAGCATGAAGCTGGTCGGATGCTCCAGAAGAGGGAGTTGACTGACCTGCGACATGGGACTGAGCAGCCAATCCAATAAAGAGGCCCAAAACGACGAACGCACGCAATAGACCTTGCCTCAGCCACAAAAAGGCTGATTCGAATGGCCGAGGTCGTGACGATTGGGTCATTGCTCATCCATACGCATTCGGACAATCATGGGCCCATGGGCCTCAACCATGGCGCGCATCTGAGGCGATGCAAACCCTGTATCTCCAAGCGTGTTAGGGGGCACCGGGCTTGAATTGGGTGAGAACGCTACGACGGAAGTCGCACCAGACCCGAGTCCATCGACGCCAACAGTCCAGACCACGGAGGCAACAAAACCAAAGGCGGCAAGACCCGCAGCGAAACGAAGACCCGTTCCCAGGCCGCGGCGCCGGAGTCGGTCCTGACCAGGGCCCGGACCTGCGCCCACATTGGCGAGACGATGATGCTGGGGCAAGAAATGCGGTTCTTGCTCCAGCCGGGAGGCAATTCGGACCTGAAGATCATTGGACTGAGGGGTAACCGCCACACCGGACATTGCCTCGGAGATGACCCAGTAGGACAAGGCGGTGTTCTGCAACTCGGGATCTGTTTTAAGACGAGTTAGCAAGGCTGAAGCCTGGGCCGGAGCCAGACCCTGATCGATGTATTCAGATAAAACCTCTTTAATATCTTGATCTCGCATACCAGCTCCTATTTTGCCAAAACCCTACCAGCGCCGATCAGGAGATAGATTGAGCAAGGGCCTGAGTTCGGCGGCCACTGCCTCACGAGCACGAAAGATGCGCGACCTAACCGTACCAATAGGACAGTTCATGGCCTCTGCAATTTCTTCGTAACTCAACCCATCAATCTCCCGCAAATTAAGAGCCGTTCGCAGTTCTTCAGGTAATGCCGAAACAGCTCGGTTGACCGCATCTGCCACCTGTTTGCTCATAAGCTCAGCCTCAGGCGTGTTGTTATCCGTTGAGACAACGGGAAGCTCAAAAGATTCCTCTTCCGCGTCATTTGAAGTCAATTCTGAGAGGGAAATAGGCCTTTTACCCTGAGCTACCAAGTGGTTTTTCGCCGTATTAACCGCAATTCGATACAACCAGGTGTAAAAGGCACTGTCACCACGGAATTGGGGCAAGGCTCTGTAGGCTTTGATAAAAGCCTCTTGAACAACATCGTCGGCCTCGTCGGGATTGCGCACCAGACGGCCAACAAGCCGACTTACCTTACGCTGGTACTTAAGTACCAGTAGATTAAAGGCATCTCGGTCCCCGTTTTTTATGCGCTGAACGAGGTCGAGGTCGGAGGGAATTTCTGCCAACGGGCTACCTTGGCATCTAGCTTCTGGTGAATACCAGTGAGCCGTTCGTCCCCCCGAATCCGAAATTATTTTTCAGTGCTGCCTTGAACTGCCCGGACTTAGCCTCGTTTGCACAATAATCGAGGTCGCATTCTGGGTCTTGATTGAATAGGTTGATGGTGGGCGGGCAGATCTGGTGGTAGAGCGCCAGAACAGTAAAAACGGACTCAAGCCCACCGGCCCCGCCAAGAAGATGGCCGGTCATCGATTTGGTCGACGAAATGCGGACCGTTTTGGCATGATCGCCAAGCGCGGCCTTAATGGCCTCCGTTTCGTTTTTATCCCCAAGCGGTGTGGAAGTGCCGTGGGCGTTAATGTAACCAACATCGGAGGCGTTTAACCCCGCATCCCGAATGGCGTTCACCATACAGCGCTTCGGCCCGTCTTGATCGGGCGCAGTCATGTGAAAGGCATCGCCTGAAAAGCCCACTCCAGCAAGTTCAGCATAAATGCGTGCCCCACGTGCATTGGCATGGTCGTAGTCCTCGAGCACCATAACGCCTGCGCCCTCGCCTAGAACAAAACCATCACGATCTTTATCCCAGGGACGCGAGGCGGTCGCCGGGTCCTCGTTACGCGTTGAAAGAGCCCTGGCTGCGGCAAAGCCTCCAATACCGAGGGGGGAAATGGTGGATTCCGCACCTCCTGTAACCATGACGTCGGCATCACCGGCTTGAATCAATCGCGCGGCAAGGCCAATACTGTGCAGACCCGTCGTGCAAGCTGTAACAGCCGCAAGGTTGGGCCCCTTAAGCCCACGAAGAATGCTCAGGTGACCAGAGATCATGTTTATGATTGACCCTGGCACAAAGAACGGAGAGATACGCCGAGCCCCCTTGGCCGTGTAGTCGGCATGGGTTTCTTCAATAAGCGGAAGGCCGCCAATGCCCGAGCCAACCATGACCCCGACACGCTCGGCGTTGGCATCGTTTATCTCAAGACCGCTGTCATCAAGCGCCTGAAGCCCCGCAGCAATGCCGTAATGAATAAAAGTATCCATATGACGGGCTTCTTTGGCGGGGAGATAAGACTCTACGCTAAAGTCTTTTACTTCTCCGGCGAAGTGCACAGGGAGTACTGTGGCGTCGAAACGGGTAACGGTTGCAATACCGGAACGGCCGGCAATAATAGCGTCCCAGGCCTGCGTAATGGAGTTGCCCACCGGGCTGATACAGCCAAGCCCGGTGACAACGACACGTCGACGATGACGAGTTGCTTGCATCATCTAGCAATAAGACGCGCTGAACGCAGTCGCCACAGTCGCGCGCAGCGCGCTAGAAAGCGTGTTACTTCTTGAGATTTGCGTTGACGTAGTCAATGGCCTGCTGAACGGTTGTGATTTTCTCGGCCTCTTCGTCTGGAATCTCGCACTCAAAGGCGTCTTCGAGGGCCATGACAAGCTCGACGGTGTCAAGAGAATCTGCGCCAAGGTCATCAACAAACTTGGACTCGTTTTTAATGTCTTCAAGCTTAACGCCCAGCTGCTCCGACACAATTGCTTTGACGCGCTTTTCAATGTCTTCCATGGTTTTTCCCTTTTTTTAATCCTGACGGATTTTCAAATTAAGCGTGGCGATTGTATCAGGACATCACCATGCCGCCATTAACATGGAGGGTGGTTCCCGTAATGTAGGAAGCGCCCTCAGAACACAAAAAGACGACAGAAGCTGCAATATCACTAGCAGTTCCAAGCCGTTGAAGAGGAATTTGATCAACCAAGGCTTTCACCTGGTCTTCGGACAATGCGTCTGTCATGTCGGTCTGAATAAAACCAGGCGCGATGCAGTTCACGGTAATTCCCCTGCTTCCCACTTCACGAGCAAGTGATCGGCTTAGACCACCAAGACCAGCCTTGGATGCGGCGTAGTTCATTTGACCCGGATTGCCGCTGGTTCCTACAACGGACGTAATGTGAATAATGCGTCCCCAGCGTGCCTTAAGCATGGGCTTAAGCGCTGCTCGGTCGAGACGAAAGGCCGCAGTGAGGTTCGTATCAATCACATCTTGCCACTCGTCGTCCTTCATACGCAGCGCCAGGTTGTCGCGAGTAATTCCCGCGTTATTCACCAGAACATCGAGTCTGCCGAGTGCCTTCACAATGTCAGCAATAAGAGCCTCGCAGGCACCGGGCTCTGTGACGTTCAGGCGCGCACCCTTACCCGCTAAAGAACCGTCGGAGAGGGCCTTACCGATGGCCTGGGCTCCGCCCTCGGAGGTAGCCGTCCCAATAACGAAATAGCCTTGGTCCGCAAGGGCCAGGGCTATGGCTCGGCCAATACCCCGGCTCGCTCCTGTCACCAAAGCAACGCGCTGAGAATCTGAAATGGTATCTGTCATGCGGTTTGAAGACTTTGTAGAGTGTGTTGAAGGGAGGCCTCATCGTTGATGAAGAGCGCCTGGGCATCGGGGGCAATTTTCTTGGTAAGGCCAGTAAGCACCTTACCCGGTCCACACTCGACAAAATGGGTAACACCCTCTTGAACGAGCGAGCGTATGGTCTGCACCCAGCGCACCGGACGCATTGCCTGCTGACTGAGTAAATCGGGTAAGGATTCAGAGGCCTGTATGGGCAGGCCCGTGAGGTTGTGCCAGACGGGGCAGGTCTGAGCCTTGAAGGAAATACCCGAGAGTCGCTCACGCAATTGATGGGCCGCCGGTTCAAGAAGGCTGCTATGAAAAGGCGCCGAAACCTGCAATGGCAGCGCGCGCTTCGCGCCAGCCTGCTTAAGTGCATCACATGCAAGGATGACCGCCTGAGCGTGTCCTGCGATCACCGTCTGATCATCGGAATTAAAATTGACTGCCTCCACAATGGCGTCGGGCTTTGATAGAGACTGGCACACACGGTCAACCGACTCACCATCGAGACCGAGGATCGCCGCCATAGTGCCTATACCGGCGGGTACCGCCTGCTGCATAGCTTGCGCTCGAAAACGCACGAGCTGAACTGCCTGCTCATGCTCAAGACTATCGGCCGCCACTAGGGCTGTGTATTCACCAAGGCTATGCCCGGCAACGTGACTTGGAGCAGGTCCCCCCGCGTCCTGGTACGCACGAAAAAAAGCAAGGCTACTCGCAAGCATGACCGGCTGGGTGTTCACCGTAAGGTTCAGGTCTTCAGCAGGGCCTTGCTGAATAAGGGCTTGAAGGTCCTGGTCGACCGCCACAGAGGCTTGGCGCATTATGCGCTCCACAGTGGGGTTACCCTGAAAACCTTGAAGCATGCCCACCGACTGAGAGCCTTGGCCAGGAAAAAGAAACGCAACTCGCATTGGATGTAACACCCTTTCCCTAGAGAAAACGTTAAAACTAAAGCCGAAGTGCGAGCGCACCCCAGGTAAATCCGCCACCAACACCCTGAAGCATAAGCGTCTGTCCTGCCTGCAGTCGACCGTCTCGGCGGGCTGCGTCAAGGGCCAAAGGAACAGAGGCCGCCGAGGTGTTTGCATGCTGCGCAACGGTTGCAATAAGGCGTGACTCGGGAATTTGAAGGCGTTTACCCACCATGACCAGTATGCGTCGGTTGGCCTGATGAGGAATAAACCAGTCAATGGCCTTAACATCGAGCCCTGCCATGGCAGCAACCTCACGTGCAGACGACTCAAGCACCTCGACTGCAAGACGAAACACAGCCTGACCATCCATGGTTAGAAAAGGCGAGCCACAGACTTTGCCATGGGCGAGTTGGCCCGGTGTATTAAGAATGGCTTCGTGCTCGGCCCGAGCATAAAGTTTATGCGCGAGTACACCCGGCGTATCTGCAGCCCTCAAGACCACAGCGCCTGCACCATCACCAAACAACACACAGGTTCCACGGTCGTTATAGTCGAGAATACGAGAGAAGGTCTCGGCCCCCACAACCAAAGCCGTTCGTGCCTGACCTGTTTGAATAAAAAGGTCGGCAGTGGCAAGAGCATAGACAAACCCGCTGCAGACAGCCTGCACATCAAACGCCGCGCACTGATGAATACCGAGTTTGCGCTGCAGTCGACATGCCGTTGAAGGAAAAATCATGTCGGGCGTAGACGTGGCAACAATAATGAGGTCAACGTCTTTTGCGGCAAGCCCCGCTGAAGCAAGGGCTGAACTTGAAGCCTCAAATGCAAGGTCACTGGTTGACTGCTGGTCGGCCGCAAAGTGGCGCTGCTCAATACCTGTTCGCTCGCGTATCCATTCGTCACTGCTCTCAATGCCAAGACCGGCTAGCCTTTCGACCATAGCTGCGTTGGACACAGGGGCACCAGGCAAATAGCCTCCGGTGCCGACCAGCCGGGAGTAGATTCGGGCGGCCATCTAGGGCTCGCTAGGCCTTAGAAGCTCGGATCGCTCGGCAAGCGACTCAGAAATACGTTGGACAAGACGATGCCTCGCCGCCTCTGCCGCGCGCTCAAGGGCATGCCGAAACCCATAGGCATCTGCCGAGCCATGGCTTTTGACCACCACACCACGCAGACCAAGCAAGACGGCACCGTTATAACGACGATGGTCAACCCGTTTAACAAAGGCACGCAGGACAGGCGATGCAATAAGCGCAGCAAGTCGGCTGAAAAGCCCGCGTCGAAATTCTTCTTTTAAAAATGCCCCTAACATCTGTGCGACGCCCTCGGAGGTTTTAAGAGCGACATTGCCCACAAAGCCGTCACAGACAACAACATCGGCAGCACCTTTGAAGACATCGTTACCCTCGACATTGCCAATAAAATGAAGCGGCATCTGCCGAAGTTGCTCGGCGGCCTGCTTGACAAGCTCGTTGCCCTTAATCACTTCTTCACCGACGTTGAGCAGAGCAACCCTAGGCTGAAGAACACCCATGGCCATGGACAAGGCCGAACCCATAAGACCAAATTGCGCAAGGTGCTCGGCCGTGCAGTCGACGTTCGCCCCAAGGTCGAGCATCAAGGTGGATGAACCGCTTCGATTCGGAATGAAGGTGGCTATAGCAGGTCGGTCGATGCCCTCGATGGTCTTAAGAACATTTCGCGAAATGGCCATGAGCGCACCTGTATTCCCGGCACTTACCGCCCCATGAGCATGACCAAGGCCGACCTGCTCGAATGCCAACCGCATAGAGGACTGGCGCTTGGTACGCAGGGCCACCGCAGGGGGATCGCCCATTTCAACAACTTCAGGGGCATGAATAACTTGTGCGCGCGAACTGGCCTGAAGTGCAGCGAAGGCCGGGGCACTACGTATGTCAGATTCGCGTCCGACCAGAAGAAGACTGGCCAGGGAGTCACGCTTTAAAAAATCAAGACAAGCGGCGAGAGTGACGGGGAGACCATGGTCACCACCCATGCAGTCCACCGCCAAGCAAACAGGAGATGTCATGGACGCTTAGCCAGTGGCAAAGACCGCTTAAGAAAGACCGTTAACCGGAGTCTGCTGGCGGATGCACCAGCCTAGGGCTATTTCTTCAAGCCCCACCGACTAATCCGAACTGGCGTCCTTTACAGCCTCGGGTTGTACAACGCGCTTACCCTTGTAAAAACCCGATGGGCTAATGTGGTGGCGACGGTGAATCTCACCGGTGGTTGGCTCGACAGCAATGGCTGGGCCCGATAAAAAATCGTGGGCGCGGTGCATGCCACGCTTTGACGGGGATTTCTTGTTTTGCTGGACGGCCATAATAAATTCTCTATTCTTTAAACAAAATCAGTTGGTTTTAATGCAGGGTTTATTCTGAAAAAATTCGAGCTAGCATTCAGAAAATCCTGCGATTATAGCGGGTTACTAGGGTTTTTTCATAGCCATGAGCTTGGCGAGATCCTTAAATGGACTAAGGCGACCTGTTTCGTGATCGAACTCTGGTCGACAGTCGGCATGCGTGAGCCCATGGCCGAGTTCAAGCAGAATCTCGTCC
>JALRJP010000239.1 GCA_023261135.1 Burkholderiaceae bacterium | reverse complement strand
CAATGCACATAAACCTGATCTGATAATTTTAGAGCTAGGAGGAAATGATGGGTTGCGCGGGATGTCGATTAAAAAGGTTATCAAAAAGAACTTGGAAAAGATGATTAACATGTCATTGGAATCAGGTGCGGAAGTCATGTTGATAGGAGTTGAGCTTCCCCCTAATTATGGCTCGGTTTATACCAACGGTTTTAAAAATATGTATGTTGAGCTTGCTACAAAATATGGCTTAGAACTCGTAAAGGGATCTATACAGGATATGGTTTCTAAGAATCTTATGCAGGCAGATGGCATTCATCCAAATATCAAAGGCCATGAATTAGTGGAAATTGAGGTAAGAAATAAATTATTACCTCTGTTAGATTAGTTAATAACTATAATAGTTACATACGCGCCTGTAGCTCAGCTGGATAGAGCACCTGGCTTCGAACCAGGCGGTCGGGAGTTCGAATCTCTCCAGGCGCGCCATGGAGAATATAGATGAAAAAAATATCGTTCCTAGGGATAATGTTACTAAGCATGGCCGGACAAGGATTTGACAGAATAACTGGTGAGCCATTCGCCAGCAGATCAGAAGTAATTGGAACCAATGGGATGGTAGCTACCAGTCATCCATTAGCAACTCAAATAGGTCTCGATATTCTAAAGTCTGGCGGTAATGCAGTCGATGCAGCGATAGCAGCAAATATTGCACTTGGCTTGATGGAGCCAACTGGTAATGGTATCGGTGGTGATTTGTTTGCAATTGTTTGGGATGCTAAAACA
>JALRJP010000238.1 GCA_023261135.1 Burkholderiaceae bacterium | reverse complement strand
CCCCTCAAGCTGAGCACGTGAGCCTGTGCCCTCTGGCCCCGCCGCCTGTGAAAGCATCTCGCGCACAGCTGCCGCAGTCTTCGCACTAAAAACCGGCGTGCCCACCGCAGGGCCGCTTGTTGGCGTCATTCGCAGATCTACCCGGTCGCCATTGCGAGCGAACACGGTATAGGCCTGCACCATCTGCAACAAGGATGCCGAGAGGCCATAGCCATAGGAGATCGTAGCCTTGTCAATGGTCTGCCAAGACTGCCAAGGCCTTAGCCGACCCGAGGCCTCGGCGGGAAACTGCAACGATGTTGTCTGGCCAAACCCCAGATTCGCAAAGGTGTCGTAAAGCGTTGAGGACGGCAGGCCTCGCGAGATCTGAACCATGCCCACGTTACTGGACTTCTTAATAACCTCGGTTACCGTGAGCCGGTCATAGGACCTCGTATCGCGTATCGTTCGACGACCAATCGTCATTCGACCATTGCCTGTTGAAATGGAAGTTGTAGGCTCGAAAAGAGAGGCATCCAGGGCCGCCGCAACAACAAAAGGCTTCATCGTGGAGCCGGGCTCAAACAAATCAGCCGCGGCGCGATTACGAACGCGCGTGGCATCAAGCTGACCTCGCTGCCCAGGGTCAAACGACGGGGCATTCGACAGAGCAAGAAGCTCACCCGTACGACTGTCCACGACCACCACGGAAACCGACTTGGCCTGATGCTGCCGCCAGGCCTCCTGAGCGGCCTGAAAGGCGATGGCCTGAATACCTGCATCAAGT
>JALRJP010000237.1 GCA_023261135.1 Burkholderiaceae bacterium | reverse complement strand
ACCAAGGTGTATAAAACAGAGGTATTCAACGGCGTAGTGGACTGTAACGCAACAAATAAACCAATAAAAAATCCCACCAGCGCACCACTTATCACCACATAATGAAAAAGCCGCTGACGAGATGCGAACAACGCCTTAAACTGCTCGATTTTATTTAACTTAGCTCGATGCCAACTGAATAATAGCGCAGGCAACATAATCAACATCGCCAATAAAAAACGAAACGCCGACGTTGCAATCGGACTGGCATATTCCACCATATGACCCGACACAATAAAGGAAGACGCCATCAGCCAAGCCCACAGCAACAAGGTAAAAAACGAGCTCATGACATCGTCTCAACTTTATCAACAGCCAACATAGGCGCCAGAAAACGAATAAAAAGATGCTCGACCACCGCAGGCTCAAGGGCAATATCGAACTCAGATGCCAAAATGCTTCCAAGGGATTGTGGAGTATCGATAGAAAGCTTGTGCTCGCCTTGGCAATCTCTAATAGTCAGCTCCGCATTAACCAAAACGACTGTTTGATTTTTCCTCTTCAAAGTCACCATTAGGTTTTTTAAAAACACCGCATTTGGATTCTTATAAGAATAAAAATGCCCAAGCGCACAATCTGCATCACAGTAAATCGCATGATCAAAACGATAAAGCGTAAAGTATTCCTCGCCCTTCATTACTTGAATATCGTACTCGCCATTACCTTTATCAAGCACTCGATAGAGGTCTAAGCCAGCCGTTTGTGACGTATTAATATCTAACCGCAATG
>JALRJP010000236.1 GCA_023261135.1 Burkholderiaceae bacterium | reverse complement strand
TCGAGGCACTTCTTGCACTCGAAGGCTGCCGTTGTTTTTCTTTGGGTGTTCAAACGCCTGTCTGGGATATTGTGCTCGCCGCTCAAGCACAAGACATTGACGTCGTGGTTTTGTCCTTTTCGCCCGTTATGAATCCAACGCTGGTTGTTGACGGTCTGACTGAGTTGCGTGCGAAGCTGCCTAAGTCTGTTGAAATCTGGGCGGGTGGGCGCTGCCCCGTTCTTGGCCGTCGGGCCCCCGATGGCATTCGCGTTGTCACGGAGTTTGCAGACCTGACAAAGTCGGTGGTTGACTGGCGTCATCGCCACTCGCTTTAGTTCCTGTTCGGTGGGCACCACACTTGGACTGGTCCTTGGCGATCAGCTTTCCGAACGTCCTGCTGTGTGTCCAGAGCTTGGAACCCAAGCGCCCATTCTTCTTATTGAGGCTCCCGAAGAGGCGAGCCATGTCAGAAGTCATAAAGCGCGAACGGTTCTGTTTCTCTCGGCCATGCGGCATGCCCGCGACCGTTGGCAAAGCCAAGGCTACACGGTCCATTACATTCGCACCGACGAGCCCGGGTTCGAGCAGGAGCCCTCACTTGCTGGAAGGCTTTTAAAGTTCCTGCGGGAACACCGAGCCCAGTGGCCCGAACTTACGGTGAGGTGTCAACGGCCGGGCGACTTCCGACTGCGCCAGTCGCTTTACAAGGCCTTGGCAGATGAGCCCGGCGTAACGTTTGTTGAAGACGAAGACACCCACTTTTATTGCAACCCAGAGTCTTTTGCGG
>JALRJP010000235.1 GCA_023261135.1 Burkholderiaceae bacterium | reverse complement strand
CTTGAGTATTTTATCTTTTACCGATTGGATATTTTTCCAATTAGCAGATTTCCAGATGCCACTACCTGATACTATTAAATTATCTTTAGAAAAAACTTCACATTTTACAAAAGAAAGAGTTTTAGTTCTTTTTTCAATAATTGGTTGTGCGATAAGTTCGTCCCCTGCAGATGCGGATTGGGTGAAATGAGTGGTCATTGAGATAGTAACACAAGGATTATTGTCAAAGCTTTTAAAGGCAGCATTACCCATGACATTGTCAAGAAAAGACATCAAAAAACCACCATGTGCAAAATTCCCAGAATTTAAATGAGACTCAGACACTATCATACGATAATAGTCTTTATCGTTTTCTCTTTTGGTCTCAAGAGAACCTAAAAGCTTTGAATATTGGGAATTTGAAATTGACTTCCAACTCATGTATGACTTTATAGACCAATCTATCAAAAAATAAATGAAATATGACCTTATAGTAATTGGTGCTGGATCAGGTGGTGTTAGAGCTGCCCGCATTGCAAGCGTCCATGGAGCGAAAGTTGCAATTGTAGAAAATAATCGTTTTGGGGGTACTTGTGTGAATGTTGGTTGTGTCCCAAAAAAGCTTTATTACTACCTATCACAACTTAATAAAGATATTGAAAATTATAAATCCTATGGATGGTCTATTCCTAAACCCTCTTTGAATTGGAAATTATTCATTAAGAAAAAAGATCAGGAAATATTAAGATTAAATAAGATTTATGAGGGAATATTAAGTAGAAATAGAATT
>JALRJP010000234.1 GCA_023261135.1 Burkholderiaceae bacterium | reverse complement strand
ATGGGTAAAGTCGTTGGTGTTCTCAAATCAAAAGTAGCTGGGCGTGCCGATATGGGTGAAGTGTCAAAATTAGTCAGACAAAAACTCTCATAAATCACTTATAAAAATTGAAATAATTTCAGTTATCATTATGTGATGATCCCTGAGTCATTTATTCAAGAAATCTTAAATCGAATTGACGTTGTCGATGTTGTTGATCAAAGAGTGAAACTAAAAAAAGCTGGAGCAAACTATGTTGCATGTTGCCCCTTTCATCAAGAAAAATCCCCCTCTTTCACAGTGAGCCCCTCCAAACAGTTTTATCATTGCTTCGGATGTGGCGCCCATGGATCCGCCATTAGTTTTTTGATGGAGTACGACGGATTAACATTTATTGAGTCTGTTCAATCAATCGCAAATCAGCTTGGGTTAGCCGTCCCAAATGATCAACCTAATGCAAAGAAAGATAAAGCAGATGATTTTAAGTTAGAAGAAATTCTAAAGAGAGCTAATCAGCATTTTAAAAAAAATCTGCGTTCTTCAGAATTAGCAATTAATTATTTAAAACAAAGAGGATTAACTGGAGCTGTTGCCCGTGAGTTTCAGATTGGATATGCGATTGATGATTGGCAAGGGTTGAAAACAGAATTTGAAAACTATGAAGAGCCAAAATTACAAACTGCTGGCTTAGTTCAAAAAAACGATTCTGGGAAAATATATGATCGATTTAGAAATAGAATAATCTTTCCAATTATCAATGCTAAAGGCAATATTATTGGATTTGGTGGTAGGGTG
>JALRJP010000233.1:257-783 GCA_023261135.1 Burkholderiaceae bacterium | reverse complement strand
ATTATTAGCGAGCTAATAGGAATTGCACCTATGGAAGTTCGGTTATGAGCCGACTTCAAGACTACTTAAAAGCTCGTTATATTTTAGTATTTTAATATAATAGTAAGATATAGACATTATATTTATTTAGTCTCAAAAGTTTTTCAACTTGGTCAATTAAATAATATTCTAAAACTATAGTCTTTAGTTTGTCTTTAAGAAAATCTCATAGAAGAGCTTCTTACTTAAAATGGATTTCAGTAATTATCTCATCGCAATTTAGCTTAGGAGCTTGCTAAGTATCTAACAACTCCCCTACCATTGATTGCTCCATCCCAGTCCTCTCGTACTAAGGCAGGGTTCTATGTTTTTTCAACTTAACAGCAGATAGGGACCAAACTGTCTCACGACGTTCTGAACCCAGCTCACGTACCATTTTAACGGTAGAACAGACCGACCCTTGGAAGATGATTCTCAACCAGGATATGGTGAGCCGACATCGAGGTGCCAATCAACCCCGTCGATGGGAACTCTTAGGAGTCATTAG
>JALRJP010000233.1:0-247 GCA_023261135.1 Burkholderiaceae bacterium | reverse complement strand
CCCCGGCGTACCTTTTATCCGTTAATCGATAGCTTTGTCAAAAAAAACTATCGGGTCACTATGGCAGGCAAAAAAAATATTTACCCTTTAGAAACCTATCGGTTTTCTAAATCAGACTAAGTTTAATTCATTATAATACTCGCATAGCACATATGCTTCACAAAGTCATTGCACACCCCCGTTACTTTTTAGGAGGCCACCGCCCCAGTGAAACTAGCATCCTTGCAATTTTAGGCTTTATAGCATT
>JALRJP010000232.1 GCA_023261135.1 Burkholderiaceae bacterium | reverse complement strand
CATTAAACTTGATAGCAGGGCAGTTGCACCAATCGCAACCCACAAAATATTACCCAGAGCCTGAGCAATAGACTCAGTGATTTTGGCTCTGGGAGGCTCAGGTCGTTGGTTAATTCCAAATCTAAAAAATATGGTTAATTTAGTTGCTAAATAAAATTGATAAATAAAATTCAAAACCAATAATTCGACAAAACATTAAAATAGTTTTGATCAGCCTTATGAATCAAATATACTAATGACTTTCACTTACACTTTCTATCTGCGATTCAAATCCTTCTCATCGCCTACGATTCCGGTCTGAAAAATATTATTGTTAGAAATTTAAACAAAATTAAAATCAAATTTTTTGTATGAGATGAATTCAAGCATTGACTTGTAATTGCAAATTCAACGACTTAAAAATTAGTTTAGGAGATGACTCTTTAAAAGAGGAAGTTTGTGATAATTAAATTATTAAACGGTTAGATTCAAGACATCTGTTTTTATAATTGGTTAATTTATACTAATGACTTGAAACTTACATTTGGGTCTGAAGCAAGTTTTTTAATGATTCCCTTAACTCCTTCATGTTGATAAAGTGCATCTGAATCGTGATTATTGGCTTCGTTTGGAAAGAATATTTACCTAAACATTCAATAAAGTGTTAACCAATGCAGTTTGCAATTTCTAAAGTTTAAGCAGTTTGCTACTTAACAATAAAGTGTTTGAATGACTGCTTTAAGGTTTTTGATGGTGCAATCCCATCATAATTGAAAGGGCATGACGCAGCAAAATTGATCATGTTTAA
>JALRJP010000231.1 GCA_023261135.1 Burkholderiaceae bacterium | reverse complement strand
CAAGGGGCGCAGCCCTTGGTGATGTTCTCGGGCCCAGTGCCGCCACGCCAGCGCGACTTGTGGGTGGTGCACCATAATTTGGGCAACCAAGCCCAGTCAAACCCCATGGGCCCTGCCAGCGGGGGGGTGATTTGTTTCACCCCCGGCACCATGGTTCAAACACCACAAGGCCCCCGCCCCGTCGAGGCGCTGCGCGAGGGTCAGCAGGTGAACACCAAAGACAGCGGCCCGCAAGATATCTTGTGGATCGGCCAGCGCCGCATGACGGGGGCACGGCTGTTTGCCATGCCACACCTGCGCCCTGTGCGGGTGCGGGCGGGGGCCTTTGGCATCGAACGGCCAGATCAGGAACTGGTGCTTTCGCCCGAACATCGCCTGCTGGTCACGGGCCCCTCGGCGCGGGCGTTGTTTAACACCCCCGAGGTTCTGGTGCGCGCCGCCGATTTGGTGAATGGTCGCACGGTGGTGGTGGATACGGCCATGCGCGAAGTGACCTATATTCACCTGATGTTGCCCGCGCATCATGTGGTTTGGGCCAATGGCGTGGAATGCGAAAGCTTCCATCCCGCCAGCACGGCCCTGTCCACCCTGTCAGACGCAGATCGCCAGCGCCTGTTTGCCCTGCAACCGATGCTAGAGCATGACACAAGCAGCTATGGCGGCTTTGCGCGCCGCAGCCTTAGCGCCACGGATGCCGCGATATTGTTGCACAAAGCGGCCTAGGGCGGGGGCGAATCTGCTTGACACTGCGGCGGGCATTCGCCATTAGCCCGCTTTATTGGTGTTGGT
>JALRJP010000230.1 GCA_023261135.1 Burkholderiaceae bacterium | reverse complement strand
CGTCTCTTGCGTATGGAGTCGGATCACGACCGAATCAAAATTGTCACGGTTCATAAGTCCAAGGGTCTTCAGTACCCGGTGGTGGTTCTTCCTTTTGGCTTGCATGCTTCGGTTCAAAGGCACGATCAGACAGTACTTGAACGTGATGCCAACGGCGAGCGACGACTGGTGACCCAGCCAAGCGAGCAGCAAAAGGAGCTTGCGCGTAAAGAGCAGTACGAAGAAGACCTCCGAAAGCTTTATGTGGCCATGACACGCGCCGAGCACCTCTGCCTGGTGGGTCTAGGCCCCATGCATCAATACAAATCGTCTGCGCTCTATAAGCTGCTTGGCGGTGTTGAGGAAGACTCAAGCAACACATGCCTTCTTGATCTTGCCAAGGCATTTGCTCATCAGCACACCAGCCAGGTTGCCATGGCGCCATCCCTCTTGCGATCGACGGTCATTGGCCTTCCGATCAATGGCAAGGCGGCCAGCGCTCCCGCAGCCGGGCCGCGCGTGTTTCATGCCCATTCGCTCGAGTTCTGGGGGTTCACCAGCTATTCCGGCCTTTTAAAGTTTGGCAAGCAGGCCAATGACGAACAGTTTGTCAAGAAGGCATCGGCAGCCATTGCGGCTGAATCGGCACAGGAGGACCAGGCCCTTGAAGAATCTGGGCTTGCAGATACAGATACTGCTGGGGTTACCGAGAACCCTGTTGTTGTAGGCGCTCGTGCTCTGCCCGCAGACGGCGCTGAAAACACAATGGCCGTTTGGTCAAGCCTGGGTTCGGGTAATGCCTTGGGTACTGACATCC
>JALRJP010000022.1:20059-20307 GCA_023261135.1 Burkholderiaceae bacterium | reverse complement strand
ACCGGTGGCAGCTGGTTCTGGGTGCGCGTCCGGCTGGCATGGCGATCCGTGCTCTTTTCTGGCTGGGCCCTGAGCAAGCATCCTCGGCACTGAAGATGCTTCACACCAAGCTAGCACCAGGGGAATGGGCTGCCATGCGCTCTGCCCGAGCGGTTTTGCCCAGCTGGATGGCGCGCGCGGTAAGCGAGGCCAGCGGGTAATCCGCACGATCTCGAAGTACTGTCACGCTCATGCTTCACACGAATCGA